>JANMEE010000151.1:0-88861 GCA_031376645.1 Dolichospermum sp. OTE_75_concoct_329_sub | reverse complement strand
CCAACAGAATATTGACAGCCCGGTCGGTTCGCAATTCTGGCAGAGGTTCAACTTCGCTGATAGTCCGACTAAATAAAACATCTTGGGATAGAGATATGGCTGATTGTCCAACCTCCCGCTGCATAATTTCCCAAGGTAAAGCAATCAGATCAGGATCACGGATTTCCAAACGAAAGCGTAATTGAGTCTGTTGACCCATAGCTATCCCCCGACTCCGTTCCCAACTACTCAGAATAGCCCCATCAAATACCCATCGCCAGAGATTGATGCCCAAGGATTGCATCAGACGACTACTATAGGGACTGGGAATTTGACCTTCAGTAGATGAAATTATAGTTAAGGGTAATGTCTTAACTAATGCGGAAGTTGCACGGGATGTAACATCTAAGGGACTATGACCAGCAAACATTTGCTGCCATTCTTGCCAAACTTGATTAAGTTCAGCAGAGAAAACACAATCACGGAGAACATAGCCACTGGGATATGGTGCTTTGACTACCCAAATGGCGAAGTGATCTGTACCAGTATTTACTAGACGGGCGATCGCTATACTCGCCGAAGGTATGGCCAAATTCGGGCTGGACATGGATTGGTAGAAATTAAACGTTCAAGACACAGATATACAGATATTTTAGGCAGAAGTTTTGGACAAGCAAGTATTTTTGCTGTTATTGACCCACTTGTATTATTTCAGGTTTTGAACAATTTAGAGAACTACAGGATGTAATTGCTCATTTGTTTATTGGTGGTTAATGTTGTAATTGTCTGATAGCGTGGCGTTAGCCATATCAGAATAAATAAAATAATCCTCAAATTTTCACCAACAATTATTAAATAACATCTTGTAAATCCTTTAATCCTGGTTATCCTGATTCTGACAAAAAATCATAATCGCACTCCCAACATCCCCAAACAGCAATTCCTACAGAGTGCTTCGCTATCGCTCACAACTACCCTAATTTTAGACGATCGCACTCCACAGAATTATCGATCCTATATTGAGAGGAAGATAATGTCAAAATGAACACCGTGTCTACCCCCTATTCAACACATAACTGGACAATCTCTTCAAAATTAAACTCTTGTACTAACTGGGAAAGAGCTTTTGTCAAGTTGCCATGTATTTCAGGGATTTGATTGATTAATTCAACAGTTTGACGTTTGTTACATCTACCAGCAGCCAGATGTAGCTGATTAATCCATTCTGTCGGCATTACCTGTAAAGATGAAGGGGAAAGGATCAAAGACGAAGATTTTTCCTCTTCTATATTTTTAGCTCTTTCCTCATAGATATAGTTAACACCCAAATGTTCAGCCAACTTATTTAACAAAAATTCTTCTTGAAATGGCTTGTGGATGAAATCATCACAACCTATAGATAAAATATAAGTTCGCTGTTCTTCAAAAACACTAGCAGTCAAAGCAATAATTTTAGTTTGATGTTCAACAGCCGATAGATTGTTGATTTCCCTAGACCGAATCTGTTCTGTAGCTTCGCAACCATCCATGATCGGCATTTGCATATCCATCAAAATTAGATGGGGTTGATAATGCCGCCATAATGCCACTCCTTCTTGTCCATTCTCCGCTGTATACACCTCAAACCCCAATGGCATTAACATCTCTACTAAAAGTTTTCTACTCTCCCATCGGTCTTCCACAATTAGTAATCGGTAAGTAGGTTGATTAGGAGCTAAGTGAATAACTCGATGCTGAGAAATTGGAGCGGGAATATCTACTTTTTCAGCACAATCAAACTTGATATTAAACTGAAATACACTTCCCACATTGACAGTACTATCAACTGTTATTTCTCCTTCCATCAGCTTGACAAATTTTTGGCTAATAGCTAATCCTAGTCCTGTTCCTTCATGAGAATGAGTAGTTTGTGCTTGCACAAAAGGAGTAAATAAGCGATGTATATCTTCTTGTGCAATACCCGGACCAGTATCTTTTATTTCAAATATTAAGAAACGTGATAAATTCTCTTCCTGATCTTGATTTTCTCCTGTACTGACGCGTAAAATCACTTGCCCTTGTTGAGTAAATTTAATGGCATTTCCTAGTAAATTTAGTAAAATTTGGCGTAATTTGACTTCATCAGCGGTGATATATTGGGGAATATCTGAAGTGCGATCAAAAATCAGACTCAACCCCTTTGAAGTAGCTTTTAATCGTAATAAATCCTCTAGATTATGCAGTAGGTAATACAAATCAAAGTTAGTTTTATTGAGTCTGATTCTCCCTGCTTCTACCTTAGACATTTCTAACACATCATTAATCAATTCTAGTAAATGTTTCCCACTACTATTAATGATCTGGAGATGTTCCTGATGTGTTTGATTGAGGGATAAGTCACGGCTCATTACTTGAGTAAAACCCATGATGGCATTGAGTGGAGTTCGCAGTTCGTGACTCATATTAGCCAAAAATTCACTTTTCGCTCGATTAGCTGATTCGGCTGCATCTTTAGCCTTTTCTAATTGTAATGATTGTTGCTGAATCTGAGTAAATAGCTGGGATTGATTCAGTGCTATACCTAACTGGTTACTAATTTGCATAACCAGATTAATTTCATTTTGTTTCCAGGAACGAGGATTAGAATTTTGATAAACTGCCAACATTCCCCACAATTTATTTTTAATAAAAATAGGGACAATCATGTATGCCTGAGCTGCAAATTTCTTTAATGTTTCTAGATAACAACTCTCAAATCCAGCTTTGTTAACATCGTTAACAACAAAGTTAGGTGGATATAATATTTGATTTAATTGATGTTTTTCTGTGTAAGTATCTGTAATATACTTAGCTTTCAAATCTTGCCAATTACGATTATCAATGATTTCAGGAACAAAAGTATCATAGCATTTTTCTCCTAATAATGTTTTCCATCCTGGAGCAACTGCTTCTGCGATAAATTTACCACTCCAGTCAGAATGAAAATAGTATATAGTGACGCGATCACATTTCAATAGTTCTCTCAATTCCTCTGTTGTTGTCCTGAATATTTGTTCAATATCCAATGTCTGCCGCATTGCTTCTACTACTAGCAGGGTGGCCCGTTGCTGTTTTAAATTTGTTTGTAAGGCATCTTCAAACAAGTGCCGCTCTAATTCTGCACCAGCGCGGGCTGCAAAAATTTTTAAAATGAGTTCTATCGTCGGGGTTATTTGTATTGGCTTAGTGTCCAACACACCTAAACTTCCTACAATCCTTCCCGCAGAATCATTTAATGCGATCGCTAAATAACTTTCTATTTTTAAATCAGTCAAGTATTCATTATCAGGAAAAAATGACTGAACATTATCGGGATAGTGAACTATTTCCCCAGATAAAACAAATTCACAAGGTGTACCTGCCAATTCATACTCAAAGTTTTCAGAAAAATCTTTCCCTTCCCAAAAAGCCAGTGTAGAAGCTTTAGTATTAGTAAAATCTAAATATTTAGTTACAAACGCATAGCGCACCCCTAAAACTTCTGCTAAGTAACGAACTAATGAACTAAAAAATTCACTACCTGTTTTAGAAGCTGTACCTTCAAGAATCAACTGTAAAGCAGTTTGTTGAAGTTTACGCTCAGTTATATCTTCGGCTATAGCTAATAAATATATTGACTTGCCAAATTTATCAATTATTGGGACTTTCTTAACCCGTAGAGTTCTCACACCTTTATGTCTGGTATGAATAAATTCCTCAGGAATATCTAAAATAATTTGATTATCTAATACTTCTCGATCTTTAGATGTAATAAAATCTGCCTCCTCTTGTGAAAAAACGTCCTCCTGGCTTTTACCAATTAATTCTTCTTTGGTATAGCCTAGTAATTCTTCACCTGCTTTATTAAGAGAGACAACCTGTAGTTTATCTGCATCTTTAACGACGATCATATCAGGGATATTTTCGATAATAGAATCTAGAAATAATTGAGTTTGTCGAGTTTTTTCTTCACTGTTTATTAATTCTTTTTCTATCTGTTGGCGCTTAATCTCTATGTTGTAGGCACTGATAAACTTACCAATACTTTGAGCCATCATTTCAATAATTTCTTTTTCATGGCTTTCAAATTTTTCAGCCCTGGCATAATTAGAAAAAAAGGAAAGTACAGCATAAATATTTCCATCTACCCAAATGGGAGTACCAATATAAGACTCCATTTTTGAACTTTCATAAACTGAACAGCAACCAGAGTTTTTTATATCGTCTATATCCAAAAGTGTAAATGTTCCTTTCCTCTCCAAGACTTTTTGACAATATGTGTCTGATACATTTATTTTTAGTCCAGTAACTAATCCTTTGAGATCAGATTTAACAGCCAACAATGAATAAGTTTCGTCTTGAGCTTTACCAACTGCTCCTGATGAAAAATCTAGAATTTCGCATCCCGTCTCTAAATACTTAGCAAACAACTCTTCAATATTATTAAAAGTAGTGATATTGATGCGATGCAATTGCCTTAAACTAGAACTAAAATTTGCTAGGGCTTGAGTTTTTTGTAATAATTCTTGATTTTGCTTAACTAACTGATTTTGTAACCGCTGAATTCGCAGTTGATTTTCAACCCTAGCGATTATTTCCTCAGCTTGAAAGGGCTTGCTAATATAATCAGCACCACCTACTTTAAATGCTGTTACCTTATCTAAAGGCTCATCAAGAGCGCTAATAAAAATGATAGGTATATTACAGCTATATTCATCTACTTTCAATCTTTTACAAACCTCATAGCCATCAATATCGTTCATCATAATATCCAGTAAAATCAGATCGGGCAAATTAGCCTGAACTGAGCTAATTGCTATATTCGCATCTAAGGCAGATCGGACTTTATAACCATAATTAGTCAGTATTTTCGAGAGGATAATTAAATTTATATAACTATCATCAATCACCAATATATTTGCTAAGGATTGCGAAGTTTGGTGCTTTTTCATCTTATTTTTTCATGGCTGATGAGCCTGAATCTAATTATTTGCAACTGAATCCATGAAAACAACCGAAGAACCCAATTATTTTGAGGTAACACTCATTAACCGTTCTCTAACTGCTTACTACAAACATTCACACTAACGCTCAAACTATGATAATGATCAGGAAACTGCTCTTGCCAAGTTTTTAGTTGATGGCAAGCTGTTTGCAAAGCCCATGTACCAAGATCACAAATTAAGCTACTTTTCTCTGCCAAGGGAATAAATTGAGCAGGAGATATCATTCCTAAATCTGGGTGTTCCCAACGTATCAAAGCTTCAAAACCTAAAATTTTGTGATTTTCTAGGGAAACAATCGGCTGATAGCAAAGCCTTAACTCATTACGAATTAGTGCCATTTTCAGATCCCGCTCTAATCGCAGTTGAGCTAATTCTTCCCCAGAGACAAATGTGGTTTGAGCTTCTGGTTCTCTCTCAATTGCATTAGTGAGCCGCATAATTCTATCTACATTGCTACCAGCAATATCAACCATTCGTAGTTCTTGTGCAGATAAATTACCTATCTTACCAGAGCTTAAAAGATCAAGGGCTACCTGAATAACTGTCAAAGGAGTACGTAATTCGTGACTGATATCTCCACAAACTTGCTTTTTAATCTCTGGGTAAGGAATATCGGTTGGTTGGTTGCTCATAGACTGAATTAAAAGCATAAATATTGGGATACTTATAGGATAACTTGGTAGGCGTAAAACTCAGTGGCTAAAGCCGGAGAGATATAAGCGACACGGGCGAATTTATTCGCCTTCAGTCTTCATTTTTTCTATAAGCTTATCAGTAAATTCTCTTAATCGTTCTTGCCAGTCTGGGACGGCTTTTAACTTTGCCTTGACTCCAGGCAACACTTTAAAGCAAACAGGGTCTTTATCAAAGGGCTGTTTACTTGTGAAACCTAATTTGTTATTTTTCTGGAATGGCATTGCTATTCAATAAATATGTTGATATACTAACAATATCACAACATTGCAGGTCGAACAATGTCTAAAGCTAAAAAGTTAATGGGGGTTCAACAAGTTCTGTTATCCCCAGACAACGAAACAAACGCGGTATTGGAGTATCTTTGCCAGCAATCAGGCAAAATTTATAATAGTGGTGTTTACTTTGCTCGACAGACGTTTTTCAAAACTGGAAAGTTATTAACTAACAAGTTTGATTTGATTTACGAAAAATCCATCAGTAAATCACTTGTCGCCCAGTCAATGCCATCAGTTCCAATGCAGCAAACTCTAATATCAGTGGCAGAAGGTTTTAAATCTTTTAAAGAATTGCGCTCTTTGTTTCTCGAAGGACAATTACACTTTAAACCTAAAGCACCAGATTACTTGACAGGTTCTAAACTTTTTAAGGTTGCTTATCCAAATTCAGGAGGACAACCTCCAACATTAATTAACGGACAACTTAGATTTTCATTAGGAACAACTGTTAGGCGATGGTTTGGTATTTCTGACTTCTTTCTGACAATGCCTTCAAACATTGATTACTCAAAGGTTAAAGAATTTACTATCCTCCCTAAAAATGGTGCTTTCTACTTGGAAATTTCTTATGAAGTCAAGAGACAAAAACATGATTTAGACATCAATCAAGCTTTATCAATTGATTTAGGAACTGCTGACAATTTAGCAGCTTGTGTTGATACTTTGGGTAATTCCTTGTTGATTGATTCTCGTTCAATGAAAGCGATGAACCAGCTTTGGAATAAACAAGTATCAACTCGCAAAGAGGGGAAACCTGAAGCTTACTGGGATAATTGGTTAGACCGAGTAACCCGTAAACGCAACCATCAAATGAAAGATGGCGTTAATAAAGCTGCAAAACTAATTATTGACCACTGCCTAAAATACGGTATTGGCACATTAGTCATTGGCTGGAATGAAGGCTTTAAATCTAACGCTAATATGGGTAGATTAAACAATCAGAGGTTTGTTCAAATGCCTCTAGGAAAGCTTAAAGACCGACTAAAGCAACTATGTGATTTACATGGGATTAGATTTCAAGAAACTGAAGAATCTTATACGTCAAAAGCATCTTTCTTAGATGGAGACTCCCTGCCCATTTATGGTCAAAAACCAGAAGGGTGGAAAGCATCAGGTAAGCGCGTTAAACGTGGATTGTATCAGTCAGCTAATGGTTCAATTGTTAACGCTGATCTAAATGGTGCAGCGAATATTTTGCGAAAAGTAGCGGGAAGATTAGGTCTTTCACTTAATCAACTCAGTAGACGATCCTTGACAATCGTAGCGAGAATTAGACTTTGGGTTTTGCCTAAAACTATTCTGTCCGCAGAATCTCAGTGTCTTTAGACCTGAGAGTGTCAAATTATGCGTGAATTATGTAAAACCAGTGGAGAAATATCAGATTCGATAGACAATTTCAATCATTCCAACCTAAAGATTCTAATAACTGTTGAGCTAATTGAGCAGGTTTAAAGGGTTTAGCAATCATAGCTTTAATGCCCAATTTGGCGAAACGTTGTTGATCAGATGCCTGTACTTTGGCTGTTAAGAGTATAACAGGGATATCCTTAGTGGTTAAATTGGCCTGGAGTTTCTCAAATGTCATAACCCCATCCATATCGGGTAACATCACATCCAACAAAATTGCATCAGGCTGTTCACTCTCAGCTTTTTGTAATCCTTCGCTCCCTGTTCTAGCCAAGATGACATCTAATCCTGCCATAATTTCCAGGCTGATTTTAGCAACCTCTCGGATGTCATCTTCATCATCAATTACTAAAACTTTTTTCGTTGTCATAAGACCTCTCGGTATATGGGAATCTTGATTGTGCATATATTTACTCAACCACAACTAGATTTTAGAACTATTTCCTGGTTGTTGGCTTGGCTAGACTAACTGCTGAATGCTTTATAAGTAACAGCAGATATTATCTCATGAACTTACCTTTATTATATATTTTGATTTATAAACTGACTTAAGCTTCCGTAATATTACTTATCATCGAAATCTGCAATATCATGATATTATTCAAATAATATCAGTTTTTTATCTACTTTCAATTTCGCTAAACTACGTTCAAAAGCTTTTATTCTGTAAAATTCTATTGATCTTTATACAGAATTTAGCATAGAGTTTCAAAAAACTTAAAATTGGGAAAAGTCTAAAATATCAAGCTTATGAGGATTCTATTAGTAGATGATGATGAGAGTATAGTAAAAATTTTGACCAATGTGTTATTGAAGCAGAATTATGTCGTAGATGTGGCTATGGATGGTAAGACTGGCTGGGAGTTTATAGAAAGCTTTCAGTATGATCTAGTGTTATTGGATGTAATGCTCCCTAAACTTGATGGCATCAATTTTTGTCGTCGGCTAAGAGAGCAGAAAAACCCAGTTTTGGTCATGCTTTTGACTGCTCGTGATACTATCAACGATAAACTTGTCGGACTAGATAGCGGAGCAGATGATTATGTTATTAAGCCCTTTAATGTCCAAGAACTTGCAGCCCGAATCCGCGCACTAATCCGTAGAGGTAGTACCTCTAGTTCTGTGGTACTCACTTGTGGTGATTTACACCTCGACCCAAATTTACATGAAGTAACTTATAAGCAAAAATTAATTAAGTTTAGCCGCAAAGAATATTTGTTAGTAGAGTTGTTTATTCGCAATCAAAAACGGGTTTATAGTTGCAGAGACATTGTTGATCATTTATGGTCATTTGATGATGAGCCACCTAATGAATCTACCGTTAGATCCCACATTAAAAATATTCGTCGTGAGTTAAAAGCAGTTGGTGCCGATAATTTACTAGAAACAGTATATGGCCAAGGATACAAGATTAATACTGCTTTTCTCTCAGCGCAAAATGATCAATCAGTTCCCAATTCAACAAAACAAGAAACTTTAAATAATTCTGTGGCAGAAGTCTGGAAGCAGACAAAAAAGTTGACTTTTGAACGTCTCACTGCTTTAGAACAAATTATCTTCTCTGTGAGAGTGAGTTTATTGGATGAAACTTTGCGCCAACAAGCTATTCAAAATGCTCATAAACTTGCTGGATCTCTGGGTATGTTTGGTTTTGAAGAAGGAAGTAAATTAGCGAAGAAAATAGAGCTTATTTTAGAGTCAGATTTTCAATTGAAATCACACTTTACCGCAGGTTATCAAGAAAAAGTTGCTCAGAAGTTAGAACCTTTGATGATTACTTTACGACAGGAAATAGAGGGATCAGATAAAGAGCCTATTAATTCAAATATTATAGACGCAGAATTTGATCTCTTAGCACCAATTAATGCCAAAATTTTAGCTGTTGATGATGATCCACAAATTCTGAAGACTCTCAGAATATTGTTAGAACCTTTGGGTGTGCGGCTAACTTGTTTAGAAAATCCCCAACATTTCTGGGAAACTTTAAAATCAACTTGTCCAGATTTTTTGATTCTAGATATCAATATGCCTAGTGGAACTGAAGGATTAGATTTGTGTCGTGCTGTCCGTCGAGACCATCAATGGAATTGGCTACCAATCTTATTTCTGACTAGCTGCAATGATACAAAAACATTACAACAAGCCTTTATTAATGGTGCAGATGACTATATAAATAAACCTATTGTCCTACGGGAATTGTCTACTCGAATTATCAACCGTCTCCAGCGCGTCCAAACACTCAAAAATTAAATTTGATATCCTAAGAAAGTTTGGTCAATTTTGTCAGAAAATAAGTAAGCTACAGGTTTACAGATACTTTCAGCGTTCAGCCATAAAACCATTTTTGGACAAGAATTTATGATTAAAAAGGGATTATCGTCTCTACAATCTTTTCCGGAGAGGTCTATTTATTCTGACTGAATAGAATTGGGATAATTTTTAAACTTAACTTTAATGATGAATAATTTTCAACCATATATCTCTAAAGCTAATATTTTAATCGTTGATGATAAACCAAATAACCTACATTTACTCTCCAGTATGCTAGAGGACCAGGGTTATGAGGTACGTTGTGCTAATAGCGGTGCGATCGCAATCAGGGCAGTTGAAATAGAATATCCAGATATCATATTGTTAGATATCAATATGCCGAATATGAACGGCTATGAAGTCTGTGAGCATTTAAAGTTAAATGAACATACTCAGGCAATTCCAGTAATTTTTCTTAGCGCCCTCAGCGAGACAATAGATAAGGTCAAAGCTTTTAAAGTAGGAGGGATAGATTATATTACTAAACCTTTTCAGTTAGAAGAAGTGCTGGCTCGAATTGAGACTCAGTTAAGCATAAGACGAATGCAAATAGAACTACAAGAAGCAAAAGATCAAGCTATCAAAGCTTTAGAAAAAGAGCAAGAACTTAATCGGATGAAATCAGACTTTGTATCCATGGTTTCCCATGATTTTAGAAATCCACTCACTAGTATTCAAGGTTTTGCGGGATTACTTGAATGCGGTGATCAAATTCCTACTTCCGAGACACTGCACCGTTATGTTAATAAAATTAATAACTCTGTTGAACACTTACTTTTGTTACTAGATGAGATTCTGCTGATTGGACAATTTGAAGTAGGTAAAATGCAGTATCAACCTGTATTAGTTAACTTAGAAAATTTTTGTACAGAACTCATTGATACTCTGCAATATACTATAGGAAATCAACATAAAATCTTTTTTAATTGTACTGGCAAATTCATACAGGCAGAGATAGATGTAATACTACTGCAACGTATCCTCACCAACTTACTTTCTAACGCTATTAAATATTCTCCCTCTGGTTCGGAAATTTATTTGGATTTGGAATGTCATAATCATGTAACTATATTCCAAATACGTGATCAGGGAATAGGTATTCCTTTAGAAAATCAATCAAATTTATTTGAAGCGTTTTATCGTTGTAATAATGTAGGTGAAATTAAAGGGACAGGTTTAGGACTAGCAATTGTGAAAAAATGCGTCGAAGTTCATCAGGGAAGTATTTCAATGGAGAGTCAAGAGAACTTAGGTACAACATTTACTGTATCCTTACCTCGTTATTGTAATAATGAGTTTTAACATCACTATTAGGTAGATGGACATAACTGTTGGTTATTTGAAGAAGTTTTAAAGGAGGAATTAGATAAACTTGCATTGTTTGCAGTAGATCCTAAATACTTATTTAGTATGCCCAAAACTTTATCAGTAGATACAGGTTTATTAATAAAATCTGTAGCCCCAAATGCCTTAGCTCTAGCTCTATCAAAAACACCATTACTGCCTGTTAAAATAGCTAGTGGTGTGTTGGCAAAAGTGGAAGTACGGCGTAAAGTAGCACAAAGTTCATAACCATTTATCCCTGGCATAATTAAATCCAAGAAAACAAAGTCTGGTTTATGTTGAATCAGAATTGGTAAAGCTTGCAGAGGATCTTGAATTTTCAGAAATCTCATTCCATGTGAGACAACAATTCTTTCTAGCATTTCACAGACTTGAGGACTATCATCAACACAAGCGATGAGGGGAACATTCCCACTTTTAAGGCTGGTAGTGATCTTATTATTTTTAATTCGTGCAGCTACTAATGGTAGATCACCAACTTCTACCAGTTTTGTGATTCCTTGCTGAATATAAGGTAGTAATGAACTGGAAATTGATAGTACACTCTGTTTCATTTTTACGGCTAAATCCCACAAAGTATATTTGCCGTTGATTAAATTTTCAAAGTTTTTGTAGACATTGGGACTAACTTGTTGACGGAGTTGTTCTGGCTTGAGAATAACTGGTGCTAAATTAGGAGATAAGCTTTCTAACCCAGCTTTTGACCAATTATTCCAACAGTTTTGCATTTGGTGAAGGAACATATTTGTACTAGTGGAAGTTAAGGTTGCATCCAATATTACTGATTGATCGCGTTCGCAACTGCAAGAGTTAATATTTGCTTCTTGAGCTAGATCAAATAAAAGTTCTGATATGGTACTTTCGACAATAGAATTAAGTTGCTTCAGTTGGATTTTTTGGCTTTTGTATAGTTTTTCTATAAGCTGATAATCCCAGTAGTCTAGTGATGTATTTTTAGAGATCAATGATAGGTCATTAGTATTAATTTGAGGACAGAATTGAGCTATATTTCTTCGTAAACGTCGAGAGGGATGAGTTCCTCCTGTTGCCCAAACCAATTGTCCCAGTCTGTAATAAAAAGTCCAGTTTTTTTCTGGTAAGGTTTGCAATTTTAACTGTCCGTTGTATTGCAGTTGTGTACAAAGTTGAAATTCTTTAAAGAGTTGCTGGGATTTCATGGTTAATTAATAAGTAGTTATTTTTTTAGACTTTTGGGATAGAGTTCTAAAGAAATGATTAGTCACCGATGGCGTTGGATGTGCGATCGCTGTGTCTCTTTGACCTCATGCTTCCTAATTTAGATAATTATTGTGGAAAAGTTGTGGAAACAATATTGCGTAAATATACGAAAAAATTGATTATATGGGCTAGATATAGCGAAGACACTTTTGGCAAATTCGGAAACGCCTATGCTTGGTTAGTTAATTCAGTAATAAGAGAAAAATAATCTCAGTGTGCAGCCTATTGCTATGTATCCAAAGTTTATCATTTAACTCACTGAGAACCTAAAAATTCGCTGTTATGTTATGGGTATGGGAATATTTATCACAAATTCTGAGCCTCCTTCAGAAGAATTATGATAAGTTAAAGTACCTTTGTAAATCTCAGTGATGATTTGGTGGCTAGTAAATAAACCTAATCCAACTCCTTTTCCCACTGGCTTTGTTGTAAAGAATGGCTCAAGTAAATGAGATTTATTCTCTTCTAAAATCCCTATACCGTTATCTTTAATACTAATAATTATTTGATTTATTTCACTAGTTTTTACCGTAATCCAAATGGTAGGTTTAAATAAACTATCCCTCATAGCACTTAAATCCGATTCAAAAGAATCAATAGCATTTTGAATAATATTCGTTAATGCCTGATTAAATAGATTGGCATAACTCATCAGCGTCGGTGTACTTTGATAATTCTTGCAAATTAAAATTAGAGATGATTCATCTGTGGATGTAATTTGATCACTTAGTGTTATGATAACGCTATCTATACATTCACAAATATTAACCTGTTTAATCCCTGACTGATTAAGACCAGAGAAAATATGCATTGCCGAAACAACTGAATGAATTCGTTTTGCTCCTGTCCGGATAGAATCCATGATTTTCTTAAAATCTTGAATTAAGAATTCTATGTCAATGTCTTCAACTAAATTACTAATTTCTAGAGTTTTTTCTGGGAATGCTTGTTGATAATATTGAATTATATTAATCAGTGTTTGACTATATTCAAATGCAGGATTAAGATTACCAAGAATAAAATTTAAAGGATTATTAATTTCATGGGAGATTCCTGCTGTAATGCGATTGGCATTCACTAGTTTTTCTTTTTGAATTAATTCATATTGAGTAGTTTGTAATTTAGTAATTGTGTTTTGTAGTTGCTCATTTTTATATTTTAACTCATTTTGTAAGAATTGGACTGTTAATTGAGTTTGAACCCTTGCCCGGACTTCCTCCAAATGAAAAGGTTTAGTAATGTAGTCAACACCTCCCACATTAAATGCTTGAATTTTATCATTAATGTCACTGCCAGCACTTAAGAAAATAATAGGAATTGAACTAGTTTTTGGATCATTTTTCAAAATTTTACATACTTCATAACCGTCCATTATCGGCATATTAATATCTAAAAGAATTAAATCTGGGGGCAAAATATTGACAGCCATGAGTGCTGATTGTCCATTGATCGCTTTGCGAATTTGATAATTTAGTTTTGATAAAAAATCAGATAATAGGCGAATATTTTCTAATTTATCATCAACAATGAGAATATCTGCTAAAAATGTTTTATCTGGGATATTCATATTCATGACTTTATGCAGGGAACGAGAGTATTTATGAAAGAAAAGGCGACTAGAAGTCGCTACTACACAAGCAAAGTCCACCTGCGTGGACTAACGAAAAATCAAAGGTTTCAAACCCACGGAGGTGGGTTTTGTCTGTCTAGCTGCGACTTCTAGTCACCAAGGCAAGTATTCAACCATCAAATAGAGTCTAAATCTATTCTTGTCTAGGCATGAGGATCATTAGTTTGTCAAATTGATAGTTTTCAATCAATTTAGTTAAATTGATAATTAGCGAAGTTTGTTCAAGAGGAATGTCAGCAATTAGTTCCAGACATCTGACATCATTACCTTGGGCAGTAGCGGCATATAATTTATCAATCCATTCTATAGGCATGATAGCTAAGTCTACTTTATCAATACTGGAGTTATTAGTTAATGAGGATGAGTTACTTGTATTTTCTAAAATTGACTCATAGGAGAATTGTATTCGCAGATGATTAGATAAAGTTTCTATAATTTCTTCCCTCCGAAATGGTTTACTGATAAAATCATCGCAACCTGCATCCAAAGTTTCTTGACGCTGTTCTCTAAATGCACTTGCAGTTAGAGCAATAATTTTTGTAGGGGTGATTATTTGCCTAGATGCTAATTTTTGTTGCCGGTGGCGAATTTGCCGAGTCGCTCCGTAGCCATCGAGAATTGGCATATACATATCCATAAAGATGAGGTGAGGTTGCCATTGTTCCCACATAGCGATCGCCTCTTTGCCATTTTCCGCTTCCTGCACTTCAAAACCTAGATTATTCAAAATTTGGTTCAATAGTAGGCGATTGTTAGCATTATCCTCAGCAATCAAAATCCGATATTCCGCACCTGAAGCAACTTTTATTATTCCTTCCATGGGGAATGAATTGTCACTGGAGACTAAATCAGCAAAACCAGCCTGAATAGAAAATGTAAAACAACTACCTTGATGTGGTTGACTACGAACAGTAATATCACCACCCATTAATTGTACAAACTTCTGACTAATTCGTAAACCTAAACCTGTCCCTTCTTTGGATTTTTGACCGGCGCTTGCTTGTTGGAATGCCTGAAATAATTTTTCAAGTTCCTCCCGGTCCATACCAATTCCAGTATCTTCGACTTCAAAGTGGAGGGTATACCGGGTGGGGGTAAATGACTGTTGCTCCTCATGTCTAATTCGCAGAGTTACGCTACCGTGATCTGTAAACTTGATAGCATTACCTAGTAGATTAATTAGTATCTGGCGCAGTTTATTTTCATCGGTCTTGATATATCGAGGTAAAGTAGCATCATGATCAAAAGTTAGTTGCAAGCCTTTATTTTGCCCTTTCAGTTGCAACATAGACTCCAAACTAGAAAGCAATTTGTATAGATCAAACTCTGTTTCATAAATAGTGGTTTTTCCTGCTTCGATTTTAGACATTTCCAATACGTCATTAATCAATACCAACAGATGTTCACCACTATGATTAATAATGTTGATGTATTTTTGATGCTCAAGAGTTAGGGATTTATCTGGCTGCATTAACTGAGTAAAGCCGAGAATTGCGTTAAGTGGAGTCCGCAGTTCATGGCTCATATTCGCTAAAAACTCACTTTTAGCACGATTAGCAGCATCAGCATTTTCTTTTGCTAGTTTTAGGGATTCATTAGCTCTTTCAAGTTCGACAGTCCGCTCCCTAACTCGTAATTCCAGGTTTTCATAAGCTTGGTGTTTTTCTTCCTCTGCCCATTGCCGTTGCAGTTCAGCGGCAGCTCTGCTTGCAAAAACATTCAGGAGGGTTTTGGTGCGATTGTTGACTATAAAGGGTTTAGTATCAATAATACAAAGGTTGCCAATTATATTCTCATTAATATCTAGTAGAGGTAATCCGACATAGCTCTGTGCGTTTATTTGCTTGAGCAATAAACAGTCGGGAAAAAATTCTTGCAAATTCCTTGGATACTCAGACAATAATTGATTCTTGAGAACTATTTGGCAAGGAGTACCTATTAACTCATATTCAATGTTCTCTGCTAAACTGGTCATTGTCCAAAATGCTAAAGTTTTTAGACTAGGAACAGAATTATTAACTGTTTTAGATACCATTACATAGGACACATTTAAAGCTGTTGCCAGGTTTTGCACCAGAGCCGAAAAAAACTTGTTTCCAGTCACAGAAGCTGTTCCAGCCACAATCATTTGTAGAGTTTCTTCCGCGTCCTTTCGTTCTGTGATTTGCTTTTCTAATTCTTGGTTAATTATTTCTAACTGCTCTGGAGTTCGCAATGCTAAAAATTGTGGCAGGAGTTCCACTAATTCTAAAGCGGTGTAGCAAGAAACTAAAGCAGTTATGGCTCGGACTATCCCCGAAATCCAATAATCTGGATGCCAAAGAGTCCAAATATCCAGTAAATGCCCTGTACCGCAAAGGATAATAAATGCCCCAAAAAGAACAAAAACTTTGGAGAAAGGAATATCACTGCGCTTACTCACAAAGTAGATGAGCATGATCGGAATTGAGAAATAGGCGATCGCAATTAAAGCATCACTAACTACGTGTAAACTTACTAGAGGAGTTTGCCACAAATAACAATGCCCGTGAGGGATATAGGAGTTAGACTGGAAAATATTAGCAAATAATGTCAATATAGTTTTCATGATTTTACCTTGCTATAAAGGTATGCACTTAAATGAAATACATCATAGTACGTAGGGTGCGTTAGCGCCAGCGTAACGCACCGTTCATCGAGATTAAGGTGCGTTACGGCTATGCCTAACACACCCTACTAATACTTAGAGGTTTCAAAATTCAAATACTATTGCCTATTCACAAGGACTAGGTTGATCTAATTGTAATACAGAGATATCCTTAGCTAAATTTTGTAGTTCAGAAAAGTTAAGCTGGACTATTTCAGGAGTTGGTATTGTGGGATTGGATTTTTGACAGACGCGCAAACGCACTTGTAGATTATCTTCAGTGTTAGAGTTAGCTTTTTTCTCTATAACTTGGAAAAAACTTTCAGCCGGAAAAGTTTGATTATTTAGAGTTATGGGGCTATTGACTTTAAGTACCCAGTTAGCAGAGAGATTTTCTAAAGTTCTCTGATTGGCAGAATTTGGCGGTTGACTAGAAAATGGGGAAGGAGATGAAAATATTGTTGTTGGTGATTTGAGTTGGAGTTTAAACCAATATCCTAATAAACCAGCGAATAACGTTAATCCTAAAATAATCAACAACTGTAATGGTACTTGAGGAAGTTTGATATTTTTATTTTCGGCAATAACTTGAGTTTTCTGACTATTAATAAAACTCTCACCATTGACCGGATCAGCGAATGGATCTAATAATGTGTTAGCTAAAAGGTTAAAAATATTTGCTGTAATTATTATATCTGGTTCAGAGTATTTGACATCATAATGTACTAAAGCTACAGTAACATTATCATGTCCATTTTTAGTATTTGCAACTTCTATTAGTCTTTGGGCAACATCTTCTATACTTGTTTTCCCGGAGAGAATGGGTAATATTTCAGTTTCCCAAGATTCTTCCACCCGATCAAAATCACTCAAACCATCGGATGTGAGTAAGAAAACAGCATCTTCATCAATAATAAAGCGTTGAGATGTGGGATGTAGTGAGGTACTTTTACTCATTCCCAAAGCCTGAACCAATGAGCCTGAACCACTATGTTGTAGTGCTTCCCGGTAGAGAGCATAGCCTAAACGGACTTCACGGGACGCGACATCATCATCTAAGGTAACTTGATGACAACTATGGCGAGTAATCCAATAAGCACGACTATCACCGACATGGGTAATATATATTTCATGGGCAACAGGTAAAGCCATAACAATGGTTGTTCCCATGCGTTGTCGTCCTTGACGATGCTCGCTATCGTTGCGCTGGCTAATTTTATCATTAGCGGTTGCTACTGCTTGTTCTAAATCAGAAAGTAGCATTGAGGGGTCTATATTGTCGTAGGGAACTGAGGTCAGTGCTTTAACTTGTTGCTTAATAGTTTCAATTGCCAGGTTAGAAGCCACATTACCGCCTTCGTGTCCACCAATACCATCACAGACAATGGCAAGGGCGTTATTCTGGGGCGGTTTAGTGATCAAAGTGTCGGCACAGGGGTAACAAGCATCTTCATTGCGGGGACGGCTTGGGCCTGAGTCTGTTTTACTATAGATTTTAATAGTTGTTGTTTGGAATTTTTCTAATTGGCTCAATCCTTGATCTAAAACTTGAATTAATTGGCTCGATGAGTTAATTTCCCCCTGAATTAGTAGATCACAAACTTGTTGAACAAATGGGGCAATATTTGGTTTAGTATTTTTGAGTAGTTGCTGCCAAAATTCTCCTAATTGGGATAATGTCGGTGGTTTTCTGCCATCAAAACGCAATTCCAATAAGCGAATTAGTACCCCTTCAACTCTTAATACATAGGGGTCTATGAGGCTAGATGCTACTCCTTCAATGGCTAGGGGCTGCCACAAATTAGCTAATTGCCACAACCAATGAAGTTGGCGAATTGATGAAGCTTCACTCCAAACAGTATCTAAAGTGCTGCATAGATTTGCTTGAGTGATGGTTGCATCAGTTATTATTGGTGGTCTTTCTAATAATAATATTTCTGTTTTGGTCTGCCCATTACTTAAATTGAAAACTCCATAAACTTGTGGTATATGGAGACGATAGGGAATTAGTTTGAGATAAGGTTTAATTTTATCTACATCATCTAATTCAGGTATTTGGGGCAATAAACCAGGTTTGATATCTAAAAGTATAGATTTATTAATGACTAAATAGCGTTGGCTTTGCCCGCCGCCAGCATCAGCTAAGATAGATCCAGGATGATAGTGGTTCAGAGGATCTCCCACAGCCCAGAGATAACGCTTCGGTAAGGGTGTGGAGCACTGCTGGCAAAATTTGTGGGTGAGGGGATTAGCAGATTGACAATATTCATTTGGGCAGCAGAGCGTTACCGCATCATTTTCCATAGTTTTCCCACCGATTCTGCAATTGGCATTTTCTTCAACAGTATTTCGTAGCAGCAGTTGCTACCGCGCATTTTTTTTGCAACCCACAGGCTTATCATAACTTTTATTTTTGTGGGAATATGTAGCAAGAGCAGAACTAATTATCAATCTGTCAAGAAAACTTGACATAGCCGGCGAATTATATTCGCCAGGACTAAGTAAATATGTACTATATTTATTGATTGTTACTAGCTGCTACTTGGGGTAGTCCCATACTGTAGTTAGTAACACGACTGGAGAGATTATAGCTAATTTCACCTTTTTGGAGGAGAGATCGCAGATAATGCTCCAAGTCTGAGCCAATGCGACGTAAGTTATAATCAGTTAGATCCGCGCCACTAGATGCTTCTACCAGTTGATCAAACTGGCGATAAACTTTTTGTAGAGCATCTTCATTCCAGTTAAATTCGTTGTCTGGATCAATATCTAGTGTCAGGACATGATTACTCGGAATCAGTTCATCTTTGTCCATTTCCGCCGCAAAAATGCGAACATGACGGGTTGTGGACTTGAGCAGCATCAGGTTATCCATAAATTTGGGTGTAAGAATTTAGCTAAATTACACTGCAATTATTTTAACTGCTATGTTTGAGCTTACAGCAGAAATGAATGCTAAAGTCTAAAATTAAAGTCTCAGGGAGAAAAATCTCGCCAGGTATCAGCGAGAGCAGTTTTTGGGAATTTTTTAAATCAGTTTTGTCTCAAGTATGTGATTATTTACAAAAATTTCCTGATTTTTTTACTGATTCTGATTTTCTCTCGTGTAAATGTACTCATCTTGTAGTGACTTGACTGAATTTTTCTAAAGTTATAAATTGCATTTATCAAAGGAGCGTCTTCAGTACAAATGCCTAAGTATTATCATAGGATAAAAGTAAAAATAATAATATTTCTTGACGTTTTTAACAAGTTGATGTAAAAACCTTTAACAAGGACTAATCAACTCTTTACAAAAACTTCATGGTATAACGTCTCAAAAATTGAATAATAGTTTATGGCTCAGATATGCCATAACTATTAAGGAAACATCAAAAAATAGTAAAATCTAACTGAAAAAAGACAGGGGGAGTGAAATAGAATGCCAGTTTTATGGATGAGAAAAAATTCTGATCTTTAGAAACTTTGGATTCACAAACATTTTAAAAAAAGTATAAGGCATTTTTCTGGAGATTTAGTCCCTCAACCGTATGACCGCTAAGTAAAGGAATCCTCAAAAATATGAACTCCAAAGCATTACCACGTCAAATAAATAATTCTGAAGTCGGTGTTTATGAGTGTGAACTTCACCTCAAATTCCGTTTGATTGAGGAAAAGAGTCTGTTAAGTGATCGTGAGCAACTGTTGCAAGTATTACTAGAGGCTTTAACTGAAGGATCTGATGATTTTTTAGAAACCTTACAAGCATCTGTTAAAGCTCAGGAGATTTCGGAGTTTAAAGCCTCTCCACAAATGCGTCGTCAACTCATGCGTTTACGCAATTTCGCTGATACTATTCAATAGTATTTAGTGTAATTTATCGTAATAGCTATCTCATTTAGAGTTTTCAAACTGAAGTTTTAAAAGTCTGCCTCTACCTATTATCCTTAATCATAAGTTTGCTTGTAAACGTAAAATTGCGTCTACAATATTTGCGTCTCCATGCTGGCAAACTAGGAAAATAAGCAGTAAGAATATGTAACTAAGAGTTACTTTTTCGGCAGCAAAGTTATCCAGGTGCATTTTACCATTTTTTTACCAATTAACTCTAATCACTAAGAGGGTAGTTTACTTAGCTAGACCATGTTCTAGAGCAAAACGAACTAATTCTGTCCGGCTATTAGTACCAGTTTTACTAAATAAACGGCTAACATATTTTTCGACGTTGCGGACGCTTGTTTCTAAGCGACGGGCAATTTCTTTATTCATCAATCCTTCTGCTACCAGATTTAAAACACTTTGCTCTCTAGGAGTCAAATCTATTTTAAAAGGGGCTGGGGTTTGGGATATGGCACTTCTATGAGTTAATAGTATTCTAATTTGAGCGATTTGATTAGCCAAATCGGCAAGATTTGGGGTTTCGCTGTCTTCTCCTGTTTTGGGGGTTTGGGCGCTGCGACGTGCTAGTAAGTTTTCCACTATGGCCACTAACTCATCAGGATCAAACGGCTTGGGTAAATAAGCATCTACTCCGGCATGGTAGCCTTGAATGCGATCGCCTGTCATGCCTTTAGCGGTTAAAAATACCACTGGTAAGGCTTGAAAGCGGGGGTCATCTCGCATTTGCTTGAGGAACTGATAGCCATCCACTTGAGGCATCATGATATCAGAAATGACTAAATCAGCGGTATTTTGTTGCATCCAGTCCCAACCTTCACGGGCATTACTGGCAGTTTGAACCCTAAAACCGCTTTCTTGTAAATATTCTTTGACGGCTTCCCGCAATCCCGGTTCGTCATCTACCAGTAACAATTGTGCTGACATTGAAAATTCCTATTATGTGTACCTTGATCTAATCTAGCGAAATTTGGTGAGTATTGACTACTAAGGCGGGGAAAAAACTTGGTAATTTATAGAATTTAGGACTTACGCACGCTCACTAACTTGCCATGATATAAATGAACGAAATTGCCTCGTTTTCGGCTTTGGGAATAACTTATTGAGTAGGGTGCGTCAGATAGAGGAAATCTGTTTTTTTGTCAAAATATCGTGTCTGACGCACCCTACAAGGGATAAAATTCACTTTACATATTTGGGGAATCTTGTCAATGCATAAATCCTAGTAGTCTGTCAAATAAATTTTGACGGATAAGGAAAAAATGAACCACGAAGAACACGAAGGAAGAAGGAAGAAGGAAGAAGAGAAATTTATTTACCCGTCAATTAGTCCTTGACAGACTACTAGAATTGATCAAGTTATTAGGAGTTAGGAATAAATATGATTGGAGAAACAGGTAAGGTTTATCTTGTTGGTGCAGGTCCTGGAGATGTAGAATATTTAACTGTTAAAGCCTATCGTCTGTTAGTATCTGCTCAGGTATTGGTGTATGATGCTTTGGTTGATGGTCAATTATTAGATTGTGTCCCTGTTGATTGTCTAAAAATAGATGTTGGTAAACGTGGAGGTAAACCCAGCACTTCCCAAACAGAAATTAATAATTTACTAGTAAAATATTGTTTAGAAAGAAAACAAGTTGTTAGACTAAAATCTGGAGATCCTTTGATATTTGGGCGCTGTATTTTAGAAATTGAGGCTTTAAAAAATGCAGGTTGTGAATTTGAAATCATTCCCGGCATTTCTTCGGCATTAGCAGCACCATTATTAGCCGGAATTCCTCTCACGGATAATGTTCTTAGTCGTTGTTTTGCAGTCTGTACAGCCCATGAACCAGAAACTTTAAACTGGGAAGCATTAGCAAGTTTAGAGACTTTGGTAATTTTGATGGGGGGAAAAAATTTACCAGAAATAATCCAGCAACTGATAAAATATAAAAAATCTGATTCTACACCGATTGCCATTATCCGTTGGGCTGGAACTCCTAGTCAAGAAATCTGGATAGGAGAACTGAGGAATATCCTCACACAAACTGCTGGTTTATCTCTCTCTCCTGCGGTTATAGTTATTGGTGAAGTTGTCCGATTACGCAATTACTTATAAGGGACTTCCAATTAAAAAATATTCCTTATGTAAAATCGTCATAAAATTGTAGGTTGGGTTGAACAAAGACCAAACCCAACATTTTCAGAAATTTGTTGGGTTTCGTTCCTCAACCCAACCTACAGATAGTGCAATAAATTTAATGTCAACTATGAATGATAATCTTTCTTTATCTCCTCTTACTGGTAAAACCATTTTAGTTACCCGTTCTGTGGGACAATCAAATCAATTTAGCGATCGCTTAACTTCCGCAGGTGCTAATGTTATAGAAATGCCAGCTTTAGAAATTGGACCTCCTAGCAGTTGGGATGCTTTAGATCAGGCAATTTTGCATTTATCAACTTTTAATTGGTTAATTCTCACTTCTAGTAATGGTGGAGAATACTTTTTTGAGAGATTAGCAAAATCTGGTCAAGATAAAAAGGTTTTAGCTGGTGTAAAAATCGCCGTTGTTGGTGAAAAAACAGCCCAAAGTTTACAAAAACAAAATATTCAAGCTGATTTTATTCCTCCTAATTTTGTTGCTGATTCTTTGGTAGAGAATTTCCCCGAATCATTAACAGGGAAAAAGATATTATTTCCGAGAGTTGAAAGTGGGGGAAGAGAAGTATTAGTGAAAGAATTAACCGCAAAAGGTGCAGAAGTAATTGAAGTTCCCGCTTATGAATCTTGCTGTCCTCAAAGTATCCCTGCTGCGGCTGAATATGCTTTAGTTAATAATACTGTAGATATTATTACTTTTGCCAGTTCTAAAACGGTTCTATTTTTCTCGCAATTAACAGCACATATATTTACCTATAACCCCGAAAATTTTGCCAGAGTTTGTATAGCTTCTATTGGTCCGCAAACTTCCAAAACTTGTCAAACTATATTTGGAAGGGTAGATATTGAAGCGGAAGAATATACTTTGGAAGGTTTAACAAATGCCATAATTAAATTTTATAATAACCAATGACTAAAAATTTAATTGGTTTAACTGGTGGAATTGCAACAGGTAAAAGTACAGTTGCTAATTATTTAGCGACAATTTACAATTTACCAATTTTAGATGCAGATATTTATGCGAGAGACGCAGTATCTGTTGGTTCTCCTATTTTGTCACAAATTGCTGAAAAATATGGTACAGAAATCATATTAAGTGATGGTAATTTAAATAGAGCTAAATTAGGAGAAATTATTTTTCATCAACCGGAAGAACGTTATTGGGTAGAAAGTGTAATTCATCCTTATGTGAGAAGTTGTTTTGATAAAGCTATTAATGAATCATCTGCAAATACTTTAATTTTGGTGATTCCTTTATTATTTGAAGCTAATTTAGAAAATCTAGTTAATCAAATTTGGGTTGTATCTTGTTCTCCAGAACAGCAACAACAGCGATTAATAGAACGCAATAATTTAACAGCAGAACAAGCAGCAGCTAGAATTAATAGTCAATTACCTATTGCGGAAAAAATTGCTCGTGCTGATGTAGTTTTAGATAATTCTGCTGATTTAGAATCGCTTTTACAACAGATTGATAAAGTTTTATTGCAAGATTCAACACTTTTGGAAATAAAATAGAAGTAATAAATTTGAGATCATTGCTGTTTTATACAATTCAAGGTAGAGTATGATGGAAAATGTATTAGGATGTCAGTTTAATCAATTCCCCCTAAATCTTACCTACATAGTTGATCTGAGCTATTTCGACGGTTCACTACTATCAGTATTTAAAAGTGAACATGGAGACTTTTATATTTATAATTGGTGTGATGTAGATGATCAATTCAATCGCTGGCTGGTTTTTAGAATTAAGAGAAAATCATTAATAAAGTATTTGGAGGGTGAACTTAGTTTACGAGATTTAGTGTTATCACCAATTGATGGATTTCAATATTTATTGGAAATTGATGATCATCTGGATGTTAAAAATATTTATGTTGTGCAGCCTCATAACTTGCCAGAATCATATATTCCTGGCAAAAATTCATATTATAATGACTTACAATTAAACACAGAAACATTGGAGGAAGACAAAAAAATAATTAAACAAGAAATATATTTAAAAGACGAAGAAAAAATCAAATTACTCATAAGTTGATTGTAAAAATAGCTTCACAACTTTCTGCTATGATAGCAATTTTTGTTTTTGTGATAACATTAAATTAGACGCAAATTTAGTGCGGAGGAATTCTCATGATTAATTTAAGTCGAGATATTCAGTCGCTCTCAACTTTTAAACGTAATACTAATGAACTTATTAGTCAGATGAAAGAAACAGGAAATCCTGTAGTTTTAACAGTTAATGGTAAAGCAGAATTAGTAGTGCAAGATGCTGTAGCTTATCAACAATTACTTGATACTTTAGAAAAGTTAGAAACTCTTATCGGTATAAAGAAAAGATTAGAAGATATAGCAACAGGTAATACACAATCTCTCAATCAGTTTATTGAAGAAATGCACCAAAAACATGGAATTTCAGGTTAAATTAACTGCAAATTGCAAAGCCTGTAGGGGCGCAGGGCTTGCGCCCTCCATTGTCTTTCATTAGTACGATAACCGCTATAATAATCATCGCCATTTTGGTTTAAATGATGAGCAAATTGCAGAAGTGTTAGAGTTACCTTTAGAGGTAATTAAACAGGTAGAATCAGAACAATAAAGCTTTTAATTTCCACCGTGATTTATTATTTGCCTTTTTCAGTTGTACACAATCAATGTTATAATAACATTAATTCTTGAGTATCCTATTATGAGCCAAATTCTAACTCTGGAACTAAGTGATAAAATAGCGATCGCTATTCAGCAACAAGCTAATAATGTCGGTATTTCTCCAGAAAGTTTAGCAACGGCATTGCTAGAACAGCATTTCAGTCAAGTTTTACCAGTATTTACAGATGTGCAAAAAGAATTAGCACAAGCAAAATTTGAGCGTCATTTTGGCACACTCAATATTCATAATAGTACAAATATTGATAATGAAAGCATTGATGCAGATTTAGCTAAAGAGTATGCTAATAACCACGAGGAGGATTAATGCTCATTGATACCTCTGGGTTACTTTGTTTACATTATTCAACTGAACCACTTCATAGTCTAGCTTGTACTGCATACAAAAGGGCTACAGTTAAACTAATTCACAGTTACATCATTGCTGAATATGTTGCTTTGGCAAATGCTAGACGCTTTCCTCGCTCATCTATACTTACTTTTGTCATTGACTTATTGAATAACCCAGATATTGAAATGGTTTGGATTAATGAATCATTGTATCGAAAAGCAATTGATCTATTGATGATAAGGCAGGATAAAAGTTACTCTTTATGCGATTCCATCAGCTTTATACTGATGCGTGAACGAAGTATTAATGAAGCTTTGACAACAGATAGACATTTTGAGCAAGAAGGCTTTATTCGTTTACTGCATCCAGAATGATAAAATCTAAACAAGCTAAAATTAAAATTGTAATGAACATATATGATGTAGGAAGTGAGTGAACAATATCAAAATATTGTGTTGGTTTAAAGCAATATCTTGTCCATTTTTTGTAGGTTGGGTTAAGCGACAGCGCAACCCAACAAATGCCTTGGGTTTCATTCGTCAACCTACAAATTAAGACTTTTTTCTATTTGGACAAGGTATTGTTAAAGTGAATATATATGATGTAGGAATATTTGTACAGTTAATTTATATTTATCAATTGTTTTAGATATCGTTAATGTTGGGTTTCGTTCCTCAACCCAACCTACAAGATCAGCGAACTGCTTGCAGCAGCGCTTCGCTATCGCACTAGTTATAATAGTGATTTCTTCGGATCACTTCGTTATCGCATTATTCAATTATCATTCAAAATCATCTCTATATTTGTACTGATTATTTGGTCTATATCTACAAAGTCATCTTTAAGAAAATCCTCCCAAAAATACTGAATTTTTTTCATTATTTCTTTAATATCACCATCCTCATAATCTGTCTTTGTCAAAATTGCCTTACTCTTGTAAATGGTTGTATGTTCGGGAGTTAGCTTTGTTTTTTTTGCTCCTTTGAAAATTTTTGGATTTTCTTTTGCTAAATTAAATATAGCCTCACGAATCTTTTGATTTCCATTTGGTCTAATTTGCATTATAATTCCAAGACCATCAGAAAAAGGTTTTTCTTGATTTGCAAATTTAAAATAAATAGAATACTTAAGTAACTTCTTGTCCTTGGACTCAGAAGTTTTCCAGTGTTTAAGACAAAAATCTGTATGTCCCTTGGCCTTATAAGTTATAAATATTTCGCGAGAGTCAATACCTTGATATAGTAATTCACGAATATTCTCATCTATTTGTGACTGTAAATCTGGACGATGCTCAATAATTAAATCAAGAGCTTGCTTATGTTTAAAATAAATTTTACGGCAAAGTTCTGCAATTTCTGAATCACTCACAATATGTCTCCTAATTAATGTAGAATAATGAGTCATTAATGTATAAATATCTGCTCCAAGAGTAGATTTATCATTTATACAAATACTATCAATTATTTCAACGACTTTATAGTAGTCATAAATTCTCCAATTTGTTTCAGATGGTGGACTTCCTTCGGGATTTAAATAAATAAAAATTGCTTGACAATCCTTATAGTGTCTGTTAATAGTTTCTTCGTATTTTTTCAGTTGATTTGGACGTTCTCCTGAATGAATTTTATTTTCTATAACACATACTAATTTATTCTGTCGTGAATGGATGAGAATATCAATATAGTGCTTCTCACGACTAACTTCTGCATCTCTTAAATCAGTTATATCTATATCAGCATGATTAATTGGATCTGTAGGATTATCCGTTTCTAAAAGCACTTGCTTCAGGAATTGCTTGAGAAAAATATCATCAAGTCTATGATTTTGAGATGGATCTAAAAGAAATGCTAAAAAATTTGAATGTCTAATTTCTTGTCTGACTACACCAATAGCTTCAAAAATATTGAACTCAGCTAGTTTTGCTTTTAGTTCTTGTAAATCTTCATTTAAATCTTCATTATCAACTATGAAACTTTCTCGTTGTTTGTCTGAACTCAAATTTCACCCCACCCAAATGCTAAATTTTTACCTAAACAGAGATTTATATTATTTTATATCATCCGGTTGCTATTCTCCTGCAACTAATAAAACTTCTGCATACAACTGTTCACGAATCCAGAAACCATTAGCAATCAAATCATCTAATATAGGTTTTACCAGAGGAATAATCCTTTGTTGTTTAGCTGCTAATACAATACCTAAGATTCCAGTAACCTGTAAACCGGACTTTATTGCTTCATTTCTACCTTTTCGCTCATCAATAATCAGTCTATCAGCATTTAACTCAACAGCCAGAGAAATCGCTTCTGCTTCACCTGGATCTAAAATTGTTTGTAGAGTCTGAACTAGGACAACATTTGTAACTGGGATAACTTCAATCCAATCGAGAGTTTGAAGTGCTAGTGTACCTGGATCTGTACTACCAGAAGCAAGAATTTCCTGATAGACTACTGGTGGAATAATGATATTACCATAGAGTTGCTGCAACAAAGTTAATTGTCCAATCGCAGCGAGGTTACTGATAGGTGATGTATTGCTAATAATAATCATCGCCAATTATTAGCTTTCAAACTTTTTACATCTTCCCTAAATTCAGCAATATCATAGTGAATAGGAATTTTTCGACTAGCAAGTAATCGTTGAAACTCAAGTTGATTCATTCCTACAAAATGGCTCGCTTGTCCTAAAGTAAACCGTTCTTGTTCAAAGAGCAAAATTGCTATTTCTTGAACTAATTCTTTGTCAGACATTTGAATTGTCTGCAAAACTTCATCTGTAATGACAATACTCATATCTCTATTCTCCTGCTGAGATTTGGCGTTGCTGAATTGATATTTTTTTACATAGTCATACTAACATCGCATTGATGTGAGTAAAAATTCTATCTAACTCTCCAATAGCTTCCAGTTCTATAACTTCTTCTGAAGTCAGCAAATCAGCTTTTTTTCTCTCCAAAAGTTCTTCCATTCGCTTCTGGAGTTCATCAGTAAATTTAAATAAATTGAATTTATCTACTTTTTCAACTTTAATTCGACCAAGTAAAGTTGAAGGTCTACTAATAGCTGGTATCATAGTTTAACTCCAGTATTGATTTTAATTTCCCTTCTTGTTCATAAGCAATAGAGTTTATCGTAAACAACGAATTGCTTCTAATAATCCTCTGGCTTTATTCAGAGTTTCTTCATATTCCTTTTCTGGGTCAGAATCAGCCACCAAACCTGCACCAGCTTGGACAGTCACTGTCTGATTATGTAATACCATGGTTCTGATGGCGATCGCACTATTCAATTGTCCTTCAAAATCATAATATCCATACACACCAGAATACACACCCCGGCGAGTTGGTTCTATTTCATTAATAATTTCCATGGCCCTGATTTTAGGCGCACCGCTGACAGTCCCCGCAGGAAAGCACGCTTTGAGTAAATCCCATGCGGTTTTATCAGGTGCTAACTTACCCACCACATTACTAACAATGTGCATCACATGAGAGAAGCGTTCAACTATCATTAACTCATCAACCTTCACACTACCGCTGCTGCATACCCGCCCTAAATCATTGCGTCCTAAATCTACTAACATAACGTGTTCAGCGATTTCTTTGGGATCTTGAAGTAAATCTGCTGCAAAAGCGGCATCTTCTTGGCTATTTTTTCCCCTGGGTCTAGTTCCTGCAAGAGGACGGACTGTAGCGATAATTTCTCCTTGATCATTACATTCTGCCTTCACCATGACTTCAGGGCTAGAACCGATAATTTGCCAGTCCTGGAAGTTAAAATAAGCCATGTAGGGGGAAGGATTGATTTGCCGCAGAGAACGGTACAGGGCGAAGGGATTCCCTTTGTATTCTGTTGATAAGCGTTGAGAAATGACGACTTGAAAAATATCACCAGCTTTAATATGTGCTTTAGCTTTGTCTACACTGGCGCAAAATTCTGGACGGGTAAAGTTGCTGGTATATTCTTCTATTCCGGCTTTAGGCTTATTTCCGGGGGCTGTCCAAGTTAATTTGGTGTTTTCTGGTGATAGAGGCAAAGATAGCTTCCTGACCATTTCCTGAATGCGATCGCTGGCTTTTTGATATGCTACCTCTAAACCTGCGGGGTCACGTAAATCTGCATAAGCGATCGCCCAAATTTTCCTTTTTACTTGGTCAAAAACTAATAGTTGGTCTACCTGCATCCATAACCCATCAGGGATATTTCGCTCATCTTGAGCATGAATTGGTACACGCGGCTCAATCCAATTAATTAATTCATAACCCCAAAACCCAAATAAACCACCAATTCCTGAAGGTAATTCTGGTAGTTTTACTGGGTGATAAGGTGCTAGACATTCAGACAAAGTAATAAAAGGGTCACCTGTAAAAACTTGTTGAGAACCATCTCGATGTGTTTGGGTAGTTTTCTCGCCTCTTGCTTCCAAAATCCACAAAGGATCACAACCCAATAAACTATAACGTCCTACGGTTTCCCCACCTTCCACCGATTCCAGCAAAAAGCTATAAGGTTGATCTGCACATACTTTATACCAAGCAGATACAGGTGTATCCAAGTCGGCAATCCATTCCTGATACACTGGCACAAAATTACCTTGTCCAGCAAGCTTTTGAAATTGGTCGAAATCGGGGAAAATCATAAATAATTAGGAGTCAGGAGTCAGGAGTCAGGAGTCAGGAGTCAGGAGTCAGGAGTCAGGAGTCAGGAAGAAGAAGAAGTTTTTGGCAATGGATAATCTGGAAAAGTTTTTTCTGCTTCCCCAATTACCCATTACCAATTACCCATTACCCATTACCTATCACCCATTACCTAACGATTAAACGTCGTGAGTAGCTTTACCGCTAAACTTGATTTGTGCAGGATTAGGATTTTGACCAATTCTGCGGGGTACGTGACGAACCATTTCCCGACCAGGATTTACTTTTTCAGGGAAGACACCATCAGCAGGGTGAATCATTGTGGTTTCGCCACCTGGTAAAATGCGGTAAATTTTGTAGTCGGTGATTTTGAATTTGCGAAGTTGTCCGCCTAAAGCAATACCATACTCTTTGCGAGCAATGTAAAGTAGGTTTTCGCCTTTAACCATCTTAGCTGCGCCACCGGTGGGCATTTCGAAAACTTGCTCTTTGGGGCTTGTCCATGTAATAGCGTACTTTTCTTCTACATCAGCTTTTGTGAGTAGACCACCAGTGCTGCCACCGAAGATTGGGGTTTTTCCAGTTAGAGTTGCCATAAACTGTCTCTCAAGAGGTTTTTACGGCATACTAACATCGGATCTCGACTTATGTTGCGATCGCGTTATAGACTGTAACAGTTTTTAGTGATTGGCGAGAAATTAGAGGACAGGTGATAGCAAACAGATAATAACTACCATGATTGGTGTATGAATACATAAATATGTTATCTGCTACAATGCAATATATAATATATCATTGTTAAACTATATAGGTATATTATTTTTACGCTTATGCTTGTATTAATAAAAGTTATTAGATTATGTACTGGATTTCGGTTTATTTGGTTACACTACAATAGCTACGATATTTGTAATTTGTAGTTAATCAAGTAATTTAAATTACAGATATTTATTATAAATTTATTCATGAGTGGTATTAACCGTGAACTAACTCCAGATCCTAGAAGTAGTTTATTTGATAGACATCTTCCAGATACAAGCCAAGTAAAACGATTATTGAGAAAAGAAGGAAAAGCTCATGTATTTTATGACCGCATCACTATGGAATTAGTGATACAATCTATTATTAAAAGGGGAGAAAGAACAGGTATTGATGATGAAACTGATGATTATGAACGTTACGGATTGTACTTTGGTGATCCAATAGGTTATCAAATCAGGGCAGACGGTAGTAGAATTTCACTTTATTACGCTGAAATTAAAATTATTAAAGGAACTGATTTATACCATGTTATCCCACGTAGCAGACCTCGAAAAACAAATTACTGATTGGCAATTTGTGGAATTATGGGTAGATTTGATTGTTTTTCCTCCACGTATTTTGATGTTAGTCGGTGATAAAAACGGTAAGTGTAGTATTTATGATCCAGCCGCAAATTATCGGACTAAATTAGATAATTCAACTTACGATCAAGCACATTCTTTATTATTAGAAGATGATTATGAACGAGTTGATGGTAGATTATTAGCAGAAGAAGTAATGGCTTAAATATTTCCTTCTCCACTAGGTTCTGAATTTGATTGTTGATTATTGGGTTGTTCACCTATTTCAGATGTTTGTGGTTGTTGATTTTCAGTTATTGGGATTCTCTCTTCTGATAGGAAAAAGTCTACACAGACAAAACCCACCTGCGTGGGTTAAAAAACCTGAATGTTCTATTAGTCCACGTTCGCGTTAGCGTTCCGAAGGAATAGGTGGACTTTGTTTGTATAGCCGCGGTTTCTAACCGCTAGAACTAAATTGACTACCCTGTACAATGGGAATAGTAAAATGGAATTGACTGCCTTGATCCTTGCCTGTAGATTCTGCCCAAATTTTTCCGTCCCAGCCGTTGACAATTTGCCGACAAATTGCTAAACCCAATCCCGTTCCCCCTGTAGTTCGCCGTAATGCCCCTTCCTCTTGATAAAAGCGGTCAAAAACGATTTCTAGGCGATTGGGTTCAATTCCTCGCCCTGTGTCCGATACTGTGACTTCTAGCATCTGGTGAGCATTGCTAATGGCTTGAATGGTAATCTCTCCAGAAGCCGGAGTGAATTTACAAGCATTGTCCACCAGTTTAGCTAATACCTCCACTAACCAATCACCGTCAGCCCTGACTAAAGGTAATGTTTGCGGAATTTGGGTTTTAATTTTGGGTATTTTTTCTTGGCTGGAGCGTGTCCGTAACCGACTGAGGGACAGATCTATACATTCTTGGATGGTTAATGATTCAGGATGCCATTCTACCCGGCCACTTTCCAAATTAGAAAGGGTTAAAAAGTCCTGTACCAGCTTCCGCATTCTTTCGGAGTCAGACAGGGCTGTACTCAACATTACCTGTTGCAGTTCCCAAGGCATATCTGGTTCAGTGGCCAAGCTTTCTAAACATACTTGAATGGTGGATAGAGGAGTGCGGAGTTCGTGTCCGGTAATAGCAATTAAATTACTGCGGGTGCGGTCTAAAGCTTCCAGTTGTTGGTTGAGTTTTTCTAAATTGGCAAAAGATTCAGCTTGGATCAGGGCTGTACCAATTTGGGTAGCGATCGCTTTTACTAAGTCTAACTCCCCTGGTTGCCATTCATGGGGAGGAAAATGGCAATAATGTAACTCGACAATTCCCAGTAGTCGCCCTTGGTATAATACGGGTTCGATTAACCAAGAACGCACACCAAACTGCTTCACAATTGAGGATAAGGCGGATGATTTGTTAATTTTAGGGTCTACTGAGGTATCAGCGACACTTATGCCCTCAATCTGTCGGAGTACCTGCTGAAATAGAGGATTGTGTTCTAATTCCCAACTTTGTCCCAGGACAGATGTTACCTGAGAATTAAGAAATTCATGTTCGATTGTGGCTTTAGTATCTGTAGCTTGGGCGCGATAAATTAGACAACGACAGGCTTCTAAATGTTGTCCCAATTCTTGAGCCGCAACTTGGAGAATTTCTCTAGGATCAAGCGATCGCCTAATTGCTGTACTAATAGAATTTACTAACCGTTCTTTCCTGGCTTGAACCGCAATTGAACGATAAGCTTTATGTAATTTATATTGACTAGCTTGCAGATATGTCACCAACCTCTGCACAAACGGGTCAGTATCAATATCAGCAACATATTCATGACTGGAATTAACTTTTGACTTGTTTATTGCTTCCTCAATCCTAAACCGCTGCTTCACTTCATCAATCTTATCCGCTAAATCCGGACGGTAAACTTCAATTCTAGCTAATAACAATTGGGCAGCTTTTAAGCACGCCCCTTTTTCCGATGTCCAGATTCCCTCAAATCTTCGGGCTGTATCCATATCCAAACTAGGAATCATCTCTGGAATAGGTTGATTTTTGGACAAAGAACCCAAGCTTTCCCGACATATTAAGCAAGTAGCATAGTTCTGGGCGAATACTAGCAAATGCCATTCTTGAGTTAAAGCATCATCAGGCTCAAAAGCGACTTTTTCATAATATTCTGAGCTATTAGCAAAACCCGTTTCCGGTGCAGATAACACATATATTTGATTACTTTTATCCGCAAGTCGTTGATAGCGATGGGCTTCTTGTCGGTAGAATCGCTCTTTCTGGAAACTAGCAATGATCAGAGGACGATCTAAATTAGCTGCTAAAACTTGATCTTCCATTGCATGGGAGAGCGCGGTTAGTGAAGCTTTAAAATATAACTGGGGTCGCAGATGGGGGAGTGAGTTTAGTAAATCACTCAACACGGAAGTGGAAATACTCATGAATATATATTTAAACGCTCAATCTAGATAAGATTCACGTCACAGTTGCATTGTACAATTTAAACTTGGTCATTGGTCATTAGTCATTGGTCATTAAATACATCTTACCCATTACCAGTAAAAAGAAAAATTTGTCTCTTTTCTTAACTCCAATATAGTTTTAGTCGCAACTAACCCTAAAATACCATAACCAGAGCTAATCCATCAGCGTGCTGAATTTGCTCAAAAATTTGGCATTTGAGAAGTTCATATCCTCATTTTAGATTAGCATCAAAAGATAGTTGCTCAGTGTTTATCAATGGTAAAATTAGACTGACTTTATTTACAAAAGTTAATTATTCCATATAATACCAATAATTCCCCAGGTGCAGAAAATGACAGATGCTCATATTCCCAAACTCAATAATTGTAGTTCTACAACCTTACTCAACTATTTTGAAAATTCCTGGAAACTGGAAGAAACCTTAATGAAGAGTTTAGTTGGAGAAAAAACTTTCTATCTAAATCCCGATCCTTTAAGAAATAAATTAATTTTCTATCTTGGACATACCGCTGTTTTTTATATCAACAAGTTAATTCAAGTTGGGTTATTAAAAAATCGTATTAATCTTCACTATGAAACTCTATTTGAAATCGGAGTTGATCCAGAAACACCAGCAGAATTAGAGGCAGCTATTCAAGGAGTTAACTGGCCTGATATTCAAAAAGTTTGGGAATATCGAGACAAAGCTAGAGCGGAAATTACAGGAGTTATTCAGCAAACTCCCTTAAATTTACCCATTCATCAACAGCATCCTTTTTGGGCTTTATTAATGGGAATAGAACATAGTCGCATTCATCTAGAAACTTCATCTATGCTGCTGCGTCAATTACCCATGGAGAACTTAAAACGCCCGCAAGGATGGAATTATGCACCTAGTAATGGAGAGATTCCTCATAATCAAATGCGAGAAATTCCGGGTGGTGTTGTAAAATTGGGAAAACGTCAAGATGATTTAACTTTTGGTTGGGATAGTGAATATGGTGATTTAGAAATTGAAGTAAAACCATTTTTAGCTAGTCAATATCTCATTACCAATGGAGAATTTTTAGAATTTGTCCAAGCTGGTGGTTACAATAATCCAAATTATTGGCATACTGAATCTTGGGAATGGCAACAACTCTATAATATCCAACATCCCAAATTTTGGATACCTGCAAAAGATAAAAGTAAATACCGCTATCGTGCCACATTTGATGAAATAGATTTACCTTTAGATTGGCCAGTGGAAGTTAACCACTATGAGGCAATGGCTTACTGTCAATGGCACGGTAAAAACTCTCGTTTGATGACAGAAGCAGAATGGAATCAGGCGTTAATAATATCAACAGAAATATTTATAGATTTTAGTTTAGCAAATAACTACAATCTCAACTTACAATTTATTTCTCCAACTCCTGTGGGAATGTTTTCAAAAAATAATCAATCTGGTATTTCTGACTTACGGGGTAATGTTTGGGAATGGTTAGGAGAGAAATTTTACCCCTTACCAGGATTTAAAACTCATCATCTTTATGAAGATCAATCTGCACCTTTTTTTGATAGCAAACATCAGATGATGCTTGGTGGTTCTTGGGCAACAAATGGTACAATGGCTTTACCTTGTTATCGTAACTGGTTTCGACCCTATTTTTATCAGCACGTTGGTTTTAGGGTAGCTCAAAGTTTACAATAATTACTTTTTTATCACGCAGAGTTGCAGAGTCTACAAAAGAGGATTTAGAAAATGATTGCTCAAGCTTTAACAATTTTAGATCATCATTATCTGGAGTTAAATAATGATGGAGAAGATGTGATTCAAGGATTAAGTCGAAATCCCAAAACTATATCTCCTAAGTATTTTTATGATGATCGTGGTTCTCTATTATTTGAAAAGATTTGTGAGTTACCAGAATATTATCCAACTCGTACAGAAGCTTGGATTTTACAACAATATGCTGATGAAATTGCTGCAATTACAAATTGTTGTGAGTTAATAGAGTTGGGTAGCGGGAGTTCTACTAAAACTCAAGCTTTATTAGATGCTTATCAAAAAATTTCTGATTCTTGTAGATATCTACCAATTGATGTGAGTGGAGGTATTCTCAAAGATAGTGTATTACAGCTACAAGAAAAATATCCGGATTTTTCTATTCATGGATTATTAGGAACTTATGAACAAGCTTTAGTTCATCTAGAATCAAATTATTTACAGTCACGGATGTTATTTTTCTTGGGAAGTTCTCTAGGAAATTTTAACCCAGAAGAATGTGATAGTTTCTTAAATCAAGTTTCTCGAACTTTACAATCGGGAGATTACTTTTTACTTGGTATTGATTTACAAAAAACCAAGGACATTTTAGAACCTGCTTATAATGATAGTCAAGAAGTGACTGCTGCTTTTAATTTGAATATGCTTTCTCATTTAAATTGGCGTTTTCAAGGTGATTTTGACATTAATTTATTTAGACATCAAGCGATTTATAATCAGGTTGATAATCAAATAGAGATGTATTTACATTGTCAAAAAAGCCATTGGGTAAATTTGGCAGCATTGGATTTAAAAGTTTTCTTTGAAGCGGGAGAAAGTATACTCACAGAAATTTCTCGGAAGTTTAATTTAGTAACAATGAAAAAACAATTAGAGACAAAAGGATTGAAAACTGTGAAAAATTGGACAGATGAAAAAGGCTGGTTTGGATTGATTCTTTGTCAAGTTCAATAAGTTCCTAACATATTATTTTAGGGTACGTCAGATTAAATAAATCGGTAACAATGAATAGATTTGTGACATCTGATGTACCGATTAATAGTAGTTTTAATGATTCCCAGCCTGCCTACAGTATCAGTTAATAAGTGATATAATTTAATAGTCATAATCATCAATTAAATAACCATGAGACCAAATCCTATTCCTCCACAACCAGGACAAGAATCTGTTTGGGACTATCCCCGACCAGCAATTTTACAGGATACTGACAAACATATCAAAGTGATTTTCAATGATATTATTTTAGCCGAAACACATCAAGCAAAAAGAGTTTTAGAAACCAGTCATCCTCCTAGTTATTATATTCCTGCTGAAGATTTTAACGCAGAATATTTGATAGCCACACCTAGAAAAACTATGTGTGAATGGAAAGGTATCTGTCAATATTATGATGTTTCTGTGGGAGATAAATATGTCAATAATGCTGTTTGGCAATATATTCAAACTACTCCTAATTTTAGCTCAATTCAAGAATACTATTGTTTGTATGTCAGTTTAATGGATGCTTGTTATGTGAATGATGAGTTAGTTAAAGCTCAAGCTGGTGATTTTTATGGAGGATGGATAACTTCTGATATTGTTGGACCATTTAAAGGTGAACCAGGAACTATGTGGTGGTAAAGGATAAATTTATCTGAGTTTATCTGAGTTTATCTGCGTCTATCCTCTTCTACCTGTGGTTAATTCTTTTTTCGGTGTACCTCACTTGGATAAGAATCGCTATATTACTGGTTGTGATATAATAGTGTTTGTAGACCGAAACCCAATCATTTGAAACCAAAGGAATGATTTAAGCAATGAACAAATCACAGCTTAATTTGATATTACAAGAAGTTAAACAAGCTTTGCAAAAACTTTATCCAAACCAACTGGAAGCAATTATTTTATATGGTTCTCAAGCGAGGGAAGACGCTAAAGAATTTTCTGATATTGATATTTTGGTTGTTCTGAAATCAGAGATTAACCCCTATCATGAAATTGATAAAACGAGTCAAATAATCTCAAACATTTGTCTAAATAACGATGTTGTTATTTCTCGTCACTTTATCTCTTCAGCAAAGTTTGAAAATGAAAATACTCCCTTTAATTATAATGTCAAAAAAGAGGGTATTTTTCTATGACATCGGAACAACAGAAATTTATCAAGAAAGCTAAAGAAAGCTTATTAGCTTCCGAAATTCTAGCAGAAAATAAATTATATAACTTTGCTGCTTCCAGAGCTTATTATACCATGTTTTATATTGCCGAAGCCTTTTTGTGGCAGCAAGAGTTAACTTTTTCCAGTCATTCTGCTGTGATTTCATGTTTTGGTAGAGAAGTTGCTAAAAAGGGAATTGTTCCTCTGGAATTTCACCGTTATCTGATTGATGCTCAAGATAAAAGGACACAAGGAGATTACAGTATTGATGATACCTTTCAATTAAGTGAGGAAGATGTGAGAATTTTGATTGAACAAAGTAAAAAATTTATTGAAATTGCCGAGAAAATTGGATAAAAAATTTTATCTTTTTGAGAATCAAACATCTGAAAATTATAATTGTTGAGATTTTAACCACTCCCGCACAACTTTTTCCACTGGTTGAGATTGATTATCTACTTGATAATTCATCTTTTGTATTTCAGTCGTAGAAATTTTACCTCCTAATTGATTAATAGTTTCTGTTAATTCTGGGTATTTTTGCAGAATTTCTTGATTAAAAATAGGTACAGCTTGATAAGGTGGAAAATATTTTTTATCATCTTCCAAAATCACTAAGTTTAAAAATGGAATTAAACCATCTGTAGAATTAGCTGCGATAAAATCAACTTTCTTTTCTTTGATAGCCTGATACATTAATCCTAATTCCATTTGTTTGATATTAGCAAACTTTAACCCATAAGTTTGAGAAAACCCTGGAAAACCATCGGCTCTTTCTAAAAATTCATACCCAAAACTTGCTTGCATTTGGGGAGTATATTTAGTGGCTTCTGAAAGGGTTTTGATTTGCCATTTTTTGGCATCTTCTGCGCGGAGAATCATCGCAAATGTATTTTCAAAACCTAAAGATGGCATCACGGTTAATTTATATTTTTCTTGATATGCTTGTTTGACTTTTTCATAAACAATTTGAGGATCTGTAATTGGTTTTTCTTTTAATACTGCTGTAAATGCTGTACCTGTATATTCTACATAACCTGCTATTTTTCCAGTTTTAACTGCTTCATGAGCAATAAATGTTCCTCCTAAATTAAAACGACGATCTACTTTTAATTTAGTGTGATTTTCTATTTGTTGTGCTAATATTTCTGCTAAAATAACTTGTTCAGTAAAGTTTTTAGAACCGATAGAAATTGTTGCTGGTTTTTGTTGATAGTTAAATGCTATTAATCCAGCTATTATTAAACTAATAATTCCTAAAATAATGGCAATCGGCCGATTAAATTTATCTTTCTTATCTACTTGATTCGTTAGTCTTTTCTCTAATAATCCTAATCCGAAATCTGCACTTAAAGCTATAAAAGCTGCGGGGACTGCACCTGCTAAAATCAAATCATTGTTAACTGTAGAAATGCCTCGAAAAATAAATACTCCTAAACCACCACCACCAATAGCAGCCGCAATTGTGGCAATTCCTACAGAGATAACTGTGGCTACTCTCACACCTGCTAAAATAACTGGTAAAGCTAGGGGAATTTCCACTTGCAATAATAATTGTTGATCTGTCATTCCCATCCCTATTCCAGCTTCTTTAATGGCGGGATTAATGCTATTAATGCCAATGTAAGTATTACGAATTATGGGTAATAAAGCATAAAGAGTTAAAGCAACTATGGCGGGAGTTTTGCCAATTCCTCCTAAAAAAGGGACGGAAATTAAAAAACCAAAAATAGCTAAACTAGGGATGGTTTGAATGGCGTTTGCTATACCAAGAATAGGAGATGCGAGTTCTGGTTTACGAGTAATAAAAATACCCACAGGAATACTAATAGAAATGGCTATTGTCAGTGCTATTATTACTAGTAATAAATGTTCGCCACTGTGAATAATTATTTCTGAACCATATTGAAATAAAAACATGATTTTTGCTATTTTTAATTAATTTTAAGTAAGAATTCAGGAGTCAGGAGTCAGGAGTCAGGAGTCAGGAGTCAGAATTCAGGAGTCAGGAGTCAGAATTCAGGAGTCAGGAGTCAGGAGTCAGGAGTCAGGAGTCAGGAGAAAGAAAGAAGATTTAATATAAAATTATGGCAATTTATTGTGATTTCATGTTTCCTTGGCTCCTGATTTCTTCTCTTCTATTGTATTGTATTTATTCTGACTCAGTGACTCCTTTGCTCCTGAATCCTTACGATTTTAATTAAGTTGTTGCCAATTATTTCCAGTATTTAAACAAGCCATAAAAGCCTGTGCTTCTGGATGTTGAGATTGGATAAATTCTTTTCTCGTTCCTAAAAAGACTAAATTTCCTGCATCCATTAAACCAACTCTTGTGGCTAAAAAGAATGCTTCTTGAATATCATGGGTGACAAATATCACGGTTTTTCCTAATTGTTGTTGTAAATAATGAAATTGTTGTTGTAATTCTAAACGAGTGATCGGATCAAGTGCGCCAAAAGGTTCATCCATTAATAATATCGGTGGGTCTGCGGCTAAAGCCCTAGCAACTCCGACGCGCTGACGTTGGCCTCCTGATAATTGGTGGGGATAACGTTGAGCAAATTTTTCTGGTTCTAAACCCACTAAGTCTAACATTTCATGTACTCTGTTTTGAATTTTCGGTGGTGGCCAATTTTCTAAAGATGGTACAAGTCCAATATTTTCAGCAATGGTAAAATGGGGAAATAAACCTGTTTCTTGGATGACGTAGCCTATTCTTCTTCTCAGTTTTATAGCATCCCAGTTAGTTGTGGAGCGATCGCTTACTAAAACTTCTCCTTGGGTGGGTAAAAGTAAATGATTGATTAATTTTAAAGTTGTGGTTTTACCGCTACCACTACGCCCTAATAAAACCAGTGCTTCCCCTTGATAAATACTCAGATTTAACCCAGATAAGAGGAGACGATGATTAATTTCAAAACTGACATTACGAAACTCAACTGCAATTTCTGATCTTGTAGACATAATGGTTTAGTTAAATAAAGCACACATACAGCAAAATTAGCGAGTCAGCCAATTTTGGATTTGCGTTAGCGAAGCGTACGTAGCGCAGCGAGTATTTTGGATTTTGGATTGACTCCACCCTCAAGTGTGGAGCTTGAGAATTTTAGATTGGCGTTAGCGAAGCGTACGCAGCGCAGCGAGTATTTTGGATTAATTCCGCCCTGAAGAGGCGGGGAACCTGTACCGAAAATTCTAGAGTCCAAAATCTAAAATCCAAAATCTAAAATTTTTCGGTCACTGAGTCAGTAGTAAAACCCTGTTCATACTGGATTTTTAATTTAAATTGTGATTTTTTATCTGCAATCTGCTGCATTAATCATATAACTGTTTGGGGGTGGGTATTTTTGATCCACCTCTTTCTACTTTACTAAGATTTTATCTCTGAGTGAGTATTCTCCACCTCTAACACCTCTCAATCTTTAGGAAGGGATAAACTCTTGAAAAACAGCTATTTTTCAGCCTTGACTTCTCATTGATAAGGTATACATTTATAGAAATTCATTGTTGTAGATTTAATTACTTTCTCTTTTTACCTGCATCAAATTGAGCAAATTTATACCTGCATAGGCAAGTTAGCGAATGACACTTAATATATTAATGACTCCAGAAACAATTGTCCTCGATGGCAGAACTTTTACTCCCGCAGATCAAAAAGAGATTGCAGAATGGCCTTGCGTAATCAGTCAAAGACCACAACCAACGATTACAGTTAAAGATGATGATTTATTCCTAGTTACAGATACGATGGGGAATATTTCTGGTTGTTACCTTTATGGTAGTACCCCGAGTATGGGGATGTTTTGCCGCGATACCCGGTTTTTGAGTCGTCTGGAGTTACAAATTGAAGGGCGATCGCCTATATTACTGAGTAGTAACGCTGACAAAGGATTTGCTCTCTCGGTTTTATGTACTAATCCTGATTTAGAGAATCTTTTTAAAGCTGATACCGTGGGGATTCGTCGAGAAATGGTTCTCAATGGGGCATTATTCGAAGAAATAGAAGTTGCTAATTACAACACTACCAGCATTAGCTTTGAACTTAGTCTCAGTTTTGACGCTGATTTTGTGGATTTATTTGAAGTCAGGGGTCATCACAGACAAAAGCAGGGAAAACGTTTATATCTAAATGAATCAATATCTGATAGTGTTGCATCTTCATCCACTCAAATTCACAGAGAAGAATCCTTGACCTTGGCATATCAGGGTTTAGATGGTTCAATTATGGAGTCTCTTGTCCAATTTCAGCATCTGCAACCAAGTTATTTTCACGGTTACACGGCAGTTTGGCGGCTAGAATTGGCGGCTCACGAAACTAAAAAGCTAGGTTATCGGCTGAATATGTTTACTGATAAGCAGCCTAGTGCTACTATCAGTGCTGCTGCTACCTTAGCACAAGCAAAAGCTACTGAGTTAATGGAGGAGCAAAATTGGTTACATCAAATTACCCGAATTAGTTCAGATAAAAGTCTTTTTAATCGTGTAGTTTCAAGGGCTGAACAAGATATATATTTGTTACTTCAGTCTTTTGGCAAGCATAAAACTGTTTCTGCGGGTGTTCCTTGGTTTTCCACTTTGTTTGGACGGGATTCTATTATTACCGCTTCCCAAACCTTGATGTTAAATCCCCAAATTGCCAAAGAAACCTTGCTGCTTTTGGCGGAATATCAAGGTCAAACTGAGAATATTTGGCGTGAAGAAGAACCAGGTAAGATATTGCACGAACTGCGATTGGGGGAAATGGCAAGATGTCAAGAAATTCCTCATACACCGTACTACGGTACAGTTGATGCCACTCCTCTGTGGTTAATGTTGTATGCTGAATACTACAGTTGGACTCATGACCAAGAAACCTTGTCAGCACTGTGGCCAAATGCTTTAGCGGCTATGGGTTGGATTGATCGTCAACTCCAGGAAACTGGCTATCTCAGCTATGCTCGTAAATCTGAAGGTGGTCTTGTTAACCAAGGTTGGAAAGATTCTGGTAATTGTATTGTTAACCGCAAAGGGGAATTAGCCACTGGTTCTATTTCTCTGTGTGAGGTGCAAGCTTATGTCTATGCAGCAAAAAACCGCCTGGCGGAAATTGCCAAAATCCAACAACGTCTAGATTTGGCAGAACTTTGGCAAACTGAAGCTAGAAAACTCAGGGCTAAGTTTAACCAGGATTTTTGGTTAGAAGATCAAGATTTCTGTGCTTTAGCATTAGATGGTGACAGTAAACCTGTAGATAGTATTACCTCTAATCCTGGTCATTGTTTAAATTTGGGGATATTTACATCTACAAAAGCCTATAGTGTGGCGGAAAGGTTGCGAGCACCTGATATGTTTAATGGTTGGGGAATTAGAACTTTGAGTAGTTTGTCACCAGCTTATAATCCCATGGGTTATCACATTGGTTCAGTTTGGCCTCATGATAATTCTATGATCGCCATGGGATTGCGATCGCTTGGTTTAATAGATCAATCTTTGGAATTATTTCAAGGGTTATTTAATATGACCGGTAAACAGCCCTATCAACGCCCCCCAGAACTATTTTGCGGCTATGAAATGAATGGTGATAATAGTCCTGTCCAGTATCCCGTTGCTTGTAGTCCCCAAGCTTGGGCTACAGGGAGTATTTTTCAACTCTTGCAAATGATGGTAAATTTAGTCCCAGACGCGCAAAATAATTGTTTGCGAATCATTGACCCAGCTTTACCAAAATCAATTAATCGTTTATCTTTTCACAATTTGCGGGTTGGGGGAACAATTTTAGATTTGGAATTTGAGCGCGTTGGTAGCACTACCGCTTGTCGTGTTGCCAAAAAACGCGGTAATTTGCGTGTCGTGATTGAAGCTTAAATAAATATCTTGTTCCTAAGTCTCTAGACATCTGGTAGGAATGAATGTAGAGACGTTCCATGGAACGTCTCTACATTATTTTTCACCAGATATCTAATGTCTTCTTCGTGATTTTTGCTATCATCATAAGCAAGATTATCAAAGTTGCTTTGACATTATGATCACTATGGCTAACACCACGCTGACGCTATCAGAAACATTCACTCCAGTACCAGTAACCGTTTTAACAGGCTATTTAGGCGCGGGTAAAACCACGTTGTTAAATCATATTCTTACTTACGAACACGGTAAAAAAGTCGCCGTTATTGTTAATGAATTTGGAGAAGTAGGGATTGATAATCAATTGGTAATTGATGCAGATGAAGAAATATTTGAAATGAATAATGGCTGTATTTGTTGCACAGTCCGTGGTGATTTAATTCGCATCATTGGCAACTTAATGAAACGCCGTGATAAGTTTGATCATTTAGTTATTGAAACCACGGGATTAGCTGATCCTGCACCTGTAATTCAAACGTTTTTTGTGGATGAGGATTTGCAAAATCAATTGTCATTAGATGCAGTTGTCACAGTTGTTGATGCTAAACATATTTGGCAACATTGGGAAGCAGACGAAGCCCAAGAACAAATTGCTTTTGCTGATGTGATTTTATTGAATAAAACTGATTTGGTAACGCCAGAAGTTTTAGATGAGTTAGAAACACGCATTCGCTCAATGAATGCAATGGCAAAAATTCACCGCACCCATAATTCTGAATTAGCAATGTCAGCTTTATTAGGAGTGAACGCATTTAATTTAGATCATGCTTTAGAAATTGATCCTAATTTCTTAGGAGAAGATGCTCATGTTCATGATGAAAGTGTTTATTCTGTGGCTATAGTTGCAGAAGGGACTATAAATGGTGAAAAAATCAATGCCTGGATGACAGAATTACTCAGAACTCAAGGTACAGATATCTTCAGAATGAAAGGGATTTTAAATATTCAAGATTCAGATGATCGTTTTGTTTTCCAAGGAGTACACATGATATTTGATGGTAAAGCAGATAGACCTTGGAAAGTTAATGAAAAGCGTAAAAATGAACTTGTATTTATTGGTAGAAATTTAGATGAAGCTAAATTGAAACAAGATTTTTTTGCTTGCATGAGTTGTTAAAAAATTAGATCCCCGACTTCTTGAAGAAGTCGGGGATCTGGAAATTTAAAAAATATCAAAACTATGAACTTAACAACCAGTATATCTCCAGAATTTACCAAACATTATTCCACAAAACTTGCAGATTATGTCACCGCTTTAGCTTGGTCTCCTCAATGTGAAATACTCGCAGCTAGTTCTGCCGCTGGAGAAGTTGTTTTATGGAAAAATAATGAATTAACAACGTTACAAACAGCTACAGATAAAGCAGTAAATTGTTTGTCTTTTTCCTATGATAGTAAATACTTAGCTATTGGTGGACAAGATGGAAAAGTAAAAATCTGGTGCAAAAATCAATTAATTACCACATTAGAAAATGCTCCTGTTTGGGTTGATCAATTAGCATGGAATCATACTAATAATCAACTAGCTTTTAGTTTAGGACGTTATGTGCAAATTTGGGATGCAGACACATCAGAAATTGTGGCAACTCTGAATTTTAATGATTCCTCAATTTTGGGAATTGATTGGCGCAAAGATGGCAAATATTTGGCTATTAATGGCTATAAAGGGGTGAAAATTTGGTCTACTCAAGATTGGGACGAAGAAGCATTTGTCCTGGCAATGTCTACCGTCAGTACAGCAATGGCTTGGTCTAGTGATGGTGAATATTTAGCATCTGGAAATATGGATCGGACTCTCACTGTTTTACAATGGGAAAACCCTGATCCTTGGGTAATGCGCGGCTTTCCAGGGAAAATTCGTCATCTCGCATGGTCAGACCTGAAAACATCCACTGGTGCGCCACTGCTGGCTGTTTCCAGCGTTGAGGGCATAGTTTTATGGGAAAAGTCCGCAGATGAATCTGTGGGTTGGGAAGCGCAAGTATTAACCAATCATGTGGATATTATTCAAGCAATATCTTTTGCACCCCAAAGCTTTATTCTCGCTTCTGCTGGCGCTGACGGTTGGTTGTGTTTGTGGGATGAAAACAAAGAAGTATCACAGATTTTTACTGACACTTTGGCAGGTTTTTCTACTCTATCTTGGCATCCTCAAGGACAATTATTAGCCGCTGGTGGTGAACAGGGTGAATTAATAATTTGGTCAACTCTTTTGAGGAATATGGATTGAATGAACCACGTTCGCGCAGCGTCCCGGAGGGATATAGGGACGAAGGACACGAAGAAAGAAATGAAGAAGAGAAGAAGATAGAAGAGAAATTAAAATTCCCCTAAATATATTTAGGGGTTTCTATTTATTTAAAGAATTTGTGATAAAAATTTTCTGGTTCTCTCTTCTTTGGGATTAGTAAAAAAGGTGTCAGGGGTAGAGGATTCAACTAACAAACCGCTATCCATTAGCACTACTCTATCAGCAACTTCCCGCGCAAATCCAACTTCATGGGTGACAACTACCATTGTCATTCCTTCACTAGCTAAATTTCGCATGACATCTAAAACTTCTCTCACCATTTCTGGATCTAATGCTGATGTTGGCTCATCAAATAACATGATTTTTGGTTGCATTGCCAATGCACGCGCTATAGCTACTCGTTGTTGTTGTCCACCAGATAACTGTCCTGGATATTTTTGCGCTTGTGCTAAAATTCCTACTCTTTCTAATAATTGCATTGCTAATTCTTCTGCTTTAACTTTGGAGATTTTGCGAACATAGGTTGGTGCTAATGTGATATTTTGGAGAACTGTTAAATGGGGAAATAAGTTAAATTGCTGAAATACCATCCCCACTTCTTTCCGAATGGTTTCAATATTTCTTAAATCATGACTGATTGTAATTCCGTCAATGGTAATAATTCCCTGTTGATATTCTTCTAAAGCGTTAAATGTTCTAATAAAGGTTGATTTTCCTGAACCGGAGGGTCCCATTAAAACAACGACCTCTCCCCGTTCTACGGTTAAGCTGACACCTTGGAGAACGTGAAATTTACCATACCATTTATGAACATCTTCGGCAATTATTATGGGTTTTGATTCTGTCATAAATTACTCCTATTTTAATAATCTTAATAAATGTTGGGTTTCCTTGCGTCAACCCAACCTACGTTGTTAATTGTTTTTCTAGGTTTTTAGCAGCTAAGGACATGGAATAACAAAATAACCAATAAATCAAACCAATAAATAAATATACTTCTGCATATCTCCCTAAAAACTGCGGTTGTGCTAATATAGATCGTGCCATTCCTGTTAATTCTACTAATCCCACTAATGATAAAAGTGAGGTATCTTTAAATAAGCCAATAAATTGACCGACAATTGCGGGAATAACTGCGCGTAAGGCTTGGGGTAATATTACTAATATTAAGACTAAAGGTGTATTTAATCCTAGTGCTTTAGCTGCTTCTATTTGTCCTCTGGGAATTGCTTGTAATCCCCCGCGCACGTTTTCGGCCATGTATGCTGCACTAAATAATATTAATCCGGTAATTCCTCTGAGTAATCTATCTAAACGTAAATCTGCTGGTAAAAATAAGGGTAACATGACTTGGGCTAAAAACAAAATACCAATTAATGGTAATCCTCTAACAATTTCAATATAAAGAATAGAAAACCACTTCACCACAGGTAAATTACTTGTTCTTCCTAATGCGAGTAAAACTCCCATAGGGAAGGAAAGCACAATACTAATTATTGCCATTAATAGGGTAAGTAATAACCCATTCCATAGGCTTGTTGATACAGGTTGTAATCCTAAACCTCCACCAATTAACCAAATAATTATGGGAAAAGATAATAACCAGATTAGCGAAAGCCAAGGTGTAATAATTTTAGTAAATTTTTGACCAATTATCAAACCTGCAAAGATTAAACCTGTAATTAATAATAACCATAAACGGTTTATTAATGGTATTGGTACAATAAATAATAAAACGCCAACAATAACAGCAGAAATCAGAAAATTGTGTTTTGTAAATATTGCTTTTTTAGTGAATATACCCCCAGTAATTGCGGTTAAAGTAGTAGATATTCCCAAAACAAGCCAAATCCGCCAATATAAACTTTGGGGAAATCTTCCTACTAAAAATAATTGTAAATTAACTTGGATTACTTGCCATTGTGCTTTCGTAATTAACCAAGTAAAAAATCCTTGCAATAGCCAGGATAGAAATATAAAACAAACAACAGTTAATAAACTATTGTACCAATTATTAAAGAGATTTTTTCTTAACCAAGTAAGTTTAATCATCATAGAACTGTGAGACCATATAAAATAATTATCACCCGTATTCATCTGCGTTTATCTGCGTTTATCCGCGTTCGACATTATCTTTCCTTAATTTGCACAGAACGATTAAATAAATTCATAGTCAGGGAAATCACTAAACTCAAAGTCAGATAGGTAATCATAATTAACAGCATCACTTCTACAGCTTTCCCAGTTTGATTAAAGGTGGTAGAAGCAACAAAATAAATATCAGGATAACCGATTGCGATCGCTAAACTAGAATTTTTGGTTAAATTTAAATATTGACTAGTTAAAGGGGGAATAATCACCCGCAAAGCTTGGGGAAAAATCACCAATTGCATTGCTAAACCTGGTTTTAACCCCAAGGATTTGGCTGCTTCTGTTTGTCCTTTCGGTACTGATTGAATTCCCCCCCGGACAATTTCCGCAATAAATGCACCTGTGTAAAAAGTCAACCCCAATAACAAACTAGAAAACTCTGGAGACAAGGTAAACCAAGGAAGTTCAATTCCATTTTGACTAAAGTTAGCAAAACCCAAAAAGGAACTTTTATTTTCAGCTTTGGGAAAACTCAAGAAAACCGCAAAGTACCAAAATAGCAACTGCAATAATAATGGTGTATTCCGAAAAACTTCTACATAAACTACAGTAATATTTCTCACTAACCAATTATCTGACAGTCGCGCAATTCCCGCAGTAATCCCCACAATTGTCGTGAGGAAAATTCCTAATACTGCTATTCGTAGGGAATTAATTAATCCCACTAATAAAGCGTAATTATAAGCGTCCGTTGGTTTGTAGTTAATGAGAGTTTCACCAATATCAAAAGATGCTTGTTGTTTGAGAAAATTAAAGCCAAATTGAATTCCTAATTGCTGTAAATTTTGTCTGACATTCCCCCACAAGATCATAACTATCAATATTGCCAAAAATACAAAAATTAACTGGATAGCATTTTGCCAAAACCGATTATCACGCCATAAAGGAGGTTTAGAATTAGTCATTGGTTTAAGTTATTAACATAAGTTGCTAGTTACGGAAACTGTCAGAATCAGGATATCCAGGATTTAAGGATTAACAGGATTAAAACTGGGATTTTATTACCCATTACCAGCCTCAACTATATAACTAGCAACTTGGGTTATTATACTCCGAACGACTAGAAGTCGCGGAACCATACAGAGAAAACCTACCTTAGCAGGTTAATAAATTCCTAATTTTATATTATTTATATTAGTCCACGGAGGTGGACTTTGCTTGTGTAGTAGTGACTTCTAGTCGCCCAATATTTTTTACCGAAAAGGTGGAGAATAGAGTAATCCCCCTTTTATTCCCAGTTGATTTTGACCACGGGGAAGATTTATCTTGGTCTTTGTTCCCAAATTGCGATCATAAATTTCGCCATAATTACCAACGTGTTTTACTATCCTGGCAGCAAAATCATTTGTCAAACCAATTCCTTCTCCCAGGTTTCCTTCTGTTCCTAAAAAACGTTTAATATCGGGATCTTTACTATTTGCAAACTCTGCTAAATTTTGAGAATTAATTCCCAATTCTTCTGCTTTTACCAAAGCATAAACAGTCCATTTCACTATATCACTCCACTGAGTATCCCCTTTAGCAACTGCTGGCGCAAGAGGTTCAGACGAGAGAACATCATCTAAAATCACATTATCTTCTGGTTTAGGTAGGGTTGTGCGTCGAGAAACCAGCCCAGAACGGTCTGTTGTCACAGCATCACAACGTCCTTCTGCATAAGTGGCAAAGGTAATATTCACATCTTCAAAAACAACGGGTTTATAAGTAATACCCTGTTTCCGCATTTGGTCTGCTAAATTCTGTTCAGTGGTAGTTCCAGTTTGCACACAAATAGCTTTGTCTTTTAGGTCTTTGATAGATTTAATATTGCTATTTTTGCGAACCATGACAGCTTGACCATCATAAAATACCACCGGGGCAAAATCTAACCCTTGGGAAGTTGCGCGGCTAAAAGTCCAGCTAGTATTACGACTGAGAATATCTATTTCTCCAGTTTGCAAAGCTGTAAATCGCTCTTTAGCGTTAAGATTGCGGTATTCTACAGCATCAGGATTATCAAATACTGCGGCTGCTATAGCCCGACAAATATCAACATCAATACCGCTATATTTGCCATCAGTCCCCACAAAACTAAATCCTGGTAGTTCACCGCTAGTCCCGCAAACAAGCTGTCCACGGCTTTTAATGCGATTCCAGAGAACGCGAGTAACTTCTCCTTGGGGCTTGCTAACGGGATTTTTTGTATTATTTTGTGGTTCATCACTACAACCACTCAAAATCAAGATTAAAGGGGCGGCTATACCAGGTAAAATTACAGATAATTTACTAAATTTCATAATTGTTTTTTTTTACAAGAACCTGAAAGATATTTCCAAATAATTGAAACATTTTTTGATACTCTTGCAAAATATATCATCTTAGGAGTATGACTAACGCTACTCAAGCTATTAAACTGGATTTTTGTAGATGAGATTTAATTAAAAGAAAACCTCTCAATTAAGAATATGCTAGAATCTCTCAATTCCCTTCTAGGTCGTCATCCAGAGCGAATCAAAGCCAATGTTGAAATTTATACTTGGCAAACTTGCCCCTACTGCATTCGCGCCAAAATACTACTATGGTGGAAAGGTGTTAATTTTACCGAATACAAAATTGACGGCGACGAAACAGCCAGAGCAAACATGGCAGAACGCGCCAACGGCCGCCGCAGCGTTCCCCAAATCTTCATTAATAATCAACATATTGGCGGTTGTGATGACCTATATCAGTTAGATACAAAAGCTCAACTTGATCCCCTGTTATCTGAGTTAGCGAGTAATGGGTAATTGGTAATTGGGTAATTTTCTTCTTATTTTCCCTTCTTCCTTCTTCCTTCGTGTTCTTCGCTCCTTCGTGGTTCATTAACTCCTGACTCTGTGACTCAAATGCTTGAATACCCAGAATATTTAAAACATAAACAATGGATGAATCACGCCCTAGAATTAGCAGGGGTGGCAGGTAGTGCTGGGGAAGTTCCTGTTGGCGCTGTGATTGTTGACATAGACAATCACTTAGTTGCTGTCGGTGAAAATCGCAAAGAACGGGATCAAGATCCGACCGCACACGCGGAAATTATGGCGATTCGGGCGGCTAGTAAAATTTTACAAAGTTGGCGCTTGCATCAATGTACTTTATATGTAACTCTAGAACCCTGTCCGATGTGTGCCGGTGCTATAGTTCAATCCCGATTAGGAAAATTGATCTATGGGATAGACGATACTAAAACTGGCGCAATTCGTACTGTTATTAACATCCCAGATCACCCAGCCTCTAATCACCGTCTAAAAGTGCTAGGAGGTGTTCTAGAATCACACTGTCGAGAACAATTACAAAGTTGGTTTGCTACCCAACGTCAGCAAAAATAACAGACACAGATCAAACTGTCCAGATGGGAAAACAAAAATTACCCAAGAAAATCTACGGTGGACATAATCAAATTTGTGTCATCTTTTATTCGCCAAAAAATCAGCCACCGTTATGATCAAATCATACTTTGCTTCTACTAACCGCCATTCACAGACTACAAATGTACCGTTAAATCCTCACCTCAACTCCGCTTGGCGACCATTGATGGCTCAGAGTACCTCACGGGTTTCTCCGTGGTTAATCCCTGCGGCTTATTTTTTAGGGCGTTACATAGTTTTGCCATCTTTCTTTGGGCATATTAAAGTGACTGGACGCGAGAATATCCCGACAAGTGGTCCGGTTATTCTTGCTCCTACCCATCGTTCCCGTTGGGATTCTCTAGTTTTGCCCTACGCTACTGGTCGTTGTGTGACAGGTAGAGATATGCGATTTATGGTAACGAGTAATGAATGTCAGGGGTTGCAAGGTTGGTTTGTGTTGCGAATGGGGGGTTTTCCTGTGAATACGCAACGTCCCGCGATCGCTACTCTCCGGCATACAGTAGAGTTAATGCAACAAGGGGAAATGTTAGTTATTTATCCTGAAGGTGGTATTCATCGTGATGGTCAACTTCACCCTCTCAAACCAGGAATTGCCCGTTTAGCTATGACTGCTGAATTAAGCTACCCAGGATTAGCAATTAAAATTATACCTATTAGTATCCAGTACAGTGAACCCTATCCTCACTGGGGTACTGATGTGAATATTCATATTGGTGAACCTATTAAAGTCACAGATTATATAAATGGAAATTTAAAGCTAGAAGCTAAAAGGCTAACAGCAGATTTAACTCATAAATTAAAACAATTAAGTCATCAAGAATCAAAAAAATGCGATCGCATTTTTGCAGAAATTCATAATTAGGGTTTGCTGATGCATAAGCTAGGAGTCACCGAGTCAGGAGTAAGAAATAAGGAAGAGAAGAGTTAGGCAATTAGCCCTTAAATTTACGCGGTTATTTTTAGTTAAAATGTAAGGGTTTTAAACATCTATAACCGTCCCTGACTGGCAGCAACGGTTAAGGGATTTTGTTGATCAACTTATTGAAGACTTGGACAAACAGTAATATATGGATAGTTATGGGTAGAAATTGTGTAGCTGTTTCTACCCCTTCTCTTCCTTCCTTCCTTCCTTCCTTTCTCCTGACTCGGTGACTCGGTGACTCGGTGACTCGGTGACTCCTGACCCATGGCGTAAGCCACGCTATCAATATAACTCTACTACATCAGCCCTCTCTCTTCATACTCTTTTTTGGGTCCCAGGTATTGCTTTAAAGCCAGCCATATAAAAACTGGGATAGTTTTACAGTAGCGACTGAATAGTCTCAATGGTTCTTGAATCAGACGATATAACCACTCCCCTCCTAAATGACGTAGCCAATAGGGTGCTCTTTTGTGAGTATCGGCAAAAACAGGAAATGCTCCCCCCAAACCAATCATGACAGCCTGAATTTTGTCTTTGTGTTGATTCATCCAGAACTCTTGTTTTGGACATCCTAGAGCTACTAAAACTATTCCTGCTCCACTATCGTGAATTTTTTTAATAATAGCTTCATCCTCTTTAGGTGTGAGTGGACGGAATGGTAAAGGCTCCATTCCAGCAATTGTGACATTCGGAAAAAACTGGACTAAATTTTTTCTCATTTGGTCTAAAATTATTGGGTCAGCACCTAAGAAAAAAAGATGAATATCTCTTAGTGGAGCTAATTTACACAAAGATAAAAGAATATCCATACCAGCAACACGGTTTTGAGTACCAGCACCCATTAATTTTAACATCCAAACCAGCGGCATCCCATCAGGAGTAACAATATCTGCATTCTTTAAAACAGAAGAAAATTCAGGCTGCCAATAAGATTCTACTAGCATATGAGTGTTAGCCACACAAATAACTTTGCTGACTTTATTCATAGCCCATTCTAAAATAATATTGATTTGTACCTCAAAGGGTAAGGCGGTTACAGGAGAGCCAATTATATCAATTTTTGCAGGTTTAAATTCTAAAGATGAAGTGAAGTTTTGAATTTGAATTTCCTTGTTTGAGTTTAGCATATCTTTTTTTAAATTATATTGTTGTGTTTGCAAAAATATTCCTCAGATATTTAAAATCTGGGTGATTTTTTTCTTATAAATCAATAGCGATTGCACCTAATATAGGAGTGGAAGAAAAATTTAATTGCTCTAATACTTTTGTTAAACAAGAACGGTTTGTTTTACCTATTTTGACAACTAAAATACTTGCATCTATATGTCTCGTAAGTAGATTAGTATCTGCAGAACCTAATAAATGTGATGTATCATATATAATTAAGTCAAAATTTTGTTTAAATTGTTCTGTCAAATTTTCCATTTGAGGAGATGAAAGTAAAATTGTAGGATTGGGAGGAATTTGACCAGTAGTTAAGATAGATAAGTTATGCCCCAAGGGTAATTGTTCTATATTGTTTGAATTTCTTTTTCTCACAGCATCATTTTCTTCGCCGATACCGCTACGGTTTTTGTGGATAACATCCTCAAAACTTAGTTCTTCAGTAATAAGATTGCTTAATCCTTTCTTATTGGGTAAGTTCAACATTTCGTGGATACTAGGGTGACGCAGATTTGCATCTACTAATAATACCCGTTTACCCATTGCTGCTGCTGTCTGAGCTAAGTGAATAGCAATAGTTGATTTACCATCTCCAGAAGTAGCTGAAATAATTGCTAGAGAACGGATAGAATTATCACTATTTAGGAGATCAATATTTGTGTAAATAGAGTGAAAAGATTCCCAAAAATTTGATGTATTAAGTCTTTGAGAAAGTTTACCATTTTGGCTAAATTTAATATTGGGGATATTTCCTAATATTGGTAGTTTAGTTTTATCTTTAATTTCTTCAAGATTATAGAAAGCATTGTTGAGTGTATCTATAATCAAAGCCAATCCTGTGCTTAATAATAATCCCAAAACCACTCCTAAAATTAAATTTCGTCCGGTACTTGGTGCAAGATCTTCAGGCTGACTAGGAGGAGTAATTATCTGCCAAGGTATCTGCTTTTGGGCTGCATCTATGCGTAATCTTTCCCGCTCGCTTAAAAAACGAGTTAGATTATCAACAGCAATTTTTAATTGTCTTTCCAAATCATCTTTCTGGCGGATTAAAACTGGAAATTGTTTAACTTGCTTCCGCAGAGAAAGTTCAGATTGATTAAGAACTTGTTTTTGGGTTTTCAATAATTCAATTTGCTTAGTTGTCTCCATAAATTTCTGAATTTCTCGCAAACGAGCAGAATTTGGTGCGGCTGAATATAAAGAATTCATATTCGTATTTGATAATTTTATTCCCAAAATCTGCGATCTTTCTTTGAGAATTAAATCCAGTAAATTTTGTTTTTGAATCAGCAGATTTTGAATATTTGGGCTATTTTCTGTATATTGAGACAATTTTACGGCAATTGTAGATTCTACATCTTGAAGTTTGCTCAATAGCTTCTGGTAATCAGGAGATTCACTCAATGCTGAAATAGCCTCTGCTTCATTAGATTCTAGTTGCAGCTGTGTTTGCAAAATAGTATAAAGTTTTTGAGTTTTAGCCAACTGTATTTCATTATCTATCTGTTTCTGGACAATTTGATCAAGTTGATTAGCCAATTGCTGTCCTTGAACCTCAGCATCAATAATCCCATATTTTTGACGAAAATTTTGGAGCTTTAACTGGAGATCTGTTACTCTTACAAATAGTTTTGGAAGTTGCTGTTCAACAAATTCAATTCCTAATTTAGTTTTTGTTTGGCGTGCGTCTAAACTATATTTTAGATATGCCTTAGATACTTTATTTAACACGAATAAAAGTTTATCAGAGTTGCGATCTTGGTAAGTAACTTCTATAATTTGAGTATTTGGTAAAAGTTTAATATTAAGTTTAGGTGTGCTACTACCTGGATAATATTTTTGCACTTCTTGAGTAATGGGAGACATTAGTTTATCACTTTGTAAAATCCTCAACTTGGTTTCATCAATTTTGTTAGCAATCTCATCTCTTATTGATCTATCGTCTTGTGCTATTTTATCTTCAGCGGTGATTGGTTCAGTTAAAATTTCAAATTTACCACTATACATTGGAGGAGTATTCCAAGCTAATCCTACACTGGCAGAGGCAACAGTAGTTGTTCCAATTATAATTACAAGTATTCTCCGACGAATAACTGCCAATAATTGGCCTAAGTTCAATCCTCCTTCATTACCTTCTTCATTCTCAACTGTATGAACAAAAGGCGTAGATTGACGGTGATATCCATTTGTTTGAGACGACCTTTGCTGAGAATAGCTTCTTTTTCTCATCATAAACTTAATGTATTTTCTAATTTAATTTCAACTTAATTATCACAATTGCCAAATTAAGTTTAATCCTGATAAAATAACCAGAATATTGGGGTAATTTGACATAAATAGAGAAAGTGGAAAATCAACTAAGTCGTAAACTAACACCGTTTTATGAATTGTAGTAGACAAATTGGCAGAATCTTTGTAAGCCCCAATTTCTGGGAATATATTGTTTGTAATTTTGTCAATAGATAAGCAATATCTTTTTTAAATATTTATAATTTAACTGTATTTATGATAGTTTTGATCCAAATATGCAAAGATTATGTAAAGTTAACAAAAAAATGCAAATTAGCTATTGACTTTTCTATTCAACTACCATTTAATCTATTTCTATCCTACATTTTTAAATTCATATACATCACTCTCTCAGAATAATATTCTCACTAAAAAGATATGTATTATTCTCATTCATGATCAATTCTAATTCAAAAAAGTAGACAAAAATGGCTATAAATGATAGTGTTAAGCTGGTTAAAAAAGTTAAAATTTTTCACCCTCATCTTGCCGGCTTTTACAGTTGTAGAATTGGCGATGAAACTAAAATTGGCAGTTTTGTTGAAATTCAGAAAAATGTCATAGTCAGAGCTAATACGTTTTCATAAATTCAATTTATCCGAAATTAAGCACTGATGAATCATTTTTTACCTAAGCTTTTATATATTACAAAAAGCAATCATAAATCGCTTGTAAAGATGCTTTTTTTATTCATCTTTATTTCTGGCTTAGAAGTTTTCGGAACTGGAATGATTGCTCCATTCATTGGGGTCGCTATTAACCCAGATGAAATCAAAAATATTTACTGGTTAAATAGAATTTATAACCAGATGAATTTTAATTCTGAACACCAATTTTTGATTTTTATAGGCTTGGTGGTTGTTATTGCTTTTTATCTGAAATCTTTTTTAGCTTTTAATGCTCAGAAAACAGTTTTCAAATTTAGCTTTGGCTTAAAAGGAGAACTATCTTGTAAGCTACTAAAAGCATATATTGAAGCTCCCTATAGCTATCATTTGCGGATTAATTCAGCAACACTTGTTCAAAATATCACTAACACAACGGATGCAGTCTGTATTGGTGTAGTCTCTACGTTTTTGACATTTATCTCTAATAGCATAATTGTTCTGGCATTGATGCTTCTTTTAATCAAAACTAATGCGATCGCCTTGATTCTCATTGCCTTCCTGATACTTATCTGCTTTGGATTATTGTATCCAGTTAAAGATCATCTAGCCCGTTGGAGCAAAGAGGGATTTCATGCTTATGGTGAAATGATTCGCATTACGAATCATGGACTAGGGGGCTTGAAAGAAACTCGTGTCATTGGTTGTGAATCCTATTTTGAAAATCAGATCGATGAGCAGTCAAAAATTTATGCCGGAACTACTACTTTAGCTTCAGCCTATGGTAATCTTCCCCGCTTTGTGCTTGAGCCATTAATGATGAGCTTCTTAGTTGGCTTTACATTTTTATTTATCACCTTAAATCAAAATCAGACACAAAATCTGACTGGGGTTTTAGGAATTTTTACACTAGCCTCAGTTCGTCTGCTGCCGGCGGTTGGAAATTTAATTTCTGGCATTAATATGATTAAAAGTAACAGTTATTCTCTTGATCGGCTATTTTTTGATCTTAAAGAGTTAGAAAAAGAAAAGTTGATAACTAACGTTAATTCTGCTAGTCATTTTCACAACTTATTACCAAACCAAAATCAGCAAAAATTTCAGTTTTTGGATAAAGTTATTTTAGATAAACTCACCTTTCAATATCCAAACACTACAAGAAATGTTCTAGAAGAAGTTTCCTTATCTATTCGGAAGGGAGAATCTATTGGACTAATTGGTAAATCTGGTGCTGGTAAAACCACTTTGGTTGATGTTCTGCTGGGTCTTTTTAACCCTCAATTTGGAGATATCAAAATTGACGGGGTTTCAGTTTATAGCAATTTACGTGCTTGGCAAAATATGCTGGGCTATGTTCCCCAGTCAATCTTTTTGATTGATGATACTCTGGAGCGAAATATTGCATTTGGGGTTGCCGATCATTTAATTGACCAAAATCGCCTAAAGACAGCAATTGAGATGGCTCAACTTAGCGAAGTAGTTGAGCAACTTCCAGACCGGGTAAAAACTATTGTTGGTGAACGAGGAGTTCTCTTATCGGGAGGACAACGCCAAAGAGTTGGGATTGCGCGGGTACTTTATCACGAAAGAGAAATACTGGTTTTTGATGAAGCCACTGCTGCTCTAGATACTGAAACGGAACATCTAATTACTCAAGCAACAAAAGCTTTAGCTGGTACTAAAACAATTATTATTATTGCTCATCGCCTTTCAACAATTGAGCATTGCGATTGTATTTACCAACTTGAACAAGGTAGAATTTTCAAATCAGGCAGTTACCAAGAAGTGATAGTAGAAAGATAAGAAATGACAAAAATTATCTCAGTTAAATTTCAGATGATATTTATTCAAGAAAGGATTTAATAATCAATGAAAATAGCTTACGTTACTAATTTTGAGGCGAAAAGTTTAGCCAGTCGAAACAACTGGTCTGGAACCGGCTATTATATTGCCCAAGCTCTAAAAAATCAGGATATTACTGTGGAATACATGGGACCTTTAAAAGATCCGGTTACTCTACAAGCTATTCGCAAGCTAAAAAGTCGCTACTATAAGTTATTCCATAAAAAAAATTATCAGAAAGATGCTGACCCTTTAACTCTAAAAAATTATGCAAGCCAGGTTGCAAAAAAAATGACTAGCATAAAATCAGATATTGTTTTCAGTGCTACAGTTAATCCAATTGCCTACCTTGAATGTGAGCAACCGATTGTATTTTGGGCAGATGGAACGTTTGCAAATATCCAAGATTTTTACCCTTTCTATAGCAATTTGCCCAAGGAGGTTATCCAGAACTGGCATCGGATGGAAGAACTTGCCTTACAAAAATGTAAGCTTGCCATCTATTCGTCCGATTGGGCTGCTAAATCCGCAATTTACGATTATGGAGCTGATCCTGCCAAGGTGAAAGTTGTACCTTTTGGAGCCAATGTTGAAAGTTCCTTGACATTTGAGACTATTAAAAATGTAATTAACTCTCGACCTACTGACCAATGTAAGTTGTTGTTCCTTGCTGTTGATTGGATGAGAAAGGGGGGAAATATTGCTTATCAAGTAGCAGAAAAGTTAAATCAAGCTGGCTTAAAAACCGAGTTAACTATCGTTGGTTGCCAACCGATGATTAATGCACCTCTACCAGACTTTGTTAAATCTCTCGGTTTCATTAGCAAGTCTACATTTGAAGGTAAAAAGCTGATTCAAAATCTAATTTTGGCATCTCATTTTTTGATCTTACCAACTCTAGCAGATTGTACACCAATTGTATTTTGTGAGGCAAATTCTCTAGGGGTTCCTTGTTTATCAACTACAGTTGGTGGTGTGCCAACAATGATTCATAATGATGTGAATGGTCGGCTATTTGATCAAAATGCTGATATTTCTGAATACTGTGATTATATTATGGATATCTTTTTTGATTATTCAAAATATAAAAGCTTGGCTTTGTCTGCTTTATATGAATATGAATCACGGCTTAACTGGAAAGTAGCTGGTCAGACAATAAAAGAATTACTCATGACAATTATATAAAGTAATACGATATTTAGACTTGCTAAAAACAGTTTCTATTAAAGGAAAAAAATGGTATTAAACTTCAATGTTTTATGGAAAAAGTTTTAAAAGCATAGATAAAATCATGAATGAGAGTGTACTTGTTAGTATTATTATCAACAACTATAACTATGAGCGCTTTCTATCAGACGCGATCAATAGTGCCATTAACCAAACCTATCCTCACATTGAAATTATTGTTGTTGATGATGGTTCAACTGACAATTCCCGTGATATTATTTCTGGATATGGTCAACGCATCATCCCAATCTTCCAACCCAATGGTAAACAAGCTGCGGCTTTTAATAGTGGATTTGCCAGAAGTAAGGGTGAGATCATTATCTTTCTCGATGCAGATGATTACCTATTTACTAATGCAATTGACCAAATCGTTGCCATCTGGAAACCAGAACTTTCTAAAGTTCACTATCGCCTAAAAGTTGTTGATACTTTAGGAAAATCTTCTGGCTATTCTTCTCCTCAAGGATCTGCCCCTCTTTCCACTGGTGAGGTATGGAAAATCCTTTTAGATAAGGGTGGATATGTCAGCACACCAACTAGTGGTAATGCCTTAAATCGTCGGGTTGTGGAAAAGCTATTTCCTATTCCTGATGAATATAAACTCACAGCAGATGATTATTTATCCTTTCAAGTTCCTTTTTATGGTGATGTTAACGCCATAGAAGAACCACTCGGAGCTTACAGAATTCATGATACTAATCAATGGGCATTGGCAACAGTTTCCAGCACTCGATTTCAACGATTTGTTCGTCATGATTTACAAAACTTTGCCCTGTTGACTAAGAAAGCAAAAGCATTAGGCTATGAGATTCCTGCTGATTTAGAACAGCGTTCAGTCGGCCGCTTATGGTCTCGCATTATTTCTTTACGGCTAGATCCTCAAAAACATCCAGTTCCGAGCGATCGCCCACTAAGTTTAATTTACTACGGAATTCGCTGTCTATGGAAATACTCAGACTTTAACTGGCAAAAACGACTTTTTTACAGTCTATGGTTTATCTGGGTTGGCTTAATGCCATTACCTCTAGCAGAACCTGTAATTACATGGTTGTATGCCCCCCACCATCGTCCCCAGCTAGTTGATTGGACTGTGACTAAAATTCGTGCGCTGATGGAATAAACAAAATTGCGAACGATGAAACAACAAAAATTAAAGGTTCTGTTTATCAGTCATACTTATGTTGTCGGTGTCAACCAAGGTAAACTGAATGCCATTGCACAATCTGATAACATTGAAGTCGGTCTTCTTGCTCCTAGTAATTGGAAGGCTTTAGAATGGAATCGCCTGATCCCACTAGAACGTCCTTATTCTCATCTTCATCTCTATTCTGCTCCTGTCATATTTTCGGGGAGGGTTGGAGCGCATTTATATTCTCCTTGGAAAATATGGCAAGTCTTGAAAGATTTTAACCCTGATATTATCCAAATTGAGGAAGAAGTTTTTTCACTTTGCGCTTTTGAGGTTGCTATTTTAGCTTGCATAATCAATAAACCGATTGTTATATTTGGATGGGAAAATCAATTACGCCAATTGTCACCACTTCGTTGGCAGATATGTCAATTTGTCCTCAATACTGCCAGTGCAATTATCTCAGGCAATCAAGATGGGGCTGATGTGGTGCGAAAGTGGAACTATCATGGCTTATTAGAAGTAATGCCTCAAATGGGTGTTGATCCAGATTTTTTTACCCCTTCCCTCAAACCTTTTACTCAAAATAAATCCACTTTTAATATCGGCTTTCTCGGACGGTTAAGTCAAAGCAAAGGAATTGACCTAATTTTTAGAGCCGTTGCTCAACTACGCGATAGGGGTATCAATAGTCAAATTATTCTTTGCGGTTCTGGATCTGAAGAAGCAGCATTGCGAAAACTAGCAGAAAATTTGCAAATTAGCGATTCCTACGGAGCGCTAGTTCCCTCCGGGACGCTCCGCGAACGCTATCGCATCCTTTGGAAAGGAGCAGTTCCTCATCAACAAGTTCCCGCAGAACTCAGTCAATTTGATGTCTTAGTATTACCTTCCCGTTCAACCCCAATTTGGAAAGAACAGTTTGGTCATGTTCTCATCGAGGCTATGTCTATGGGAATTCCCGTTATAGGCTCAAATTCAGGTGAGATTCCTAATGTCATTGGTCGTGCTGATTTGGTATTCCCAGAAGAAGATTACAATGCGTTAGCTGATATTCTCGCCAGACTAATCAACGACCCTGAATGGAGACAAGAAACTGCACGTTATGGCATGGCGCGAGTACACCAACTTTACAGCCATGAAAAAATTGCCGATAGATTAATTTCTTTATGGCAAAATATTCTCCTCAAATCCTCTTGATTAAGCAATAAATATATGTTTATTGATGCAGAAAGTCTTGAAAATGAAACTATTTTTAGGTCGGATATTGCCATAGTTGGCTCAGGGCCTGCTGGTATTGTTTTAGCGTTAGAGTTAGCTAAGGCAGGATACGAAGTTGCTCTAATTGAGAGTGGACGTTTGCATTTCTCCGAGGCGATTCAAAATCTCGGTGAAGCCACTCATTTCGATCCCAAATTTCATGCGCCAATGTCGGAATGTACTCGCAGACAATTGGGTGGGACATCTATTATTTGGGGTGGGCGTTGTTTACCTTATGATCGTGTAGATTTCGACCAACGAGCTTATATTCAGAATTCAGATTGGCCTATTACTTATGAAGAGATTGCAGGTTACTTTCAAAGGGCTTGTGACTATTTATTTTGTGGTAAATCAGAATTTAATCTCAAAAATATCCCTAATATTCAGCAGAAATCAATTGTTCCAGGATTACCTGACGCAGAGGTACTTACTTCAACTTTAGAGCGATGGTCTCTCCCGACTAACTTTGGTAAAGAATATTTCTATGATTTGCAGCGATCTGAAAAAATCAAACTACTTTACGGTTTAACTTGCACTGAAATTGGAACTAATGAACAAGGCAATCAGGTTCAGTTACTTCATACTAAGACATTGGGAGGTAAGAATATTCATGTCCAATGTCAAAAGTATGTACTGGCAGGTGGTGCGCTCAATACAACTCGCCTGCTACTTGCTTCTGATAAAAAACATCCAGGTGGGATAGGCAACCATAGTAGTTTGTTAGGAAATTTCTACATGGGTCATCTTTCGGGAGACATCGCCCTTGTTCATTTCACCACACCTCCTAAAGATACTGTTTTCGGGTTTGATCGAGATCCAGATCAAATCTATGTGCGCCGTCGCTTCTCATTTACCCGCGAGTTTCTACACAAAAACCAACTTCCTAATATTGTGGCTTGGTTAGGATCTCCTAAATTTGGCGATCCATCCCATCAAAATAGCATCTTGTCTTCTACCTACTTAGCATTGAATATGCCTGTGTTGAGAAATTATTTGACCTCAACAGCCATGCGAAAAGCGGTAATTGGCAAAGAAGATCAGGGGATCTATTGGGCGCATATAATGAATGTTTTGAAAGATTTTAAACAGGCTATTACTTTTATGCCTCGTTTTGGTTATGGGCGATATATCGCCAAAAGAAAAATTCCCGCATTATTCGTCTACAGTGCTGCTAACGAATATCCTTTGCACTATCACAGTGAGCAGATACCTAATCCGAATAGCACCGTGAGTTTATCCGATGAACAAGATCAACTGGGAATGCGAAGACTAAATATCAATCTTCAATTTACCCAGCAAGATATTAATGGCGTTATTGAAGCTCATAGATATTGGGATCAGCATCTCAGAAATCATAACTGTGGTTATTTAAAGTATGTAACTGATGACGTGCAAGCTAGTGTCTGGGAGCAGGCTGGAGATGGTTTTCATCAAGTGGGAACAACTCGGATGTCAGCATACCCCCAGGATGGGGTTGTAGGAACTAATTGTAATGTTCATGGTTTGGATAATTTATTTATTGCTAGTAGTTCTATTTTTGTAACTTCTGGACAGGCTAATTCCACCTTTATGATCGTGGCGTTTGCTTTGAGACTGGCAGATTATTTTAAAAAAATAAAGGAGAAAATATAATACCTTCTCTGCACTATATAAACAGCAAACAGTAAAAGAAATTTTCAGCCTTTTCTTATCTACTTTATCTATTTTCAAAGAAATGACTAGATCTAGCAAAAAAAACAGTCAAATAAGATTCCCTACGTCTCTAAGAAGTCCGGGATCTGAGCAGTATGTCTTTTATGAGGTAAAACATCAATGCGGTTAGTAATTGTTCGCAGAGAAGTAGGTGTTGCTTTCAGTATGGATGTCTATGCTGACAATTTAGTTGCTGAATTAAAAGCAATTCGTCCCCATTGGGAAATTATCGAAGTTGCACCACAACCCTGGAGTCGAAATCAAGAAAATATGTGGCACTCCGGCACTGGTATCCGCAAGTATTACGAACGCTTTTGGCATCATCCCCAACAAGTCTGTCAGATAGAAGGAGATATTTATCACATTATTGATCACACTAATGCTCATGTAGCATATTGGTTGAAAAAGAAAAGTAAACCTATTATTATTACCTGTCATGATTTAGTGCAGTTTATCTATCCAGAAATTCTCAAAGAACAATCGCGTTTTCCTGCTTTTAGTATGGCATCTTGGCAATTTTCAGTCCAAGGAATGTGTTATGCTAATTGTATAGTGGCCGTTTCTTTAAATACAGCTAAGGATATTCATGAAAGTCTGGATATTGAATTAGAGCGAATTGTGATAGTTCCTAACGGAGTTGAAGCATCATTTCGACTATTACCATCTGAGGAAGTAAAAACTTTTCGGCAAAAATATCAGCAATCGCCTGAAGAAATCTGCCTATTAAACATTGGCTCAACTCACCAACGTAAGAATATTATCACTGTTTTGAAAGTGCTAAAAATGCTCAAAGATCAAGGACTATCAGTCCGTCTTTGGCGTTCAGGAGGCAAATTCATGGCAGATCACATAGCCTTTATCAAAAAATACAATCTTGACCAAGATATTCTTGATTTTGGTACTGCTGATAAAAATATTCTGATTCAACTCTACAATGCAGCCGATGTTCTCGTAGCTCCATCTCTTTATGAAGGCTTTGGCTTAACAATTTTAGAAGCAATGGCCTGCGGACTACCTGTAATTACTTCTAACGTTTCTTCCCTACCTGAAGTAGTGGGAGATCCTGCTATGATGTTTGACCCAATGGATACTAAAAGTATGGCAGAAGCAATCTATCATCTTCAAAACGATCCTGTTTACTGTCAGCAATTAATAAATAAAGGATTACTTAGGGCAAAATATTTTACATGGAAAAGAACAGTTGAGCAAATGGCTTTAAATTATGAAAAATTAATTGGCTTTGTTGAGTAAAGCTCAACTGAAAAAGTTGTCTAAAATGGTATGACAAGCAATATTAAGTTCCAATCATCCCAGCAGAGGTTATTTTTAACAAGATTTAAGTTGATTTATTTAACTATTCAATATTCCGTGCATCTACTGGTAGTCTAAGCAAGATTTATATCGTTAATGAAAGCATAAAAATTTAAGTTACTAAACAATTAGGTTGGCAACAAATCTCTAATTAAAGAGCAATATTTAGAGTTTCATGCCAAAGTTCTGAAATATCATAATCATGTATTTACAACCATCTACAGCTAAAAAAACGAAGAGAACGGGAGTAATTGATAACACTACCTTAATTATCATTGCTTTCTCTGTAGTTTTTTATTCCCGAATTTTTTGTTCTATTACTCGTGCTCCTTCAATTCTTAACCTCGCTCACTTCGCAGTTGTTCCCTTTGTTTTAGGAATTATATTATTCACAAGTCGGGCGAAAGATCACAAACAGATTGCAATTGCGTATTCTTTGATATTAGGACTTTTCATTTTTCTAGTTGCAGTATTGGCTAGTGCTTTATGGCATAACACAGGCTTGATTAACGCAATTGTTTCTTTCATGATGCTTTGCGAACCTTTCATCTTTCTGCTGGCCATTATCTGTATTCCTATGTCTGCTGCATCTGTGAAACGCATTAAAAAATGGTTAATCTGGTCTGTTGTCATTAATTTTGTCCTGGCTGCTGTCCAGAAACCCCTAATTGATGCAGGGAAGCTCTATGCTAACGGATTTAATGGAACGGATGGATGTGGTGGAGTCTTTTTCGTTTCCGGTGCAGGAAATTATGTATCGGCTTCGGTATCAGTTGCCTTTGCTCTTTACTTCTTCACTAATCAAAAGACTTTTCCAGTATGGATAAGAATCATGGCAATTGTCGCTGCTTTCTGGCAAATTCTCTTTTCTGATTCCAAACAACTTCTACTTGCTTATTTGATAGCTTGGGGTCTTCTCATCTTGGTAAGTTCAAAGGATTTTACTAAAACTATCAAACTTTTAAGTGCGATCGCCATCTTCGGATACGGATTTCTTTGGTGTGTACAAAACTTAGAAGCATTTGCCGCATTCACAGCCTGGGTACGACCGGAACTTTATGGACCAGATGGAGAAGCTTGGTATGCCAAATTTTACTCAGTCCGTTTTATTTTGTCTCATTATCAATCCTCTCTAGATTGGTTGTTTGGCCTCGGTCCAGGGCATACAGTCAGCCGTCTAGGAGCATGGTTTCTTAAAGATTATTGGTTCATACTCGGACCACTAGGTGCTACCACCAGTTCCATTGGTCAAGAAGCAATAGAATTTGTGAATAGTTTCTGGCTTTGTTTAGGTTCGAGTCTTTTTAGCCCGATTTTTGGCTGGGCAGGAATATGGGGAGATTTAGGACTTTTCGGTTTAGGAGCATATCTATTTCTATCTTATTTAGTTTGGCGACACTTTGGTTTGAATGATTCTTTGAAAATTACTCTGTTAGCTGTTACTGTCATGGGTTTTATTTTTACTCAAATGGAAGAACCAGGTTTTATGCTTTTCATCGCATTAATACTAGGGCTGTCATGGCAAGAACAAAGACTGAAGAAACAGACAAAACAGGTTGCTATATCTGCACACCAACAATGGGTAATGCTGTGACGGACTCCACACACTCCCTTTCAGGTGAGTATGGGCAACGAGCGCGACTCCTGAGAACATTGACTGGTCAAAGGATTTGAACAAATGGGCTGCTAATCTTAACAACGAACTGAAAGACACCGACAGCATTGTTTAGTTAACTATTACAAATATGAAAATTTTAATGTCTGCTTACTCCTGTGAACCAGGTATGGGTTCTGAACCAGGTGTGGGTTGGAATATAGTCCGAGAAGCTGCTAAATATCACGAAGTCTGGGTACTTACTCGACCAGATGAGAGCCAGGATATCATTGAAGCAGAATTGGCAAGTAACCCCATTCCCAATCTTCACTTTATTTATTTCACTTTGCCCTTTTGGCAGGATAGTCGGAAATGGGGGCAATCTGGGGGAATGCAGTTTCACTATTATCTCTGGCAAATTCAAGCATATTTTGTCGCCAGGCAGTTACATCAAAAAATTGGCTTTGATTTGAGCCATCATGTTACCTTTGTTAAATATTCCAATCCTTGCTTTCTCTCTCTACTCCCAATTCCCTTAGTTTGGGGTCCTGTAGGTGGTGGAGAATCTGCACCAGCAAGCTTTTGGCAAGATTTTAGCTTAAATGGCAAAATTTACGAAATCGCTCGCAGTGCCTCTCGTTGGCTGGGAGAGCAAGATCCTTTTGTCCGTCTTACTGCTAAGAAAAGTGCTGTAGTTCGCTCTACAACTAACGATACAGCCCAACGGCTTTATCAGATGGGTGCGAGTCATGTCCACATTTTGCCAGAATCAGGGTTATCAGCAGGAGACATCAAACATCTAAATCAATATGAAATAGCTAATGAGCCAATAGTCCGATTTATCAGCATGGGTAGACTTTTGCATTGGAAAGGCTTTCACTTAGGAATGCGTGCCTTTGCTCAAGCGAATCTACCTAATACAGAGTATTGGATAGTAGGAGATGGACCAGAATGGCATCAACTGCAAACTTTGGCAGATGATTTAGGAATTGCTAAAAAAGTTAAATTTTGGGGCAGATTACCTCGTGAAAAGGCTTTAGATTTGTTAAGGGATTGTCATGTCCTAGTTCATCCCAGCTTACATGATTCTGGAGGTTGGGTGTGTATGGAAGCAATGGCCGCAGGTCGTCCTGTAATATGTCTAGATTTAGGCGGACCGGCTGTTCAAGTTACAGACGCAACTGGTTTTAAGATTGCCGCTAATGAACCATATCAAGCTGTTCGTGACCTAGCAGCAGTCATGATTCATTTAGTTCAAAATCCAGAACTGAGAATTGCTATGGGTCAAGCAGGCCGGAAATTAGTAAATGAAAACTACAGTTGGCAGGTTGTAGGAGAGCGTTTGAATCAACTTTATTTAGAGGTTGCTAACAAAAAGGTAGGGGTAAAACAAGAGCTTCATAACTGTCAACTTAACGTAAAATCCTTGTAATGACGTGATCTCGTTTATCTCGTTCCCAGTCTCCGACTGGGAATGCCATCACAGAGGCTGGTGCCTCTTCATTGAAGGCAGAGCCTGCTAAAATTCATTCCCAAACAGAGTATGGGAACGAGAAGAACTTGCGTTTCTTGCAAGACAAAGGTTTTAACTTAAGTTGACACCAATGAAGCTCTTGCTAAATCCCTATGGAAGATGCGGTTTTTATACTTTTTGTATTCATAATATGCACATACTAATTGCTGCTTTACACAGACCTACAAATCCAACTGGCGTTTGTAGATATGCTGCAAATCTGGCTCAATGTCTAGCTGATACTGAAGAGGTTAGCAAGGTGACTTTAATTGTCGGAGCATGGCAGAAGTATTACTTTGAATCATTTTTTAATTCCCACAAAATTCAGCTAATCAGTGTAGATATAAAAAATAGTTCATCGTCTAGAAATATCTGGTTTTTATTTGGTTTACCAAAAATAGTGAAAGGTCTTAATCCTGACATTGTTCATTTATCTTTTCCTTTGCCTTTCCTGCGGCCACTTTTCTGGGTTCCTGTTGTTTCCACAATTCATGATTTATATCCTTATGAAAAGCCAGAAGTGTTCGGATATCCCAACGTTATCTTTAATCAGTTATTTTTAAAACAATGTATAGAACATAGTGATGGTCTTACCTGTGTTTCTAAGACTACATTAAGCAGCCTGAAATCATACTTCCCAAATATTCAATCACGCAAACCTATTAATACTATTTATAATTATGTGGATTTTAGGAATATTGTTCCTGAGAAAGCTCATAATTTAAACATGAGTGATCATGATTCTTTTTTGTTATGCGTTGCTCAACATCGGAAAAACAAAAATATAGATTTGTTGATTCAATCATTTTCTTTTTTAAAGCAACATAGTTATCTAAAAGATGCCACAAAGCTAATTATTGTTGGCAATACCGGACCAGAAACAGAGAGTTTAGATAATCTAATTCAGACTCTTCATCTTCAAGATCAAGTGATATTAATTCATGCTATTAAAGATAATGAATTATGTTGGCTATACCAAAAATGTCAGGTCTTTATTGCTGCTTCATCTCAGGAAGGATTTTGTCTCCCATTAGCAGAAGCTTTATATTTTTCTTGTCAAATAATTTGTTCTAATATTCCCATATTTAAAGAAGTTGGTGGTTCTAACAGTTGTTATTTTGATCTAGAAGGTAATGCTGTTAATAATCTCTCACAAGCCATTATTTCTACTTTAGAACAGCCTTTAAATAGAACTAGTGATGATTTTCGCTTTTCTAAGTTAGACATAGCATATCAATATCTAAAATTCTATTCTAGATTTGTCTGTATTTAAATGGAAAATAAGTTTCAATGAAATCAGAGGCACTAGCCTCTGTGATAGCATTCCCAGTCAAAGACTGGGAACGAGATAAACAAGATATCATCAGGATTTGCGATAGCGTAAGCACGACCTAGGAATCGCTATTTTCGTCATTATTTCCCATCCCCAATTACCAATTCCCAGTTATTCAGTTTACCCACATCTAGGGCTGCGTAGTCAATAACTTGTAATTGCCAGTTGCCTTTTGCAGATAAAGAAAGTAATTGTTTAAGGGCAGGATGCGATCGCACTGTGTAAGTATTTTGTAATTGATTACGTCGGCCTAATGTGCGACTTTGTAATAAAATTCGCTGATTATTAGGAGCAATTAAATAAACTTCTAAATCTCCTAAAAAATCATGGGTGATATTCACTGTGACTTGAATATCTGCAATATTGACAGCTTCATTAATAGCGATCGCACTTTTAATTCCCTGTCTATTATTATCGGGAATATTCACTACTTGAGTATTTTTTGCCTGTATTTGTTTATTACTAACTTTGGCGATTACACTCATCTGCTGCGCTAATCTAACTGCCTTAGCTGCATTGACTTTACCATAACCAAACCATTGACTATGACCATTACTATCATAAGTACCCCCACGGATACCCAACTGAAGATCAGGGTTATTATCAACAATTTTATCAGCAGTATCTTGAATAACCCGTTTCACTTGTTGAGCGGTTAAATCAGGATTAGCTGATAATACCAAAGCCGCTACTCCTGCAACTAGGGGAGTAGAACTGGAAGTACCACCAAAGTTTTTAGTAAAGTTACCTGCATCATAACCAGCAGCACCTATTTGATCTGTTGTTAATACTCCCAAGCCAAAAAGAGAAGAAACAATTGCCGGTTGTGTATACACAAAACCTGTTTCTTGAAACCACATTCCTGGGGGTGCATTATTACTAGGAGCGCAAACAGAAACATTACTGCCCCAATTACTATAAGCAGCTTTTTTATTTAAACTAGTAGATGAAGATACAGTGATCACATCAGGATGAACTGCAAAACCGCTTAACCAATTTGTCTTACCTTGGACAATATTTTTCGGCCAATTCTGTTCATTAACAGTGCCATTAATGGGACGATTGGCATTTCCTGCCGCGAATACAATCACACATCCTTTACCTTTGCGTCCATTGGTAGCAGCGCGATTAATAGCGGCTTTTTGCCGGATAGAAAGGGGAAAATAAACAGCAGAAGCTCCCCAACTACAAGAAATTACACTTGCGCCTTTTTCCACTGCCCAATTAAAAGCATCTTCAATGGATTGATCATCTAAAAAACCAGTAGTGCGAATTGGCATCATGGCACAACCAGGAGCAACCCCAACAATTCCTGAACCATTTTCTTCAGCTACAGCTAGTCCCGCACAAGCAGTACCATGACTGGTTTCTTTTTCTCCAGGTAAGGGTAAAAAGTCATTTTCTTTTAAATCTCTGGGAGCAACAACTTTACCAGCGCCTTGAAAATCTGGATGTTTTAAATCAAAGGAATCATCCACCATAGCCACCACTACAGAACGCACACCACGAGTAGTATCCCAAGCTTGTTCTACAGAAATATGAGAACCAGCTACCAACTGATTCGTACTATTATGATTGAGATACCATTGCTGGGAATAAAGAGAATCTTTGGGTTTATAATGGGGTTCTTGTTGAATAAGAATATTTGGTTCAGCCGCTAAAACTTCTGGCAGTGTTTGTAAATGATTAGTAATTTTAATTGGGTTTTCTGTAGCTTGTTTACTAACAAGAAAAACAAAGGTATTTGGTATGCCAATAACTGGTTGATCTTCAATTAAATTTAATGTACTGGCAATAGTATTAATTTTAGTATTATCTACCCAAGTAGCAAATTGAATTGTAATTTGGTCACTGAGATAAACAAAAGTCCCAGGATTATTCTGAAGTGTATAAACGTGACTCACAAAGTCTATATTTTTATCAGCACGGAGTTGAGACATTACCGCATCTAGCTGATCAGGGAAAACTGTATATAGTTCTAACTTTGCTTGGGGGATACTCTGCCGCCATACACCCCAAGGCATTTGTGATAGTTTTTCGCGGGGAAAATTTGCATTGGGACGGATAGTAAAACGATACAACGTTTTTTCTAGCATTAACTCTTCACCACCGCGCTGTAAGGTCAGTGACTGACTGTTATTTGCTACACCTGATTCAGGAAAATCCGCAGAATTAATATTATCACTCATAAGAATTGGGGATGGGTTTAAAATTAAATGGTCTTGTGTTTAGATATTTGAGAACTTCAAGCAAGAATATTTCTATAGATTTTACCTCATAAATTACCAAATCATCTGCAAATTCAGTTAAGTCACGCGTCCTTATCTGTGTTAATCTGCGTTTATTCGCGTTCAATTATTATTATTAAATATTCTCCCCAGTAGGTTGTAGTATCACCAAATGTAAATTATATCTAGTATCTGCTTGTAAATAACGTTGTTGTAGTGGTTGCCATTCTTGCCACAATTGATAACGATTTGCGGCTAATAGCGTCGTTAGCCCACATAATTCAGTCTCAAGTTCTGATTTAAAAATATTCTCTAACCACTCATGTAAAACCATATTATCTTGAATCATGCCCAAGATTTCTTGGATAGTTTTAATATCATCAAGATGGGCGGCAAAAGACTCACTATATAATTCAGTAAATAACTCCATTTGGTAGCGGAGACGTTTAGCTTGTTTTCGCAAATCATGCAGAATTTTACCTTCCGTTTTGAGATGTTCTTCTACTTGGATTGGTGTCCATTTTGTTTGCACTACTATTTCCGATTTAAGAAAATTAGTCCCAACTAACCATCCTGGATGTAAGCAAAATTCACTCACCTCTGGTGAGAGTAAATCTGGTAATAGGTGGTGAATTGGTACAGATGAAAAACTTTGATAACTGGGATTTTTTAACCAATCCTCACATTCATTTTTAAAAGATTTATAAAGTTCATCTTTAAATGTTTTCTCCACATGAAAAAATGCAATTCCTCGCCGCTTATCTAATTCTTTAAAAGCTGTTTGTAGAAATTTTTGTTCTTTTTCAACTAAATGCGGTTTGTAATTCTTTTTTAACATTTCTTCAAGTACATCTAAATCTCTGAGAGTACCCAAAATCCGCGCAAATTTACCAATATTTTTATCACTAACTGATTTTGGTAAATTTAAATATCTTTCAAATCTACTAACAGCAGTTCGTAACCGTCGCATTCCCACTCGCATTTGATGTAGTGGTTCTGGATCTTCGTCTTTTTTAACTGCTTTTTCCCATTTTATAGTTTTTGTAAAGTGTTTTTCAATGGCTTGGTGTGCAGTTTCACCGAGGGTTTTGATTAATGTTTCTGGGGAAGTTTTCATAAATTGTTCTTGCAGGTTGCATTTATTCTGACTCCTTCTTCTTTCTCCTTCTTCTTTCTTCTTTCTTCTTTCTCCTGACTCGGTGACTCCTGACTTAAAGATTAGTGGAAATAGCTTGAACGGGACAAGTAGGAATACATTGTTCACAAACAATACAGCGCGATCGCACAAATGTGAGTTTATACGTCTCTGGATTAATAGCAAGAGCTTCCGTAGGACAAACCCCCGTACACAAACCACAGTGAACGCATACATCTTCATCAATCAAAATTTCCCCTAAACCCAGGGAAACATGAATATGTTGCGATCGCATCCATTCAATTGCTGCATCTAATTGATCGATGTCTCCCAATAATTCTACTACCAGTTTACCAATTTGGTTAGGCGCAACTTGGGCGCGGATAATATTCGCAGCGACATTAAAATCTTTTGCTAGTCGGTAGGTAACTGGCATTTGAATCGCACGTTTGGGAAAAGTCAGGGTAACTCTTTTTTTCATGAGGTGGGAAAACAGTAAACTAGATTATGAACTAAGTTAATAAGTCTTAATAAATTGATTATGAGTACCGAAGCCCCTGTAAATTCTAGTAACCGCATCAAAAACTTCTTAATTGCCATTGTCGCGATCGCTTTGGGAGTTTCCCTCTTCTTGGGACTTAAAACTGATTCTACCTCAGTTTCTCTCGCGGAATTAGGTAAAACTGCTATCCCCTTAGAAGTAGCCCTCAGCAACGGTAAACCTTCTCTCGTCGAGTTTTACGCCGATTGGTGTACAGTTTGTCAAAAAATGACTCCCGACATGGACAAACTCAGGCAACAGTATGACAACAATATGAATTTTGTCATGTTGAATGTTGATAATACCAAATGGTTGCCAGAAATGCTCAAATATCGAGTAGACGGGATTCCCCACTTTGTCTTTTTGGGTAAACAAGGGGAAACTATAGCCGAAACCATTGGTGATATTCCCCGCACCATTATGGCTAGTAACTTAGAAGCCTTAATTGCCGGTTCTCCCCTTCCCCATGCTCAAGCCAATGGTAAAACTTCCCAATTTTCCGCACCAGTCGCAACAGATAGTAATCAAGATGATCCTCGTAGTCATGGTAGCCAAGTTGTAAATTAGGTGATTGGGGATTAGGGATTAGGAATTAGGAATTTGTGTTGTTTAATTATTGGCTAAAAAAGCATCAAATTTATTTATATCTTCCATAAATATTTGATGACAACCTATAAGTTTATTAGCTAAGTCAATAATTCTTTGATGATCTAAATCATAGGCATACAAATTTCTGCTGACATGACGAAATCCGCGAAACTCATTAAGTTGTTCATAAGTATCTTGAGAAATAACAGCGGGGCGAATATTTGGAACTGGGACTAATAACTGCCCTAATAACTGTATATGCCAATCTGCACTTGATGGAGTAACACCATCTATTTGTTTAGCAATCAAAGCAAAAACTCTTTCAACACCAGTATAGAAATTTTGTACATATAATGCTAAACCACTCATCAACCCATCAAGATAAATAGGATCATCATTTTGCTGAATTAATAATAATAATCTATTAACTCTATTCACCAATTCTTCAAGCTTGATTAGTTCTTCAGCAATTTTTCTCCTCAATACAATCATAGTTCTATCCCTTGAGAAATTGCAGGTAAGATATAAGTTTTAGCGTGTTGCGCTTCCATTAAATCAATAGAAAAATCTTCAGCAATATCCAAAAGAACACCGACAGCTTTAAAATAATCTTTTTCTGGTAAACCCCAAACAGCTAAATCAATATCAGAACGCCAACTCATTTGTTGATGATCCAATAAAGAACCGAATAAAACAACTTTTTCGACCCCAAATCTTTCTTTCAAGATTTTGGTACATTGTTGGGCAATTTTCAAACCTTGCTTTTGCCGTTCTTTCATAGCAACTAGAAACTGAGGACGATTTTTTCTAGCCTCTAAAACCTCTTGGATAATTCGTTGTTTAGTAGTTTCATTAATGAGACTCATATTTTCTTGAATATGGGAATTTTCTAAAACAATTATAACTCGACTCCCTTGAAAATTTCTTTATCAGACATTTCTCCCATGAAGATAGTGTATCATTGTCTTTTTTCTAAAAATTTACTATGGCTACGATTAACGACAACTACCTGAAACTCAAAGCTGGTTATCTGTTTCCAGAAATTGCGCGTCGGGTAAACGCCTTTGCACAAGCTAACCCTGATGCGAAGATCATTCGTTTGGGGATTGGTGATGTCACCGAACCTTTACCAGAAGCTTGTCGTACAGCCATGATTAAAGCTGTAGAAGAAATGGGCGATCGCTCAAGTTTTAAAGGATATGGACCAGAACAGGGTTATGCTTGGTTAAGGGAGAAAATCGCTACCCACGACTTCCAAGCCAGGGGAGCAGCCATAGAAGCTGATGAGATCTTTATTTCCGACGGTTCTAAATGCGACTGCGGCAATATTTTAGATATTTTCGGTCATGATAACACCATTGCCGTTACAGACCCAGTATACCCCGTTTACGTAGATACCAACGTCATGGCGGGGAACACCGGAGATGCTAATGAAAAAGGCGAATATGGTGGTTTAGTTTATTTACCTGTCACCGCTGAAAATAACTTTACCGCCGAAATTCCTAGCCAAAAAGTTGATTTAATTTATCTTTGTTTTCCTAATAATCCCACAGGTGCAACTGCAACCAGAGAACATTTGCAAGCATGGGTAAATTATGCCAAAGCTAACGGATCCATTATCTTTTTTGATGCCGCTTACGAAGCATTTATTACTGATCCTACCTTACCTCATTCTATTTTTGAAATAGAAGGCGCAAGAGATTGTGCCATTGAATTCCGTTCTTTCTCCAAAAATGCCGGGTTTACTGGAACTCGTTGCGCTTTAACTGTAGTTCCTAAAACCCTCACAGCTAAAGCCGCAGATGGTTCTGATGTCGAACTTTGGAAACTCTGGAATCGTCGTCAATCTACCAAATTTAACGGCGTTTCTTATATTATCCAACGCGGTGCAGAAGCTGTTTATTCCGAAGCAGGACAAGCACAAATTAAAGCTTTGGTAAGTTTCTATTTAGAAAACGCCAAAATTATCAGAGAAGAACTCATAAATGCTGGTTTAAATGTTTATGGTGGCGTAAATGCACCTTATGTATGGGTGAAAACTCCTCATGGTTTATCCAGTTGGGAATTTTTTGATAAGTTATTAGAAACCGTGAATGTAGTGGGAACTCCCGGTTCTGGTTTTGGGGCTGCGGGTGAAGGTTATTTCCGCATTTCTGCGTTTAATAGTCGGGCAAATGTCGAAGAAGCCATGAAACGGATTACCGCTAAGTTTAAGGTGTAGAATATGGTGGTGGGTAATTCCCACCCTAAATGAATTATGATTAAGTTAGCCGTGATTTTATGTTAACGGTATAATTGCAATATGTAATATTTCTCAAGGAAGAAAATTCACATGAAGTTACTACAAGTTCAAGTACCCGATTTCCGCGTTTTGAAAGATGTTGATATTAAGTTTGATAGAAAGTTTGTCCCTAATATCTTTCCTTTAGGAAGTCTCAATGGAGGTGGTAAAAGTACACTTTTACAATTAGTTTTCGTGTTATTACATTGCTGCACAAATCCAGAAAGACACCATTATATAGAAAATTTACTACATGGCTTTACATTTAATAATGATGGTAGTGACAGAGTATTAGCTATTATCAATATTTGGGATGGTGAAAAAGAAGTTGAAATTAAATTTCTGGTTTGTAGTGAGAGTCGTTTTGAAGATATAGTAGGAAGTTATCATTATGAGGAAGATTATAAAGACGGGACAATGTATTCCCAAAATTTGCGTCCAAAGGACATAATACATATATGTCCTTATTTCCCAGGGGTGGATAAGGATAGAAATCATTTATTCTATCAAATTGGTGATAATTCAGATATGAATGAAGCAGGGGATTGGTTAGATAAAATATCAAATAAAATATTTTTAGCTGCTCCTATTACTCAAGTTTTCTTATTTATTTCTCCAGAGTCCAGATACCGATTATTTGCAAAAAATGGTGATGGAGATTACGATACAGATTTAAAATCATCTAAATCAAACTTATCAGGATTTTTTACTTATGATTTTGCTCCAGTAGACTTATTAATTAAGGCATTCACAAGTGTTAGGGATGAAGATTTTAGAACTGCTATTGAGACTGAAGGTGAGTATGGTAAGAGATATAAAGCATTATTAGATGATTTGAATTTATTGTTGGTTAATAAAAAAGTGAACATTTCTACAGATTTCTCCAAAATCACCTTCAAGTTAGACACCAATAATGAAAATATTGAACTTTATCCTGAAGATTTAAGTCATGGTGAATTAAAAAGATTGAGCATTTACCTATGGCTAAAATATAATAAAATTGAGGATGCTATTGTTCTCATGGATGAAATTGAAATAGGATTTCATCCAGACTGGCAATATGAAATAATTAGAGATTTAGAGGAATGGTCTCCTAGTAATCAATATATTCTAGCAACTCATTCTTATCAATTATGTCGAGCGCTTACACCGGCTCATGTCAGGGAACTAGAACCAAAACTTATCAAATCAGATAATAATATTCCACTATGAATACTTATCAAAAAAAACTAATGCAACATTGTAACGAAATTCTTGGAAATCCAAACATTAGACAGAGAATTGTTGTTTTGTGCGAGGGTCAAGGTAGTATTTTAAACTTAAGTGACGAAACAACAGTAAATTACGGAAAAATGAAGCAAATGCCAGATGCAGATTTTTATATAAAATGCATTCCCAAGACATGGAAAACATACAAACCAGAATTTTTTAATTGTCAAGGTAGAACAGGTGTTATAGATACTTATTTTAAGCTTTTAGAATTACATGAAGAAGATAGTAGAGAGTCATACTTAAATCCTGATAAGCTGTTTGCCATTGTTGATTTAGATTTACAGTGCCAAAATATTGATAATTACGATTTCTCTAATACGGAGGAAATTTTCTCAAATCTTTATCAGCAAGGTCAAGTTAATGAAGAAAATGCCAGAAATCATCGCATTTGGGTGACGGGATTAATTCACAAAGAAGCATATTTTATCATACCTGAACTACAAGAAGTTTTTGATAATTACATCAATGTTCCTATGTATAATAGTCAAAAACTTATTCTTGAAGATATTTATATTACTATGGCAAATGCTATTATTAATAGTAATGATTTAGAAAATAACTTATCAAAGGTTTCTAATCGCATTAGTCATTGTTCAGGATTAGATTGTACAGATTTAGAAAAGTTACGTGATTCATGGAAAGAACAGTTTGAAAATTTTCCAGATGAAACACGCAGGAATGAGTTAATTTATGCCTTATTAATGCTTAAAAAAGTTAAGGATAAAAACACTAAAGAGGACTATTGGGAAGACATTAAACCACCAAGTGATTGGACTAATACAGAGGAGGTATTTAGGGATGAATTATTAAGGCAAATAGCTAAATTTTACTCGGAGCAGAGTAATTATGCTAAATATCATATTCCTGCTTTTATGCAATTTTTAAAACATTTTTCTACTTTGAATTGATTTCACCCTATTCTCTCCTTTCCCCTGCTGTTCTAATTAATTCCCCAACTAAAGCCACAATCGCAGTCATAGAAATTAACATCACACTTAAAGCATTAATATCAGGTTTGACTCCCGTTCTAATGCGGCTAAAAATTTCCATTGGTAAGGTATTAGTCCCACTTCCCGCAGTAAAACTAGCAATTAAAAAATCATCTAAACTCAAGACAAAAGCCAGTAAACAGCCAGAAATAATCCCTGGCATTAATTGCGGTAATAAAACCAAAATAAAGGCTTGGATTGGGGTTGCACCTAAATCTAATGCTGCTTCTTCTAAATGAGGATTGATATTATTCATCCGCGAAGAAACCACCAACCCAACATAAGAGAGACAAAAAACAATATGGGCAGCAATAATAGTCCATATACTCAAAGGAATAGCAAAAGCTGCTAAACATACTAGTGTTGAAACAGCGATCGCAATATCAGGAATTAATAAGGGTAAATAGGCAATTCCCTGATATAATTTTTTACCAGGAAAATCATAACGTGCCAACCCCACAGCCATTAATGTTCCGAACATTGCGGAAACCCCCACAGCACAAAAAGCTACCACCAAACTATTAGATAATCCCGATAAAATCCGTTCATCACTAAATAATTTTCCATACCATTCCCAGGTAAATCCTTGCCATTGAGCGCTGTAAGGTGACTTATTAAAGCTATAAAAAGCCAGTACCAGGATAGGTAGGTACATAAACACAAATATGACTAGTGCGAAAACCGCCTGCCAGGAGACACGCGGTTTATTTATTTGTTTGTATATATTCATTTTACTTAATATATGCAATTATTTATTTATCGTTATATATTATACTTATTTTTTTCCTTCAAGTCAAGCTCAAAATCAAACATATAACTATTATATTTTGTCTAATTTATTTCTTAAGTATCAGATGATTGCATTACCTAGGATAGACAAAAGATATCAAATATAAAGCATAAGATTTGGGAGTACAATCATGGATAAGGGCGATTTTTTTTTGAAACTTTTAGCTATTTCCTGTTAGTTATTCAATTTATTTTCAAATAACTGGAAATAGAAATCTGATATTTTAGGAGATGAAAGATGAAAATTGCTCAAATTGCTCCATTGTGGGAGAGAGTACCACCACCAGCTTATGGTGGAATAGAATTAGTAGTGGGGTTATTAACTGATGAATTAGTTCGTCGGGGACACGAAGTGACATTATTTGCATCAGGAGATTCTTTAACCTTAGCAAAGTTAATATCAGTTCATCCCCAAGCTTTAAGGCTAGATCCTACTATCAGAGATTCAAGTATTTATGAATTTCTCCAATTAGCATCAGTCTATGAAAAAGCAGCAGATTTTGATATTATTCATTCTCACATGGGAGTCGCCACATTAACATCTGCAAACTTGGTAACAACTCCTACAGTGCACACTTTACATGGCATTTTCACACCAGACAATGAAAAAATCTTTCAACATTGCCGAAAACAGCCTTATATTGCTATCTCTAATTCTCAAAGAGAACCCAGATTAGAATTAAATTATGTAGACACTGTTTATAATGGGATTGATGTCAATAGTTATGAATTTTATCCTCAACCCATAGAACCATCTTACTTAGCTTTCCTAGGAAGGATGTCTCCAGAAAAAGGACCCCATTTAGCAATTGAGATTGCTCAAAAAACTGGTCGGAACTTAAAACTTGCAGGTAAAGTAGATTTAATAGATTTAGAATATTTCGACCAAAAAATTAAACCCTATATTGATGGTAAGCAAATTGAATATTTAGGTGAAGCCAATCACTTGCAAAAAAATGCACTGATGGGAGGTGCTTATGCAACCTTATTTCCTATTACTTGGCGAGAACCTTTTGGGTTAGTCATGGTAGAATCAATGGCATCAGGTACACCTGTAATTGCCATGCGAATGGGTTCAGCAGAGGAAGTGATTGCCAATGGGAAAACTGGTTTTCTCTGTGATAATATCGAAGAATGTATTAACTCTATTGACAAAGTAGATAGCTTAAATCGTTATGCTTGTCGTCAATATGTGGAAGAAAATTTCAGTGTTCGGCAAATGACTGATGGTTATGAAGCCGTTTATCAACAGATAATTGGAGAAAAACTAGCTCAAAAAAATGGTTATTCTCGCAGTGTTTTAGTGAGTTAACAATCAATTAGATACAGGAATAATTTTAGTCTTGTAGGGTGGGCAATGCCCACCAAAACCCTCTCACGGTGGGCATTGCCCACCCTACGTATATAAGCACTGTACAAACGTCTCTACAATCTTTTTCCTTTAGACAGCTTTTTGATGTCTGACTTCAACTACAGTATGCACATTCCCACGAGGGGTGAAATCTGTTTTCACAGTAATTTCTAAAGGATCACAAGCAGCAACAACATCATCTAGAATTTGATTTGCTGTTTCTTCATGGGAGATGTAGCGATCGCGGTAACTGTTAATATAAAGCTTGAGTGCTTTCAACTCTACCACTCGTTGATCAGGAATGTAACTAATATAAATAGTCGCAAAGTCGGGATAACCGGAAAAAGGACATTTACAAGTAAATTCCGGGAGAGTAATACTAATATCATAGCGTCGCCCAATGCGGGGATTAGGAAATGTAATTAATTTCCCTTCCGCAATCTCGCGTTCACCATATTTTATTTCTTGACTAGCTGGGGATACAGTTTCCGGTGCAAAGTTACTCATTATGTTAGTAAAAAGAAATGCAGAGATTCACAATTATTAACTTAACAGTTTTTAACATTTCTCCCCAGCTTGATTAATGACTTACTCAATTTCTTTTTCCCAGTCTGGACAATTTTTATCATCCCAACCATGAGGGTGCATACCGCAGACTAACAAATTACCGTTATAAACCTGTCCATGATAATTGATACAACCAATACAAGCCGCATTTTTTTCTACTGTAGCTTCTACTGTGTATGGAAAACCAGGATCTATATCTTCTGAGATGTCTTCTAGTTCCCAGTAAATTTCTAAAATTGGTTCAGTTAATTCTTGTAAAAACAGGTCAATATCAGCTACAAATGTGCTTTGTACTTCTTCGGTGATTTCTTCCGTGATCTCAAAAAAAGCGTCTATCATGTTATTCATTTCTAGGAAGAACTGCTCTACTTCATCAGCCACAGTTTCGATCATGTCTATGAAGTCTTTTTGCCACTTTTCCATAAACTTAATGCCTTTATTGGCTAAAAACATGACGCTTCACGCCGTTTAACTGGAAGTTATAGAGTACAAAGTGGGTAATTGCACTTACAAACCTGTTGGGTATAGCGTCATTTTTCTAGAATTGAATATTACTGATACCCACACCAAAACATGGCTTTTCAAGGTTCGCGTTGTAGGCGTTTTAACTCTTCCTGTAGTTCTAACACTTGATCCCGCAACCGATCTACATTATCAACATTTTTTGTGTTTTCTTTTGTCGCCGCTTTCACAGTTGGTTCTTCGTCATTCTCTAGGATCTCTATCCGCCGAGGTTCGGAAGGGGCTGTTTTTTCAGGCGTTTGTCCAGATGTTTGTTGCTGTTGAGCCTGCTTCATCATATCTTCGACAAAGCGACGAGCTTCTTCCGTGTTCATCTCGCCTTTGGCTACCATTTCATCTGCTAATTTCTGGACTTGCGATCGCAGTTCGGCTAATTTCCCCCCAGCTTTTTCACCAGCGTAAGAGGCCAAGCCTACACCAAGATAAAAAGCTTTTTGTACAATATCTCCAAAACCAGGCATTGCTGCTGAAAGCTCCTACAAATAAGGCGACCCGGAGACTACGCCTACCTCAAGCATCCCGTATTGCTGCTACCTTCCGGTCCTGACAAGATTTGGGCGTTGAAATCGCATAGATCCAGGTCTTCCATTACTATAACACTAAATTTTAAAATTTGTGTATTATTCCACAACAATTTGCCATTCAAATAGTTCGTAGCTGACACAATTGTTTTGTACCAAGGGATCAGCCAATACTATTGCCTGTGCTTCATCCATTGATGTCGCCTCAAATAACATCATTCCACCACCTTTTTTCGCCCAATAACCTGTTTTCGCCTTATGTCCTTTAGCAATCAACTCTTGTACATAGGCTCTGTGTGCAGGTACATATTGGTCAAAAATGGGTTTCTCAACCTTACCAGATTCAATTTTAACAAACCAAGGCATACGCAAATGGATTCTAGATTTGTAATCTCTTGTTTTCTAGCTTAATCCTATCATTTTCTGTATAATTACTGAGGTAATGACTATGATTAGGCTCATTTTCGGTAATTTACCATGAAATTAGATTTAACAAGGTTTTTTCAGGCTTGCAACCCTTCTAAGACGCTAATAATAGGTAAAGCAGAGGATAGACAATATTATATTGATTTTTCTGAAGTTCGTGGTGCAAAAGTTATTGATCAATTAAGACGGGCGATCGCTAGAATATCACCTGAAGATCCGACCTGTCAATTATTTACAGGACATATTGGTTGCGGTAAATCTACAGAATTACTGAGATTAAAAGCAGAATTAGAACAGGAGGATTTTCATGTAGTCTATTTTGAGTCTAGCCAAAGTTTAGACATGGCAGATGTTGATATTACAGATATTTTATTAGCCATAGCTTATATTATCAATTTCTCTTGGCTAAATCCTATCATGGCTTGGGTGAAATATCAAAGAGTATTGAAATATTAGAAACCGCAAAAACCAATACCAAAATAGAATATAATCCCCAATTATATATTGATATCTTAAATCAATTAAATTTACTCTATTTTCAACAAGAAGAATATTTAACAGCTTTTTATACCAAACAAGAAAGATTACAAATAGAACAACAATATGGTTTTCGGGCTTTTGTTGGTGCATCTTATTTAAACCCCCAACGGAAAATTATTCAATCTGTAAATTCTGATAAAGAAAATACTGGTGAAATTGCCCAGGAAATAGTTGCTTCTGGTAGAGAAGAAGATGTAAAACGGTTAAGGAGTAAAATTGCTGAAGATAGATATAGATTAATTGTTATTCATGGCCAGTCTGGAGTGGGTAAAAGTTCAATTTTACAAGCTGGTTTAATTCCCGCACTGGAACAAGAAACAATTAAAGCTAAACAAGTTTTACCCATATTGTTAAGGGCTTATACTAATTGGTTGGGAGAATTAGGAAAATATTTATTAAATACATCTGATGTAGAGACGTTCCATGGAACGTCTCTACATGGAACATTCGTACATGATTATTCTACAGATGCAATTATTAAAAAATTGGCAGAAAATAGCACCAACAATTTATTAACGGTTTTAATATTTGACCAATTTGAAGAATTTTTCTTTGTACATCAAGAACAAACCGAGAGACAAGCATTTTATGATTTTCTCAGAAGGTGTTTAACAACCAGTGATGTTAAAATTGTACTATCTTTGCGAGAAGATTATTTACATTATTTATTAGAATTAGAACGGAAATTTGCGAATGAAAAAAATACAGATATTGTCAATAATACAGATATCTTGAGTAAAGATATTCGTTATTATTTGGGTAACTTTTCCTCCACAAATGCGACAACAGTATTTACAAGTTTAACAAAAAGAAGCAAATACAGCTTACAAAAAGATTTAATAGATAAATTAGTAGCAGAACTAGCGGGAAATATCGGCGAAATTAGACCCATAGAATTACAAATTGTGGGAACGCAATTAGAAAATCAAAAAATTACGACTTTAGAAAAATATCAAGAAAAAATTCGTACCAAAGAAAAATTAGTTGCAGGTTTTTTACAAGATGTTATTCAAGAATGTGGACAAAAAAATCAAAAGTTAGCAGAATTGGTTTTATATCTCTTAACCAATGAAAATAACACTCGTCCTTTAAAAACCTCGGCTGAATTAGCTGAGGAGTTAAGTTTAACAGGATTTATGCAAAATGCTGTAGGGGTAATTCATGAATTACCCTTACCCAAAAATCCTACATATACTAATGAAAATTTAGATTTGGTTTTAAAAATATTGGTAGTATCTGGGTTAGTATTGTTAATTCAGGAATCTCCAGAAAATAGATATCAATTAGTTCATGATTATTTAGTAGAGTTTATTCGTCAACAACAGGGAAATGAGTTGTTAGCGAAATTAGTAGAAACTCAAAAGCAGTTACAGGAGGCAGAAGCAAGAAGAAAGCAAGCAGAAGAAGCAAATCAAATATTAGAGAATGCTAAAATTCAAGCTGATGTCCAAATTGCTAAAGGACAAAAAAGACTAAAATTAAGTTCTGGTTTAGCGACTGTTTTCGTAATAATTGCAGGTGTAGCTACTTTTTATTCTATAAAACAATTGAAAGAAGCTGATATTGCTAAACAGTTAACAAAAATAGAACAAGTTACCCTGAATATTTTCAGGAATTTTGAAGTTGAACAATTACGTTCTTTAGTGACTGCTATGCAGAACGTCAAGACCTTACAAACTATCACTAAAAATAATCATCTGCAAGAATATCCCATTACTAGCCCTATTTATGCTTTAAATACTGTCTTTGATGATATTAAAGAACTTAATAAATTTAAAGGGCATCAGGATGCTGTCAATAGTGTGAGTTTCAGCCCCGACGGTAAAACAATTTCTACGGCATCCTCAGACAAGACAGCGCGGTTGTGGAACTTGCAGGGACAAATGATTCAGGAATTTAAAGGGCATCAGGGTTCTGTTATTAGTGTGAGTTTCAGCCCCGACGGTAAAACAATTGCTACAGCATCCCAAGACAATACAGCGCGGTTGTGGAACTTGCAGGGGCAACTCCTCCAGGAATTTAAAGGGCATCAGGATGCAGTCTGGAGTGTGAGTTTCAGCCCGGACGGTAAAACCATTGCTACGACATCCTCTGACAATACAGCGCGGTTGTGGAACTTGCAGGGGCAACTCCTCCAGGAATTTAAGGGGCATCAGAGTGCTGTCAATAGTGTGAGTTTCAGCCCCGACGGTAAAACCATTGCTACGGCATCTGATGACAATACAGCGCGGTTGTGGAACTTGCAGGGGCAACTCCTCCAGGAATTTAAAGGGCATCAAGGTTCTGTTTATAGTGTGAGTTTCAGCCCCGACGGTAAAACCATTGCTACGGCATCCCAAGACAATACAGCGCGGTTGTGGCCTGTGCGGGATTTAGATAGGGGAATTAAGGATGGTTGTGCTTGGTTAAAGGATTATTTACACAATCCGAGTGTGGGTTTGAGTGAGGAGGATAAGCGGTTGTGTGATGGTGTGTGAAATTGTCTGAATCAGGATGTCCAGGATTAAAGGATTAACAGGATTTGATTTTTGATCGGATGTGGGGTTTTTTATATGATAGAAAAGCTAATCTAAACATTCACATAAAAAATGATAAACTACCATCCTGTACATCCTCAAATCCTGGACATCCTGATTCAGACAACAAGAATTTTCAATGATAAGAAAATTAATCTAAACATTCACAGGAAAAATGATAAATTACCATCCTGTACATCCTTAAATCTTGTAAATTCTGATTCAGACAAGAAAAGGTTTAAAATTAAATGAGTCGCTTTTTTATTGCTCTATTACCACCACAAGATATTCAAGAATATGCAAACGACATTAAACAGTATTTTGCAGATAAATATGCTAGTTACAGCGCCCAAAAATCACCGCCCCATATTACCTTACAGCCACCCTTTGAATGGGCAGATACTTCTGTATCAAGTTTAGAAACATCCCTACAAGCATTCGCTATTCAACAGCAGTCAGTGCCAATTAAATTTAACGGGTTTGCGGCCTTTCCGCCTCGTGTTATATACATTAATGTAATTAAAAGCCAAGCACTTTTAAGTTTGCAAACTGATTTAATCACATATCTCGAAACCAACTTGGGAATTATTGATCAAGTTGAGAAAACTCGTCCCTTTGTTCCTCATCTCACAGTAGCATTTCGGGATTTAACAAAGCAAAATTTTCGCATTGCTTGGCCAGAATTTGTCCAACGTCAGTTTGATTGTGAATACACAGCAACTCATTTAACTCTACTTATTCATGATGGTAACTGCTGGAATATCAAATCAGAATTTGCTTTTTCATAACGAAAACTTTTAATACTAACTTACTTAATTGTTATGGTATATTATTAAATAACAATCAGTTTATATCCAATTATCAGAGTATTTTATGGTCAGTAAATTAATTCTCAATAGTAATGAAAGTCTCAAAAAAGGTTCTGAAGGTAAAAAAGTTGAGCAGTTACAAAGGATTTTAACAGAACTGAAATTTAATCCTGGTGTAATAGATGGTGATTTTGGGAATAAAACTGTCGCAGCAGTAGAACAATTTCAACGACAACAGGGTTTAACAGCAGATGGAATAGTAGGACAAAAAACTCAGAATGCTTTAAATAAATCCCTTGAAAACCTAATAGCAACACCAAACAAAACCCCAGAACCAGCCATAGTTATAGAAAAAAGTCTTGATGCTGATCAAAAAGGTCTTTATGGTGGTTCATCTGGAAAAGTACCTCTTCCTGGAGTTGCTCTAATTAAAGAATTTGAAGGGTTATTTCTCAAGGCTTATCCTGATCCTCTCTCTGGAGGTAAACCTATCACTATTGGTTGGGGAACTACTCGCAAAAAAGATGGTAGTGAATGGAGATTGGGTGAAACAATTACTAAAGCACAAGCAGAGGAATTGTTGATTTCTCAACTAGAGAATAGCTATCTACCACCTATGCAAAAAATCCCTGTTTGGAATGAATTAAATGCCAATCAACAGGGGGCTTTATTAAGCTTTGGTTATAACTTAGGTGCTAATTTTTATGGTAGTGACAACTTCAAAAGTATAACTAGAGTTTTGAGAGATAAGCAGTGGGATGAGATTGAAGAAACTTTTCTAAAATACAGAAATCCTGGTAGCAATGTGGAAGCAGGGTTAAAACGGAGAAGACAAGCAGAAGCTAAACTATTTTTAACTCCAGTTTAGTTAATATAGGACTAATATTTGATTTTTGAATATTACGTAAGGTGGGCATTGCCCACCCTACACTACTCCAGTTTAGTTAATATAAACTTCCAGCCATGTAGAGACGTTCCATGGAACGTCTCTACATTAATTCAAAAAATACTAATTACCTGCCATTGGGACGTTGAATAATTGTTTCTACTACCCGTCTTTTTGCTTGGGGATCAATTCCTACTAAACGCACATATTCACCGCTATATTCAGATAAACAAGATTCTAAAGTAGAAATAGCATCGGAATGGGCATCAATCTTAAAAGCACTGCAATCTTGCCAAGAACCTGTCCGAAAACGGCGTTCATCAACGTGTTCAAGTCCAATTGTGTGACCTTGAGCTAAAATTTGTCTCACTTGTGCTTGAGTTTCTAAACTTAAATGAGTAGGTTGATTAATCACAGATTTATTAACTGGAACTTCCGCAACAGGATCAGTTTTTTGATAACCCTTACCACGATTCAAGCGATTATATTCATCAACTAAATGAGAAGTTTCTACCCGTTTTTGTTCACCCACCATAAATTTACCAGACTCAATTAAATGAGATAAAGTGAAATCTGGCTTTTTAAATGCTGGGGGTCCTTCTAAACTATTGACAACTCGCAAAGAAACATTTTCAAAACCGATTTGGTGGATAAAACTACGAATTTGTTCATCATAAATCCGGGAACGCAAAGCACTAAAAAAGTCAATTGATTGATGAGGAAAAGTATCAACTAATTGTTCAATTCCCCGTTGTGAAAGTCCATCTTCCGCAAAAATTCCCCCGACAATTCCCACTTTATCATCGCGGTTAGGTTCCCAGTAAAATTTGTCCATTCTCCCATCACGAATTAATGGTGCATAGAGAGTAGAAAAATCATTACCGGTGACAATAATCGGCACACGACATAAAGGATTAGAATCATAACTTCCAGGTAACTGCACATCTGTGGGATTATCAGCAATATTCATCAGTGTGGCATTTACCAACTGGGTATTTACTGTATATTGAGTTCCTTCGTCAAAACGTCCCGCACCTGCATCTAAATCATTAATCATTAATACGCACATTTTACCGCGCACTTTGATTAATTCCGCTGTTTCTCGATAACGCAATCGAATCAACCGCGCAGGATCTCCCGCGTCTGGACTTTCTAATTCTCCCCCAGATATCAAAGTTACTTCGATACCCATTTTCTCAAAGACTAACTCGCATTGAAAGGTTTTTCCCTCTCCTTTGCGGCCATGAATTCCTAAAATTAGGGGAACTCGAATCCCAGGAATGTTTAAGAAGTTTTTGGTAATATGAACTGCAAGTTTATCAAGAAAACTAGGAGCAATATAGTAACTCATAGAATTATCCCTGTTTATGTTTTATTTAAATCATCATAGATTTTTTTGGTAACGATAAGTAGATAGTCCCAAATAATATCAAAATAATATTGTTAATATGGGCAGGCTAGAAGCCCACCCCACAAAAA
>JANMEE010000134.1:0-5582 GCA_031376645.1 Dolichospermum sp. OTE_75_concoct_329_sub | reverse complement strand
ACCTGTCACCTGTCACCTGTCACCTGTCACCTGTCACCTGTCACCTGTCACCTGTCACCTGTCACCTGTCACCTGTCACCTGTCACCTGTCACCTGTCACCTGTCACCTACTTCACATACCGACCAAAACCAAAATGAGGTTGAGCTTGACCGACTGAAGGCATTAACCAAGCTAAACCTTCCGTTGTTCCTACCCATAATTTATTACCAATATCTGGTGCTAGGGTCAAAACTCGACTAGAAGGCAGTCCTGTAACTTGGTCTAATACTGCTCCTGTATATGGGTTTAATCGGAGTAAACCATTGTTAGTACCCACCCACACACTACCATCTTTGGCAAATCTGACTGATGTAACGTTGCGTCCGCGCAGGGGAGTCACAGATCGTAACACAATACCATTTTTTGGGTTAATGACTAACAATTGATTTGGCATTCCCGCCCAAATTAATCCTTGGGGACTAATTGCTAAAGTCTGGACAGTTCCCCCAGGTAGATTTTGAATTCTCTTCATCAATAATGCACTGGAAGTATTAACTTTGACTATTCCCTCTAAAGTCCCAGCCCACAGTTGACCGTCAGCATCTAAAGTCATGGTGTTAACACTGACACCAGGCATATTTTTAACTGTAGTCATAATTAAACCTTGGTCTGGACTAACCAAGGTTAAGCCAGCATCAGTTCCTACCCACAAATAACCCCGCTTATCAAGTAACAGTGATAATACTCGTTTGGAGGGTAATAATAAATTTTGGGCTGTAATTTGACTTGTTTGGGGGTCTATTCTTGTTAAACCTTCATTGTTTCCTACCCACAAACGTCCTACTTTATCTTGGACTAAAGCACTAATAACAATATTTGGTAAACTGACACGGGAAATAACTCTACCTGTGTTGGGGTCAATCCGTGATAATCCGCGCCACGAACCTACCCATAAATTACCTGTAATATCTCCCAGTAAGTTACTAATTCGATAATCTACTTCCGTTTCCTTCTGCTGTAATTGTCTCTCGCTGGGTAAGGGTTTAATTCGTTCTGGTGGTGGTGCAACTTCATAGGTGGGGGTAGAATTAGGTTGATTGAGACTGGGATTTTTGTCTGTATTCCCACTATTATCTACCTTTTGGGCTGTAGCTGGATTTACCATGCTTGGTAGGGCTATTAATCCCAGCAAGGTGGAAAATATCAATAAATTAGTATGCTTGTGAAATAAAGCCATTGTTATATTCCTTTTGATAGAAGTATGCAATTAATGACTTAAAGTAACATAAAAAGTTTTTAGCATAGATAGGAAAGATAAAAATTCTATACATATCCAGCAAATAACTCCCAATTTAAAAGGATCCGATATGAACTATATATAAAAGAATACTTGAAAAGTCTAATTTGTTACCCCGTCTGGCGATCTCCCCCAAAATTTTTCGCTCTCCATCTACTAAAATTTCCAACGTAACCCAACATTAACTAAAGTTTCTAAACCTTGTCCATTAGTTCCTAAATTCAAATTTACAAAAGAATTAGTAGTAGGTTCTAAATATTCTAAAGTTCCCCCATAAGCATTAGCTTCTATTCGGGAACTCAGTCCTTGTAAAGTAGTAATATAATTACGATAATATGCACCAATAGACAATTGACCAAACTGAGAATTGATGACAGGAAAGGTTAAATTACTATTTATGAAAGTCTGACCATTTACTTCTAATGTATAATTAAATCTCATCAGATCATTAATTTGAAAACGCCCAATATTAGTCATAACTAATTCACCTTGACTATTTTTAGGAATAGTTGCATTCATCCCTTCAGGTGTATAAGTAAAAAACAGTGAAGATGCCAGACCTACACGAGGATTTTGCCACGAAAATGTATAGCCAGAATTCACACTTACAACATTTAAGCGATTAGAATCTGAATTCCAGTTTCCCTTAATAAAGGGAATATGCCGAGTTAACTCATAATATTTTTTATCTTTCGCAACTTTCAAATTCTCAAAATTCCATTTTAAATCTCCTGAAGCATAAAAACCAATACTAGGTTCTTGTAAACCACCCGAAATTTGAGAGTTATTTTGATTGACAGTTGGCGCTGAATTAGAATCAGGATTAAACCAACTACCCGCAGAAAATGTATAATTAAAATTATCACTAGAACCCGCTAATGAAAATTCTAGAGATGGTAAATAAATATATCCTGAATACAAACTATTTTTAATAGAACGTGTGCGGTACTTCGTCATTTCGATTAAGCCAAAATCCATATCTGCTGGTCTTCTCACGCCTGGAAAAGGCACAGTTGTCATCACTGGACGGTTAGAATAGTTAAACTGTTTGACATAAGAAATTCCTTGACCATTAGTGATAATATTGTAAACATTAAAAGTATGATTATCTGATTCAGGTGAAATCTGCGTAGCATTCACAGGTACATTATAACCTTGATAAGTTAAAGGACCAAAATCAGGAGGACGAACATAACCAAAAAATGTCGGACTTTCAGCACTCCAATCACTTACTTTTTGTTCAAAAAACTGGACTCCACGTTGAGATAAACCAGTTTTAAATTGCCATAATTGAGATTTCTTTGGTGTTACATTCCCAGCAAAAGTCCAACTACCAGAAACCTGATGCAAAGATGTATTTTGATCGACATCAGACAAGGTGTTATTTAACCTACTGTTCATTTCACTTCTTTGCTGAGGAGTAGCTTTAGTCTTTAAGTTAGATAAAGGTTGTAGATCTTCAAACTTTTTATGTGCTACTTGTAAATTATGATTGAGATTATTTTGATCAATTAACTGAAAAACCGAACCCAGTACCAACCCAATACTAGCAGTCATGGTTTGATTTGTATCTATATGATCGAAATTGGTATAAGTTAAAGATAAACCTGGATTAGTAAAGATATTATTATAGGTCATTTCCGCATCTTGAATATCATAATGTAACTGGGTACGGTTATGAGAAAAATTCATAGTCATCCGATTCCAGTCTTCCACATCTTCACTTGTCTTGGTTGTGCTTACTGATGCTTGTCCTGGTGCAAACCCAACCCACCATAAAGAATTTAGATAATGCCAGTTTTTTTCTTCAGTTGTTAAATAAGGATTACTAAGAATAGTCAGAATGTCTTTATTAGCAACAGTAGCATCTCTTAACGGTGCTAACTGGGGATATCTTTCACTTTTGATCCCTGCTTGAGAAGTATTAATAGGATCGAAACTATATCCTGCTCCTGTAAAAAAATCCCCCCAAACCAACCCAATTTTCTTGAGATTTTCTTGAGGAATAATTGTCCCAGCTTGTAGTTTTTCCCCATTAGCTAATAATCCTTGTAAATTTACTGTCGAAAAACCTTGCAGAAAAATAGGTGCATTATCGGCTTCTAAATTTTCAAATAGAGAACCACCACCCGCAGGAGAGTATGTAGTTCCATAATCAGGATTATCAAATAAAATTAACGAAGAATTAGGAACCCACGTAGAATTAAAAAGAAAATCAGAACTTGAAAAACTTGAACTAGAAGCACCAGTTGTTTCTAAAGCAACGCTAGTAAATCGGAGATTTTCTTGTCCGACTAAATCAAATATTTGTGGTGGAAATGCCCACGCTGTCTGCACACCCCACAATCGCAAAGATGACTTAGCTATTTGTTCGTAATTAGAAATAACAGAACGTCCTTGATAGGAAGAACTAGTATGAAAGCCCTTTGTTTCAATAACAACTGTGTTATTATCTAAAGTCCAAAAGAATTGACTATCTTGGGGATAAACAGAAAGACTCGACTTGATTATTCCTGAAAAATTGTCTCCGAGTTCTTTATTGTTTGGACTTCCTTGTGTAACAGCAAGATTTAAATTAGTATAAATATCAGATTTGGCTGGTCGGTATTCTAAAGGCTTAATAATTAAATTGTCGCTAGTATTAACTATAAATGGGTATTTTTGGGCATTTAAATCTATAGTGGTTTCCATTAAAGCTTTAAAGCTATTTTTATCTTCATTTTCCGTAGGTAGTTTGGGTATGTTTTCTGGAATTTGGGGAATAGGATCTTTGAGTTGAGTAGGATCTCGATATGGCAATTCTGGGTTTCTATTATAGTTATCAATTAAACTTGTATTTACTTGTATTTGCTGTTGATTATCTGAAGCAGAATTTATTTCCGATGACTCTGATAACTTACTGAAATAATAACTATCATTTTTGAGTGTTCCGAATGAATCCCATACTTCACTTTCTGGAACTTGAGCAACTGTTCTATTTATTATTTTTGTAAATTCTCGATTAGATGCTTCTGAATTTTGATTTGAGTTATTAACGAAATTCGCTTTTATTTCTGACTTAACTTCAATTTTAGAAGAATCAACTGTATTTGATTTCAGAAAATTATGCCAACTTCCTGGAAATTTAATATCAGCTTTTTCAGTCCCTAATAATTGCGATGCTCCATTTTTGGCAACTTGAGGAATATTATTTTGTAAATCAGTATTTATAGTTTTTGGCAATACTTGTAAATCAGTTGCTACAGTCTGACTGATAAGAAAATATTTAGGTTGTAACTCTACCTGAGACTGTTTCTGACAACTAATACAAGCTATTAAAAATACATCCAACATATAATTTAGGGTTTTACTTCACTAAGCATACTTTTTGATATCATACAAGTTCTTTAAAGGAATACGCTTAATAAATGATACCTTTTTAGGTTACCAATCCTGCATACAGGTTTGATCTTTTCAATTAAAAAGTTAAACGCTATTTCATGGAAAACTTGGTATAACCATGAGTTTGCTAGAGTTTATATTTTATTTAATTCAAATGCACTCGAAGATAAATTTGATTAACAAAGAGATAGATTTAGTTGATTAGGTTTTGATTTCTCATAAAGCTGTTTAAAATTAATACAGTATATTTCAGATAAATGAGGTAAATAGACAGAATATAAACCCTTGTAGAGATGTTGCATATAACGTATCTACATGAATTGTATAAGAATGTAATCTGCTATATATGCTATGGCTGCACAAAATCGTTATTATTCAAATCGAAATACCCATTTAGAGTCAATACATCACCATTACCAAAATTTATGACAGTGCGATAGCTATTAGGATGGGTAATATTATTCAAATTATTAGGACTACTAACTCCAAAATCAAGTAAATATAATTTATCTATTCCCTGCTGATAATCATAGATCATATCTTGATTATCTCCTGGTCGAAATACAAATATATCAGATCCAAAAGAAGCTCCAGAGCCATAGGTGATACTGCGGGCATCTCCATATAAAATATCATTACCTGGTCCACCCCACAATACATCATTACCTGGGTTAGAACTATTTAATATCAGTCCATCTCCATAGAGAGTATCGTTACCAAGACTACCTAAAATAGTATCATTTCCTCCTTGGGAACTATTGAGCAGATAACCATCTCCATATAGCAAATTACGTCCATTACTATTTGTTACGTCTAAAAGATCAGCCCCACCAATAGATTGAGAAAGAATATAGCCATCTCCATATAAATAATTACTATCTGACTCTAACGTTGATACATTATCATAACCCCTAATAGTATCAT
>JANMEE010000108.1:0-44892 GCA_031376645.1 Dolichospermum sp. OTE_75_concoct_329_sub | reverse complement strand
CTCTTCGGTAAATATAAATTTTTTGCAGCTAGACGACCTCTTAAAGATATTGGTGCTAGTATTTTATTGATTCCTCTCTTTACGCTCAAAATTACCACAAATCTCGTAAAACAGGCAATGGAATCTATTCGTTTTATAGATGTTATTTCTTGGACTAAATCTATTTTTGGTTCTTCCATGTTCTCTCAAAGACGAAACCTTAAATCCGCGAATATTTTTGACACAGAACCTGCATGAAGTTTTATGGGTAAAGGATTCACAGAATTAACACACTAGAGTGTTCCTCATCCCAAAATTGAATACCATAATCATCAAAGAAAACTGATTCGGCTTCTTCAAAGAAGATACCATGTTTTTGCTGATTAATTTTATTTTTTTCTTCATCCCACTGAAAGGTTATTTTATTCATTATACTAAAAAATCATTGAATCTGAAGTTGAAATGATTAAACAATCTTTAGGAACTTTAACAATTGTCATTAATTTATGTTCCTTTATTTTCTGGGATGAGATTAATTTCTGTGATTACTTTTGTGCGGATGTTTAATATATCCATAGAGCAAATCAATGTAGATTAATTGACCAGATGTATTAATTATATAGCTTTTGTGACTTAATTACCAGAATATTATTTAATCATGGTGAGGGATCTATATGGCGATCGCAGCGATCGCCGTAGACATGGCACACAATAATCGAGTTATGGAAATGCGATTCCTACGGATCGCTTCCACTAGGAAACAACAAATTTTCACAGTTGAAATCGTCATAATCTACTCATATCTGATCAATTTAACGATCAGTAGGTAATCCTCGATTAAACAATACTGAAGTAGAAATAGGTGTATTGTCATCCTTAACATTAGGAATGTTTGTCGCAGGTAATTGAATAAAAATACTCTGTCCAGGATTTTTGGGATCAATAAGCTGAATTGCTCCTGAAACTAAATCATTTTTAACACTGAAGCTCCCTATGTATTGAAAAGTATTAACTCCTGGAACACCAGAAACATTTATTGTCCCTATGCGCGGATCTCCACCATATTGAGGATTACTGAGGGTAAAATTCAGAAGTGATCCTCCTTGTAAGGTAATGTTTAAAAAGTTGGGAGAATTTTTATCCCGACTTCCAATTATTAAAGTTCCTGGTATGGTCGCGTTATAGAATTGATTTTTATTAGGGCTTGATAACAGTGATTTAATGCTATTATCTGCTGAAAAGAAATTATCAGATCCATCTAAAGCTGAAGAAACAAAGTCAGCAAAACCAAATTTTTGTTTTCTTTCTTGTTCAAAAAATGATGCTTTAGGACGGCGGATTTTAGGTTTATTTTCTTCAGCTTGACTTTGAGTTGTTAATAAACTTAAGCTAGTCACAATTACTGTAATTCCTAGCAATTTTATGATTGATTTATTCATGTTTTTATTCCTCAATTAAAATCGAAAAGTAGTACGCAATACACCAACATAAATTGTATTGTTTGTGTCTATATTACCGGGATTTGTTACTAGGAAAAACCCGGGAGTAACGGAGATGCGATCGTTGACAGTAAAACGATACAATGTCTCAAAATGATAAGATGCTGAATCTTCAAGTAAACCACCATTTCCACCAGCATATTCACCTACACTCACTAATTTTGGCTCTTGACCAAACATAACTGCGAATAAATCACCTCTTCTATTAAAAGGTTCAGATAGTCCTAGCGAAAACATAAAATTTGAACTTACAGAAAAAGCATTAGTTTGAGCCGCATAAGTAGCAGCTAATCCTCCCCAAGTAGCAAAAGTTAATTTTGGATTAATTCGCCATTGTAATGTACTACCAAAAGCGTGAATATTTGCTGGTTGATTAATGAAACCAGAAGCATCAGCGATCGCACTACCTGTAAAGGTATTTAAACGACCATCAGGACTATAACTATAGATATAACTAAACCCTGTGGCTAGATCATTTCCGGGTAAAAATAATAACTGTATTCCCGTAGCGTGAGCGCCTTTTTCTAAAAACGCTCCATATTGAGGATCATTACCATTGCTTACCCCATAGGCTACCTGTAACCGCGTTCTCTTATTAAGTAAGTAATCCATACCTACACCCGCATCTAAAGCCCCTATTTTAAAGATAGGATTAGCTTCAGCAAAACGGGAAATTGCGCCGCGTCCTGTATCAAAATAAGGAGAGTTAGGACTTAAAACACTACTTAAACTAAACCCCACAGGTTTGATCGTAAAAACTGCTCGATTACCTAAACCTACGAAACGATATTCTAAGTTAGATAATTGGATATTATCATTATAACCTGCTTGATAGGAAAGTAAGGCTGTATTAGTATTTAATACTTGAGGATCAGCAAAACCTAAACCGTTAAAATTACCTGTAGATAACTCTAGTCTTAAACGATCTTTACCTGTGAAACTAGAGACAAATTGCAATCTCGCTAAATAATTAACAATTGCATTTGATTTACCTGTCCCTGGTGGACTACCTCCAAAAGCCTTAGCACCTGCAAAAATCACCTCTCCACCCATTAAAGTGGTAGTAGAAAATTGATTATTTTGTAAAGCAATAGTTCTCTGACCTAGTTTATCTATTCTTTGTTTTAATACAGATAACTCTGTATTAAAATCATCTTTCAGTTTTTGAATTTTCATCAAATCATCTTTATTCGCAAAATTATCTGGATTAGCAGCAATTACCTCCCGCATTTTTTCTAAACAAGTATTTAAAAGACTAGCAAATTCATAGCGAGTTAAAGAGCGATTACCCTTAAAAGTTCCATCAGGATAGGGAGAAATACAATTATAACGCTCAACTAGATTGCGTAAAGCTTCATAAGCCCAATCTTGAGGTATAACATCAGTAAACTGAGAAACATTATTCATTTCTCCTAACTGTGGATCAGTCGAATCATTATTTTTTGGATTTTGGAGATCATCTGCTATAGTATTGCTAGGAAAATTATTTAAAATCTGAGAGTCTTCAGGTATAACAGTGTTGTTTGCATTAACTTGAGGTTGTTCTGCATTTCCTGAACTCAGTAGATTATTAGCTACATTATTTTTAGGAAAATTACTTAAATATTCCGAGCTATCAGATATAATAGCGTTATTTGTATTGGGTTGAGCTAGTTCTGCTTTGACTAAACCAGCCGACGTACCTAAAATCAGCGTAGATAAAGCTAGGATACCGCTTTGTAAATTTTGAGCCTTTCTTTTTTCAATGATTGATAGTAGTTGCATTATTTTACCCATGATTAATACGGTCTAGAACAAATTTTCACAAAAAGAGGATGGTGAGACAGATTAATTGCTGTTAATCATTAGTTACAATCTGGTTGATCAATTAATACACTTGGAGAGCAGTCACGTAATGGCGTTCTGATATCACTAAAAAGTTTATAAATATCTTCAATTACATCTGCTTTAGCTTTATTTTTTCTGCCTTTTTCAACTACTGAGGGATTAACTGGAGGTGGATTAAATGCTAATTGAATCTGCCTAGAATCAACTTGGCTAATTAGGTGTCTACCTTGAATACCACAACTGTTATTAGTATTAATTTCTGGATCAACACAGTATTTATTTGCATTTCCACGCCCACGCCCATGAATTGCCACTAATTCACCCTGAGCATTAAAAATTGGACTGCCACTCATACCAGGTCGGGTATAGTTACTATAAAGTAAGTTATAACCACCATCATTCATAGGAGAGGGAGCAATTTTAGCGATTATTCCTGATGTAAATTTGCGTTCTCTACGAGCCTTTAGAGGATTTGGATCTTCTGGTTCTTCTGGTTTAGGCCAACCAGAAATAAATACTGAATCGTTTGAGTTTAGTTCTAATGAATTACCCATAACTGCTACTGGATAATCACGATCACTGGTAAATTTTACCAAAGCTAAATCAAATCCGGGAATGGGTTTTTCATTGCTTTCATAATTGCCAAATCTGATAATATTGTCATCTTGATCTATAACTGGATATACTTCACTATCAGGAGTCCTTATCCCCCATCTCCCACCGATAATTTGTTGTTTGACAACATGGGTATTAGTGACAACATAATAAGTTTTACCCTCATGTCCGACAATGACACCAGATCCAGGATTAAATTCCCGTTTTTCTTCTAAATCTCCTTTTTTTAACTGTTTACCAATTAAAACTGTGACTTGAGAAGACATATTATCTATGTCTTCTGGACTGAATGCTACAGATGGAGAAGCAGATAGGATCACTAATATTGCTGCGGTAACAACTATCAGGACAAGATGTAATTTACGCAGATGAAACAAAAAAAAATTCAGCATTTGTATGGTATTGAATAGTCTGGATTAAATCAATTTATGATCTATTGAAAAAATAAGTTAAGTCCTTTTACAGTAGCAATGGGGATACCCCAGCTTAAAGTTGACATTTTCATAAACTCTTCCTGGGAGGGTTGACTGCCATCAGTAAAAACGTAAGCATCTATACCATCAAAAGGATGCTTGAGACGGCCGTTAATACCAATTAAATGCCCCTGTTCATTTAAAACAGGACCGCCACTCATACCATTTTCTACATCATTGGTATATCCCAGTTGATAGCCTGTAAATAAAGGGAGCTTGGACAGCATTTCTAGGGTTCCAGTTGTTATTTTCAATGCTTTTAAACCCAATTCACGAGTGCTGACAGGTTTGTGAGGGTCAACCCAATGCCAGTTGGGAAATCCAGCAGCATAAACAGGTTGTCCTAATAATAAATTATTGGATTTATCAATTTCAGCAACTCGATAATTTTGGGAACTGGTAAATTGCACAATAGCCAAATCTAGGTTGGCAAATTGAGGAGAATTAATTCGCTGGGCTGGATGGGTAATTCCATCTGATGTGAGTAATTTGTATTGAGAATCCCAGGTGTCAGCAACGACATGATTATTTGTCAAAACTGTATATTTTTGTCCCTGGCGAGATATAATTACTCCTGATCCAGTGCCAGGATTAGTGATAATTCTAACTGTAATTTGTCTTGCTATTTCTTGTGGATTTGTTGCTAATGCTTGATGATTGATAGTTAATGAAAAGCTGTGTGAACTGGGAGGTGATTTGGTTTTCTTGGTTGGAGAAAAAGCAACCGCTGAAAGTAGGCTATCTCCGATGGCGATCGCTAAAACAATAATGATTAGGGTTTGCTGACAAAGTTTTTTCATGAGGAGTTAGGAGTTTAAGGAGTTACTAATTGCTAGAATCTTTTATTCAGCAAACCCTATTTATTCTTATTCAAAACCTCCACCAGCAGGAGATGTAGGAGTAACAGCCGGTGCTATATTTTCTGGATTCTGCGGTTGTTCCTCAGTTGCTTGAGATTCTCCAAGATTGCGTTCTGCCCATTGACCCAAATCCACAATAACTTGTTCACCGTCGTCTTCATTGATTGATCCTGCACCTGCAACACCAATATTTAATAATTGCCCAAGAATACGACCTGCTTTCTTTTCATTTTCACGTTTTAGTGTAAATAACAGATTGTTGCCAGTACATTCAAATTCACCTGGTTTGAGCGAACAAATTACTATTCTGCCATTAACAGGACCGTTGGTTAAACGCAGGTTTTTAAACTTACCACCATTGCTTTGTACGAGGGCATTTAATTTGTTGGAAACTATATTGCAGCGATCAGCAGGTGTATAGTTTGAACCAAAATCATTTGTTTCCCAAGAAATAATTGGAGCGCTGATGTTGTTGCTATACGCAACAGTCTTTAAATTTTCACACTTTACTGAGCTATTAGATTTTGGTGCTGGGTTACTATTATTAGAACCGTTTCCAGATTTCATACTATTGCCAACGCTGGGTATAGCCTGGACTACAGATGTAAACAGAACAATGTTAGATAAAGCTAAAGCAACAAGAGAAAAATTAAGGGTAAACTTGGAATTCATTTTTTTAAACCTTGTTAATCAAATTCATAAGTTTGTTGGACATGATACTAAACAAAACCTTGCAAATACAGTTATTAAAACCATAAATTTATCAAGGTCTTCACGAGAAATTTGTAACTAAGAGAAGCTACAAAACTTATTCAAATCCTCCACCAGAATTAGCAGAAGGGTCTGTTTGCTGAGGCGAATTAGTGGGGGAATTGGGAGTATAATCTGGATTACTGTTTAATGGTTCTAGGTTGTCAGTGGAGCGATCATAAACATACTTTCCTGCACTTAGCCAGTCAGTAGGAAATGCACAATACTGCTTGTTATCAATGCTAATAGAAACCACTCCAGAATTGTTACAAGAAGTGGCAGTTAATCCCCAACTTTGCACTAGGGCTAAATTATTATCTAGACTAGGTTGTGAAGGTGTTTTGGATGCAAGATTTTGCGCCCGTTGAATGTACTTTGCCGCAATCTGATCTATATCTTGATTGGTTCCAACATAGATAAGGCGAATTATGATATCAGTATCAAGTGATCCTCCAGGACCCCAATTAACACAGCTTCCTCCAAAAGGTAACCTGGTACGGCATCCTCCCCTAACAGCTACCCAAGCCCTAATTTGAGATCCGGCATTATCAGTTCTATGCGTAGAAGCAGTTTGTTCTAGGTTGGAAAATTCAGACCTTGCCCTTGTTTCAAGCTCATTAGATGCTTGAACTATTCCAAGACTTCCACTTACTTTCAATTTATTGATTATTTCATAAACTTCCTTGCTTTTTGTTCCTATATACTCTGACGAGGTGCTTATATTTCCCTTCTGAACGATGTTGCATATTGGACCGGAAACTTCTCCTGTCCTGCCTCTTTCACCACCACGGGTATCACAATCTTGAATAGCCCAACCAGGGCGTGGTTCAAATCTTTGATCATATGAGTCACGTCCTGTTGACTCTACTTTCCTTAGCCGGATTGTTACTCTTTGGGTACACTCATCTCCAATTTTGGGATTAGCAGTACATCCAAAAGCGATATCCGCATATACAATTTTGCTAAACCCCAGAACTACAGAAGTTGTCGCAATTGCACCAAGAATCAACCAAAAACTTTTCATAAAAACTCTACATTCTAGCTGTCCGTTCGTACTAAGTCCTAAAATCCTAATAATTGCTTATAAAGAGGATGATATAGCTTTGTATAAAAATTAAAGGTCGGAAAAGGTCAGACAAAAGGTCATATCTTTTTAATAAGTAAATTTACGTAAACTTTTTAGACACAAAAGCTTATATTCAGGTAAGCCATCCTAAATTAGTTATTAACAACAAGATCCCCGACTTCTCTAAGAAGTCGGGGATCTGACTCTTGCAAATTATACTCAAAACGCCTTAATCATTTAATTCTATAGATAGGGGTTTAGCACCGATCATTTACAACTGCAATACTTGATTCCATAAACAAAAGTTTTGTGATGATTATAAACTATGGTTTTTCTGATAATTTCCTTAATCCTGTAAAAATTCATCAACCATACAAGAGAATGAGAATAAAATATTAACTTATCTCCATTAGTTATTTTTCGCAGATGTAATAAACTATTAAAAGTCAAAAAATCTAAATCCTGCATCATTTTCATGACAATTTCATTAATACTCATTGTATAGATATTTTTCCCCTAATTATCGCATCCTGACATGATTCATAAAATAACATTTTTCCCAAACCCATACCTCGAAACTCTTCAATCACAAATAATGCAGCTATCTTATGCCAATTTGCATCAAAATCATAATTTAAACAAACTCCTAGCATTTTACCATTTTCATCTTCCGCAACTATAATATATTCGGCTGACATCCATTCCCTTAATGAATAACCCATAATATTAGGTGTTAGTTTTATCTGTCTAACAAGTAACTCTGCTTCTGCTTTTGTAACTTTTCTTTTGGAGATTTTGAACATAAATCAAGGGGGTTAGTGAAAAATTTTCTATGGGAATCACAAAATTATCTGCGTTTATCTGCGTTTAATTATTACTCCTTGTACCTCACTTGAACGGGAATTACTATACTCAACACGGCTTAATTATTAGATTCTGTGGGTAGGGGTTTAGCAATACTCATTGGTGTCAACTTAATATAAAACCCATAGCCCGCCTGGGAATGAATTCCCAGTCTAATAGCAAAAGTCATCTAAAGATGACTAAACATTAGAAAAATTTATTAGTCCGTTTTAACGGACTTGAGCTATTAGACAGGGAATAAATTCCCTGGCGGGTGTGGAAGCCAAACAAATAAGCCATCTGTAGCCTAAGTTGACACCAATTAGCAATGCTAAACCCCTACAAATCTAGGTTTTTTTGTAGTTCCAGAAAAGTCTATTTCTCAGCCGTGTTTAGTATATATCAACTAGACCATTTGAAATAAGACGTGAATATAAAATAGATAATTTTTAAAATATATATTATGCAAATTATCCAAAAGAAAAAATTTGATATAAAAATTTTCTTTAATAAATTTAAAGGATTATACTTTTTTTCAATTTCACTGAAATCACAGTTTAAATTAAATAAAACTTCGTTAGTTTGATCTAATATTTTATTGTATCCTAATAATCCCCATAGGATTAGTGTACTTATAGGGGGAACTAAGCTAAATGTAAAAAATAATTGTGTCCATGTATAGGCACTTTTTGAAAAATTACTGATATCTAATGTGGAAATAGTCATTTGAATTCCTAAAAATAGGTTAAGATGGGGTTGAGTTTTTTGCAGAAACTCTAAATATATTTGCTTTAATTGCTGAATAATTCTCTGATTAATCACAACAATATCCTCAGCAGTATATTTTCCTAAATCCTTACTAATTTCTCGCAGATAAGTTTTATATTCTTGCATTTTTAGACCAATCCGCTTACAATCTTCTATCACAATATTTATACTCAAATTGGCTAAAACAGAACCTATACAAATAAAGTTAATTAAGGAATATGGCAAATAACATATATAGGGTAGTAGATAACGATAAAAATACTCATTGTTGCTAACTTTATTATTTCCCAATAATTCATGGGGACCGTACCAAAAGTGGTGAAATAGCACAATGGTCAAAAATACCAAGGATATACAAAACATTACTTTGCGTCTGGAAACAAATTTTTTATCCGCAATCAAATGAATGGTATCTTGCTTAAATTCATAACCTACTAAATACACTTCTAGCATTAATAAAAAACAAGTACGAACGAATTCATATATCACTCCCATTCCATTTTTATTAAATGCAAGCTGCCAAGGTTTACTGTCAATTATAATATATGAAAAAGCTAGTGATGTTACACTAATTACGGATAGAATAATTGCTATAGTTGCTAATACACCATAACTTAAAAAGGTGTTTAAAAATTTGATATTTTTTGCATTAGTATTTATCTCTGATGATGCAGATGTTGACTTGATAAATAATTGTTTATCAATCCAGTCTTCATTAAAAACTTTTTCATATATAGGGTTATAAATACTCATTTCCCCTTGTTGTTTCACTACCAATCCTGATAATCTTAATGCCATATTTTCAGGGGTATCATCAGTATCTATGCTGTGATTGCTCAATATTTTCCTATAAATTTCTAACTTTTTATAAATAAGTTCCTTCTCTGCAATCAGCCGATTCCTAATAGTTCTTAAATGTTCCGGTTCATCTTGATATTCCCAATTTTCAATAATATAATTTTGCACTAAATTATTAATATTAGGTTTTCGAGTTTCAGCTTTTTCAATAATTAATTTGCATAATTTTTGAGTCAGAAATGGTTGTCCTCCAGTCCAATATAATATCTGTTCTAAAACAATTTCAGGATCATCTACCTTTTCAAGTAATCCTTGAGATAAAGATGGGATAACTTCTTGTATTTTGAACCCAGTTAACTCAATTGTTCTACCAATATTAAATGGTGTACCTGTTTTATCCTTTAAATCTGATGGTGTTACTACTCCCAGTAAACAAAAAGTAACTCGTTTATATTCTGATTTTTCTGCACGTTGATTATAACAAGCACGAATAAATTCTAAAAATTCATCTTTAGTTTCTCTGTTAATTAGGTTATCAATTTCATCAATAAAAATAACAATATCTTGAGGTAATTTGGCTAATAAAACTTTGTCAATAAACTGACTTAATCGCTGCACTGGCGACAAAAATATATGGTTTTCCCACCATTGAAAAAAAGTAGATGAATCATCAAAAAAACCATTCCATAATTCAAAGGTTATACCCGCATAGAAATTTTCAGCAGTGGATTCACAACTACCAATAGTTGTCATATCAATGGAAGTACATCTTATTCCTGTACACTCAAGTTTTTCTCTAATTTGTACCCGCAAGCTAGATTTTCCCATTTGTCGGGAATTGAACACACAACAAAAATCTCCATTTTTTAAACCTTGATAAAGTTCTTCGTCTGCTTGTCGTTTTACATAGCTGGGAATATCAGATGGTAAACTACCCCCAACTTTGTAATAATTAAAAGCTGACATAATTGATATGTCAGAATTCATTTGTGTGGATAATAAAAAATTAATTGTTATAACTTAGATGTGATTACTATATCACATTGAGACTGTCAATTTTTCAACCGTTCTCGAAAATACTGACGGTACAACTCACAGCGGGGTATAACTTGATTATTCTGCCATTTAATTAGTCCTATGCTGTACAATTGGTATCCAAGTATGGAATCTAATTGTGCTGGTTCAATAGTGCTAATAACCTTTGTGAATGCTGCTGCTAGTCTTGTATTTTCCCTGAGCATTCCCAATAGTCGGCGTAAATGCTGAGTATAAATACCCGCATCTGTAGGAGCATCTTGCAATAACTGTTTGATATCTCCCCACTTTCCGGGAGCAGGTTGAGCGATGTGATAAAATGCTACGCGAACCAAGTATGGATGACCTCCTACCATAGCCATTAATTTTTGCACTAAACTATGATTCCAATTAAGTTGATGCCGCTGCGCTAAATCTTGGACTTGTTCCGCGGTAAACTCAGTTAATTCTACTGGTTCTCCCACATTAAAAGGTGAATGGTTGATATCTAATAATCCATAATTTTCGGTGGAATGTACTACAACTAATCGCAGTTGTTTCCAAATATCTCGATTATTAGCTTCTTCATGACAGCTTCGCAATAGTCCAAAAAAGTCTTGAGAAATTTGAGGGTAGTTAAAAACTCGATCTACTTCATCACAAGCTAACACTAAAGGACTATTAATTTCTTTAAGAATGTAGTTTTGTAGATAGGTTTTACAACTAATTTTACTACCAATGGGCTGCTTCCAAAAATCATCAACCCGATCTGTAATACCTAATTCTAGGCTAATGTACGTACAAAACCAACGTAAAAAATTATCTAAGTTGCTAAAGTTTGATTCATCTACATCTTGTAGATTTATGCGTACTGTTAGATAATCATATTTACGTGATTGAGCTAAAATTCTGTCCAGTAGTGAGGTTTTTCCCATCTGTCTTGGTGCTTTAATGCGGATCAGTGCAGCAGGTTGAGCGATCGCTTGATAACATAAAGATTCAATCGTATAATTTTGAGATTCAATGGAGTATCGCTCTACATAAAAAGGAGAATTTAGGGATACTGGGTTATGAGGAAGTTCCAGTCTGTTCATAGATAAAAGTATTTGTGGCGTTTTTCGTTTTTCGTTTTCTCGATAAAGTGCTTGACGAAAATTATTTTTACTCACTGGTTCTCCAATAATATCTGTAAGCTTTTTCCATAATTTAGCACCAACATCATTTTGAATATATGTAGTAGTTAAATGTAGTTCTGTAGCAATATCTTCATACCTTTTCCCTTCCCAACTTCCTTTGAGTACCTGTACTTCCACATCGGTTAGATGTTTGTCAGTATATTTCCATACAACTTCATCCACAAATTCTTGAATTTGCTCCCAACACATCTCTGCTGTGAATAACATAAATAATATACATAAAACCAGTGTTGATAATTTTACCGTAATTTGACTGTTGGATCAAGCAATTATCCTAACTTAGGGGTCAGATCCCCGACTTCTTAAAGAAGTCGGGGATCTTGGGGATCTTGTTGTTCCACCTTACTTTTCCCTACTTTTAAAAAATAAATATAACTTCTACTTGTTTTTTACTACTAATTTGAGTTTAAATTGCTCCTAAACCTAAGTAAATATTCCCTACCTTTTAGTGTTTGAATTTTATCTAAATCCACGCATAATAAAAACATCAAATCAAAAGATATGAAACAAGAAACTTAAAGAGCGAAATGGGTACCCTCGCTTCTTCTTGATTTATTCATCAATTAATCTCAATGGAGAAACGAGCCATGATATTTACATTATCAATATTATCAATGATGGGAAACAGTATTAATGGTGACGATGAGGATGATGATCCAATCATTCCACCCAGTTGATATTACATCAAAAAAATTACAGCGATTTTCCTATTTATATCGCTGTTTCCATGATATTTCTCATAGCATCAAGTTTCCAAATTTCTAGTTCTGGTAAATGCCATTGAACACTTTTTAATTCTTGCTCTTGGGAATAAGATTCCAGGAATTTTCTCCAGGATATTATAGAATTTTCTTTATCTCCTAATGCTGCTTGGACTTGTGCTAATAAACAATAGGCTGGAGGATAATCATTTTCTAATTCTAAAGATATGAATAAATGCTGTTTTGCTTGTTCATAAAAATTTTGCTGAAAATAAGCCCAACCAAGGTTTTTATGTAATGCAGCTTTGACTGTGTGATCTTTAACCTTTGATAAAATTGGCGAAATCATTTCTACAGCAGCAGCACTATTGCCTCGCAAAATTTCCAATCGAGCTAAATTATTAATTGCCGCTTCTCCAGCCCGATTTTGATATTGTATAGCAATTTTATAATGTTCGCAAGCTTGAGTCCAATGATCTATTTTTTCGTAGGTTACTCCCAAATTATAATGAGCAGATGCGAAATCAGGTTTAAATTCAATTGCTAATTTTAGATAGGATAAAGCTGTGTTAAGATCGCTATTTAAATAGTGTTGATATCCGATTTTATTCAGAGCTTTAGCAATTTGTTTCCTCTCCTGTTCATTGCAATTAAAACGCAGGATAAATTTCTTAAATTCTTCATTTATGGGTTGATTAACTGATATTAATTGTAAGACAAATTCACAGATCTTATTGTCATCTTTATCTTTTATTTCTGCTATTTTATCTGTAAATTTAAACTGGCATTCAGTTAGTAAATCAGGCTTATATTTAGCAACTAATGTCACTAACTCTGAGCGTTTATGGCGACGAATATCAGAATTTTCATTACTCAATCCAAATTTTTCACATATTCTTTCAATATGTTTTCTGACTGTAGGTTCTCCAATTTCCATAGCTGCTGCTATATCTGCATCTGTTTCCCCTGCGAGTATCCTTTGCAAGACTTCCTTCAGCCGGGTTGTCAGTTTTTCAAATATGAGTTCAAACTGTTGTTGGTTCATCTTGTCATTATATTAGTTGTATTCTATCACAACTGTGAATATTTTTTTAACTTATTGCTAACTTACATCTGTCCCTAAAGCTGAGGGAAATCACATAATATTTTACGTATCTTTCTTGAGTAAGAATGTTGATTTTTTTCTAATTCAACCAAATATATACTCAACACGGCTTAATTACTTGATTTTATGGGTAGGGGTTTAGCACTGCTAAACCCCTACAAATCTGGGGTTTTCGTGATTTTACTTTCATTCCATGTCTCAACCGTTTTTAGTATAAACAATAAATTCGCTGTTTTTTGAACTTAGTACAATTGTACTTAAATAGAAAATTTACTTTAATGCGTTGACAAAAACAAGCATTTATATCACAATTGTGAATAAATATAATATATCACAAAACTAGAATTGCAATTAACTGAGTTAAATCACGCACTCCGTCCAATAGAGCAATCAACTTATCCTTGTAATACTAACTTTGCTAAAAGAGTAAATGAACCTTGAAGAAGCGATGATTACGGCTAGTGAAGCGATTGTACTGGTCGAGAAGTTATTAAAACGAGGACGCTTAACAACAGTTCAAGAGATTGTATTCCGTCAATCCTGGACTGGACAGACGTACTTAGACATGGCTATAGACTCCGATTACGATCTTGGTTACATTAAAGACGTTGGCTCAAAACTCTGGCGATCGCTCTCCCAAGCTTTAGGAGAAAAAGTCACCAAAACCAACCTGCACAAAGTCTTGAAGCGAACCGTACAGAAACAAGATATCCGCAGCAATGAATACTTTAATAAACAAATTGGCATTTTAAAAGCGATGGCTTTTAGTCCTGACGCTCAATTTATTGCAAGTGCTAATAATGACCATATAGTTAAAGTATGGCATCTAGCCACAGGAAAATGTGTGCAAACCCTAGAAGGACATCATGCTTGCGTGTGGAGTGTGGCTTTTCATCCCATAGATCAAATCTTAGCCACAGCGAGTGAAGATAACACAATCAAGTTGTGGAATCTGGAAACTGGATGCTGTGTGCAAACTCTGAAAGTTTAAAGTTTGGCAAGTTTATCCCATTTCACTAAACGTATCTTTCAAAACAGAACGCGCTGCTAAATGATTACGAGTAGAAGTGAGAATTTCTGCTTCTCGTTCTAAACGAGCCAGTGTATCCTGTATTTCTAATAATGCTTGTTGTTCGGGAGCGACACCATAAAGATTACTAGCTATCCAATAAGATAATTCTGTGGGTAAATCTGGTAAATCTTCTGGTAGTTCAATCTCTTGTTCTGTTAATTTGGCTGAGAGACGCACAACATCCCGCAATAGTTGCTCTACATCAGCAGCTAAGGGACGTAAATCTTTAGCTGGTGGTTCGTCTTCAATCCATTCTACCAAGCCGACGCGATAAGGCTTTTCGCGGACATATTCTAAGACCCGAAATCTTTGTTGTCCTAAAGCTAATAACTTGATCCTGTCATCAGGTAGCCGTTGATAATGAAGAATTTCCGCGCAACAACCAACGTTAGCAATTGTCCCTTTTGTGGGATCAATCATCAATACCCCAAATCGGCGATCGCTCTCCAAAATCGTATTCATCATGATTCGGTAGTGAAACTCAAAGATATGTAGGGGTAATGGTCTATTAGGAAATAGAACTACTTCGGGTAATGGGAACAGAGGTAATTCACGCACTGCAATTTTAGAAGAGGATGTCATTGTTAGTTGAGTATAAGTTTTATTATTAAAATATCTTTTTCCCTAATTTCTCTCTACTTTATTTATATTTTATGATGTTTTATTACTAATAAAAAGCCCTGAGATAAATTTTCTCAGAGCTATTAATCAATAGACATCTGGTAAAAATTAAATATGCGTGATCCGTAACTCTTGTAGAGACGTTCCATGGAACGTCTCTACATTCTTTTCTGGAGATGTCTAATATTGATGCTAAATTTCGGCTCTTTGTTGCTAGTTGTTGGTCGTCAGTTATTTTTCCTTTACCACTGACAACTGACAAATTTACAATTTGACTTCAATATCTACACCGGAAGGCAAATCTAGCTTCATGAGTGCATCAATAGTTTTAGAAGAAGGCTGATAAATGTCAATAATCCGGCGATGGGTGCGGGTTTCAAAGTGTTCACGGGAATCTTTATCTACGTGAGGCGATCGCAGTACGCAATATATCTTGCGTTTTGTTGGTAAAGGAATTGGTCCGATAGCTGTAGCGTTGGTACGGTTAGCGGTTTCTACGATCTTCTCGCAAGATGTATCTAACAAACGTCTATCAAATGCTTTTAAACGAATTCTAATCTTCTGCTGCTGTAGAGTTGCCATTTTTAGTTTTCCAGGTTCGGTAAATGTCAGACTTTAAATTTTAGATTTCAGATGTTAGATTTCATCCCCAATCCAGAATTTAAAATTGTTTATGGGAATAGAAAGGAGCAGAGATTGTATAATTCATCTCCGCTCCTTGATCATGAGAGCAAAAAATGTGAGTATTATTTCACGATTTTGGAAACAACACCAGCACCAATAGTTCTGCCACCTTCACGGATAGCAAAGCGCATACCTTGTTCAATAGCGATCGCGTTGATCAATTCTACTGTGACTTTGATGCGATCGCCAGGCATAACCATTTCCACTTCTTTACCCTCATCAGAGGTAAAAGCTTTGATTGTACCAGTTACATCAGTTGTCCGTACATAGAACTGAGGACGATAACCAGAGAAAAATGGTGTTTTCCGACCACCTTCTTTTTCTGTTAAAACGTAAACTTCGCCTTCAAATTCCATGTGAGGCTTAATTGAACCTGGTTTGGCAATTACCATACCGCGTTCAATGTCTTCTTTCTTGAGACCACGGAGTAATACACCAGCGTTATCCCCAGCCATACCTTGATCAAGGCTCTTCTTGAACATTTCGATCCCAGTGACTGCGGTAGTCTTGGTATCTCTAATCCCAACTAGCTCAACAGCATCACCAACCTTAACAATACCGCGTTCGATCCGTCCAGTAGCTACAGTCCCACGACCTGTGATAGTGAACACATCTTCTACAGCCATCAAGAATGGTTTGTCTACATCCCGCTCAGGAGTAGGAATAAAAGAATCTACAGCATCCATCAACTCATAGATTTTGTCCACCCAAGGATTTTCACCACGTTGAGTTTTGGGATTAGCGGTCATTGCTTCGAGAGCTTTCAGACCGGAACCTTTGATAATAGGAATATCATCACCAGGGAAATCGTAAGCAGTTAGTAGTTCCCGCAGTTCCAGTTCTACCAATTCCATCAATTCTTCGTCATCCATCATATCTTCTTTATTCAAGAAGACGACAAGACTAGGAACACCTACTTGCTTTGCCAAGAGAATGTGTTCACGGGTTTGGGGCATAGGACCATCCGTAGCAGCAACTACCAAGATGCCTCCATCCATTTGTGCCGCACCAGTGATCATGTTTTTCACATAGTCAGCGTGTCCAGGACAATCCACGTGAGCATAGTGACGACCTGGAGTTTCATACTCAACGTGAGCAGTATTGATTGTAATACCCCGAGCTTTTTCTTCAGGTGCATTATCAATTTGATCGTATCCTTTACCTACAGCTTGACCCGTAGCGGCCAAAGTCATAGTAATAGCTGCTGTTAAAGTAGTTTTACCGTGGTCAACGTGGCCAACCGTACCGATATTTATGTGGGGTTTATTTCTTTCAAACTTTGCGCGTGCCATGAATAATTGTTTCCTTTTTTAATTAAGTGTTCCCTTTACTTTTGGCAATGATAGTTTCAGCCACGCTACGAGGTACTTCTTCGTAGTGACTAAACTCCATTGTAAAGATACCCCGACCTTGGGTTTTCGACCGGATATCAGTGGCATAACCAAACATAGTTGCCAATGGAACTTTCGATACTACCTTCGCAATCCCATTGTCAGTGTTTTGGCTTTCAATCTGTCCTCTACGGGAGATCAAGTCGCCTATGACGGTTCCCATATAGTCGTCAGGTACTTCAACTTCAACTTTCATCATCGGCTCTAAGATGACAGGGGAAGCTTTTGATGCCGCCTCTTTCATTGCCATAGAACCGGCAATTTTGAAAGCCATTTCTGAAGAGTCTACGTCATGGTAAGAACCATGTATCAAGGTGGCTTTGACATCAATGAGTGGATAGCCAGCTAAAATACCGGATTCACAACATTCTTTCATTCCCTGTTCTGCAGGTCCGACGTACTCTTTCGGTACAATCCCACCGACAATTTTAGAAACAAATACAAAACCTGTGCCTGGTTCACCTGGTTCTAAGTTGATCACTACGTGACCGTACTGACCCTTACCACCACTCTGGCGAATAAATTTACCATCGACTTTTTCGACGGCTTTGCGGATGGTTTCGCGGTAAGCCACTTGGGGCGCACCAACGTTTGCTTCTACTTTAAATTCTCGTAACATCCGATCTACGAGAATTTCTAGGTGCAATTCTCCCATTCCCGCAATTACGGTTTGGTTGGTTTCTGGATCAACACGCACACGGAAGGTGGGGTCTTCTTCAGAAAGAGATTGCAGTGCTTTGGAAAGCTTGTCCATGTCGTTCTTGGTTTTGGGTTCAACCGCTACCGAGATCACAGGCTCAGGAATAAATAGGGATTCCAGAATTACTGGGAAGCTCTCATCACAAAGGGTATCACCTGTCAAGGTGTCTTTCAATCCCAAAGCAGCACCTAAATCACCTGCCCGTAGTTCATCTACGTCTTGGCGGTCATCTGCTTTCATTAGCACTAACCGAGAAATCCGTTCTTTTTTATTCTTGCTGACGTTAAGAACGTAACTACCTTTCTTCAGCACACCAGAATAAACACGAACGAAGGTTAGGCGACCGTAAGGATCAGCCATAATCTTAAATGCCAAAGCTGATAATGGTTCTTCATCATCAGCATGACGTTCCACGGGATCACCGTTCAGTAATGTGCCTTGAATTGGTGGCACTTCCAGTGGTGATGGTAGGTAATCTATTACCGCATCCAACATCAATTGCACGCCTTTATTCTTAAAGGCTGAACCACAAAGCACGGGTACGATTTTCCCTGCAATTGTTCCTTTCCGCAGGGCAGTACAGATTTCTGCTTCTGTAAGTTCTTCGCCCTCGAAGTACTTATTCATCAGCCTGTCATCAGTTTCTGATACTGCTTCTACCAATTTGGTGCGGTATTGGGCTGCTTTTTCAGCTAGTTCGGCGGGAATTTCTGTAGTTTGGATATCAGTTCCTTGGTCGTTTGTGTACATATATGCACACATTTTTACCAAGTCAACGATACCTTTAAATTCAGTTTCACTACCGATAGGCAGTTGAATGGCAATGGCATTAGCCCGCAAGCGATCAACCATCTGGTCATGCACTCTATAGAAGTTCGCACCAGTGCGATCCATCTTATTAATAAAGGCAATCCGAGGGACTTTATAGCGGTCTGCTTGTCGCCATACTGTTTCTGATTGTGGTTGTACACCACCTACGGAACAAAATACAGCGATTACACCATCTAATACTCGCATGGAACGTTCAACTTCAATGGTGAAGTCCACGTGACCGGGAGTATCAATAATGTTAATTTGATGATCATTCCAACTGGTACTAATCGCAGCAGCAGTGATGGTAATTCCCCGCTCCCGTTCTTGTTCCATCCAGTCTGTGACGGCAGTTCCTTCGTGAACTTCGCCAATTTTATGAATGATCCCAGAGTAAAATAATATTCTCTCTGTTGTTGTAGTTTTGCCCGCATCTATATGCGCCGCAATACCGATATTGCGTACTTTCTCTAGCGGGTTCGTGCGTGCCACAGTTACCTCCTATCGTTGTCGTCTCATGATATCTTGTATATTACTCTTTGTTAAGATTCTATACTTATTACGGAAAACCGTCTTTTTTTTATGAGCCTAGCGAGGCAGTTGCCTTTCTTTGAGCATTAGCTATAAATTTTACGATATACCGCATAACAGAAGACGATATATCGTTTTTCTACTTAATAACGATAGTGTGCAAATGCTTTATTTGCTTCTGCCATGCGGTGCGTTTCTTCACGCTTACGAATAGCACTGCCCGTTTCATTTGCAGCATCCATTAACTCATTAGCCAGTCTTCCGGCCATGGTTCTACCTGGACGTTGACGAGAATACTGGACTAACCACCGCAATGCTAGAGTAGTACCGCGATCCGTACGTACTTCCATTGGTACTTGGTAAGTCGCTCCACCAACCCGGCGAGCTTTTACTTCTACTAATGGTGTGGCATTACGAACTGCTTTTTCAAAAGTTTCTAATGGACTTCCACCAGTGCGCTCTTCAATAGTTTTCAAAGCGTCATAAACTATTCTTGCGGCAATTGATTTCTTGCCATGACGCATTATCCGTCGCATCATCATACTGATCAGGCGACTATTATATACTGAGTCGGGCGGAACTGCGCGCCTTTGACTAACACCACGACGAGACATACTTCATCCTTGAATACGGAATTTGACCACGAAATTATATGCTATCAGAACACAGGAGACTAAAAGCGGTTTAAATTAGCTGCTGATTTTTCCTGAGTTTTGATCTGTAACTTGCGCGTAGCGCAAGCTATCAGTTACTAGGAGGCTGAATAATTTGCTTAATTATCTGTGACTAGACACAGAAGACAATAACTTAATCAACTTTAAAATTTAGATTAAAGCGTCGTTATCGTTTACAGAATTATTCCCTCCAAACTTATGCAAGTTGTGTTTATGCCAGATACAGTTGGATTTTCTAAAAAAAAGTCTTTACTGCTGGTTTTATTAGACAATTTTAGGTAGGACGATTAACCGTATGAGATGCGATTAACCGTCGCTTACCTATTTTTTACCTGCTTTTAGGCGCTTAGTTCCATATTTGGAACGGCCTTGTTTCCGGTCTTTAACTCCGGCTGTATCTAATGTGCCACGGATAATGTGATATCTCACTCCGGGCAAGTCTTTGACCCGACCACCACGAATCATAACTACGGAATGTTCTTGTAAGTTATGACCGATACCTGGGATATAAGCTGTTACTTCAAATCCAGAGGTAAGTCTTACCCTGGCTACCTTGCGGAGTGCTGAGTTAGGCTTTTTAGGTGTAGTTGTGTATACTCTGGTGCAAACGCCTCGACGTTGAGGGCATTGCTTCAGAGCAGGGGACTTGGTTTTCTGACGCGCTAGTTCGCGCTCACTACGTATTAGCTGCTGTATTGTTGGCATGAGTTACAGCGCGTGAAGCTGCTTTATGATCTAAGTTTTAACAAATCCTGATTATATCTTTTTTTCTGATTTTCTGTCAATCATTTTGTGGAAGAGAATAGAGAACGGGGAAAAGACCACTGACTAATGACTAATAGAGAAAGAATTGCCACAGCTACAGGTAGATGTGGCTTTGGGATTATTAAAGCGAAAACCCCCACCCATCATATCTTCTGAATAATCTAGTGATAACCCAGTGATGTAGTTTAGGCTTTCTGGGTCTATAACTATACGAATATCATGCAACTCTAAAATCTGATCTTTAGATTTTACTGTTGCATCAAAGGCAAGATCGTAAAACAAATCGGCACAGCCTCCAGATTTCACTCGCAAGCGAAACAAGATATTGGATGGTTGTTTAGATTTTAAGCGTCCGATCTCATTAATAGCTGCTGGACTCAAATGAATCATGGAATTTTTGCAGTATTGAGAATTCCATAATTGATTTTAACCCAGGTTGTACCCTAATCTGTAGTTCTATTTTTCGGAACGGGCATAATCATCTTGATAGCGAATAATATCATCTTCTCCCAGATATTCGCCATTTTGGACTTCAATCAAAACCAAGGGAATCACACCGGGATTTTCTAACCGATGGGTTGTACATTGGGGAACATAGGTTGATTGATTATTGCTTAATAAGATTTCTTTATCGCCACAAACTACTTTAGCTGTACCGGAAACAACAATCCAGTGTTCACTGCGATGATGGTGCATTTGTAAACTAAGGCGATGTCCTGGATTAACTTCAATGCGTTTAATTTTGTATCCGCGCCCTTCTTCCAAGACTGTAAAAGAACCCCAAGGACGTAATTCACCAGCCGCAATACTTTTACCGTTGAGAGTTGTAGGGAGAGTAAATGTATCAATTGTGGGGGTTTCAGAAATTTTAACCATAGTTACCTCGTTTATCTAGTTATCAAGTCAAGTTTTAACAGGTTTTGATTACTGCTGCGGTTCTACCTAGATAAAGATAGCAAAAGTCAAGCTAGATATGTAAAACATTGCTTGAAAATTTGTCATGTCTACACTAAATTTTCATAAAGGGCAATCCAAGGTTGTCTGAACTGTATACAGCACTTCCAGGTGTTATGAGGTATAAGAACCCCACCCCCAACCCCCTCCCCGCAAGCAATGAGGGGGCTAAGATGTACCTCATAAGAGCGGAAACCGCTGTAAATATAAAGTATTAGAGAACTCCACAAAAAAGATGAACTGCTTGCAGCAGCGCTAGTTCCCTCCGGGACGCTCTCGCGTTCGCTATCCAATCTTGTGGGATGGGCATCTTTGCCTGTCCTTGTATTATTAGCAGGCTTTTCGGACCGCACCACAAGAAGTTTTGGGATATTTTTTAATTGGAAGTCTCTTATGCCGTGAGTTTCCATAATAAAAAGGATTAAAGGCTGATTCCGTTGCCTTGCCAAAATCGTCGTAAGGTAGCTCTAGAAGTATGGGCATTTTGCTATCAACGCGCTGTATTGGTTTTCTTAGTCCACCTTAATCGGTTACGGGCTTTATCAACTATTATTATATGGTAGAGAGTAAAATTAATTACCATTATTTCATGAACTGATTCATTAAATCATCTATTTTCAGAAGCTCCTGAATAATTTGTTTAACCACAGTGACTTCACTCACAGGATCTACTAATTGAATAGTTCTGTATGAACTAGCAGATTTATGAGCTATTTCACCTCTATTTTCTCCAAATGTATTCATAGTAGCCAGCCAGGTAATCTCTAAATAATTACTATCTATGCCAATAGGTAAAAGTAAAGCCAGAATATTTGTTTCTTTCACTCCATGATTTTGATTAATCACTCTCTTAAAACTTGCTAAAGCAGAGTCCATTTTCTTACTAATTTTGATTTTTTCGTCGTTAACTATTTTACTTCCTTTTTTTGGATTAAGTGTTTCCGGTGGTGCATCCATAATTAAACCAGAAAAACCAAGCAAACAGATTAAAGTAATATTTGTCTGACCTGTTTTATCCCAAACATTTTTGGCATTTTGAACTACTTCCCAAGCTCTATCTTCAAGATAAGATTCAATTTCTGCATGAACTAAAACTCGATAAGCAAGAATTTTAGTTAACTGTCTATCAGAATATAAACCTATAGGGCTAGGTTTTGGTATAAATTGCTTTTTGAGCCTATTTAATTCCCTGGTTAAAATACGAAATCGAGTAGATTTAGGCATATTTTCTGGAAAACCTACCTAAAACCATTGAAAATAATCCGATTATCAACAAGCTCAGGTAAATTAAACTTTATACCTAAAACTTCTGACAAACTTTCTCCCCAAAATCTTAACCGATTGTAAGTTTCTCGAATATTCTTAGTTGTTCCTTCAACACCTTCTCTAAATTTACTATTTGATAAACATAGTTCTTTAAAAGCCGTCTCAATTTCTTGTTTATGTTCTTGAGCAGATTGTCGAATTATTTCATCTGAGAAATAAAAAATCATCACATCTAAAATAGCTTTATTAAACCTTGTTCTATAGGTTTCATCCCTACTTAACCACATTCGAGAAAAATTTTGTTCTGAGAATATATTAATAGTTGTTTGTACGGCATTTTCAAATTGGTTGACTATATTTTCTACATCATTATTTACTTGATCCCAATTTTTGTTAAGCTCTTTACAAGTCATGTCTAAAAAAGCTTTAAGATTACCACGATATTCAGACAGAAAGTAATGAAATGCTACATAACGCAGTAGTAATTCAACGTCACGCATCCGAAAATCAGGATCTTTAGATTTGAATATTTTTTTAAGAGTCCGACTTTTAATTGATTGATCATCTAAGAAATTGATAAATTCACCTGGATGTAGTGCTTGTCTAATTTCTTGTGGAGATAAAGGAGTGCTTTCTAAATTCAACCGGAGGAAAATTTTATAAAGTAAATTTTCGCTATCTACATTCTTAAGAACTATAGTTCTAATAGTTTGATTATCAAGATGATTCATTTCTCCACTTAAAAACAGATCACTTTTTAAATCGTCATATCTGGAGTTATTCATATCAGTCCTGAACTCTAGACCCTTTAAAGCAAAAGCATTATTAGGAGTTTCACTACTACCATAAAATTGTAAAATAGTCAGTAACCTTTGCTTACCATCAAGAACTATAAATTTTCCTCTTTCCTTCTCTGCTAATACTATTTGTGGTACTGGAAATCCTAAAATCAGGGATTCTATAAATCTGCTTTTACGAGTTATATCCCAAGCATCTCTTCTTTGAAATCTGGGATTTAACTGTATATTTTCCCGCACCATTTGATCAAATATTGTTGCTGTTGTCCAGTCAGTTCCCATAACAACAACTTTAGAGATTTTTTTTAATTCTGATTCGTAATATTTGGTCGAATTAGAATCAATGTCTTGATCTTCCGTTTCTTCAAAAAAAGTTACTTCTTCTTCAGGAATGAATGTAGTTTGCATAATTAAATATGTAGAAAATAATAACTAATGAATTAATTATAATAGATTGACGTGAATAATGATTGACAATTAAGAATAACCATACTCTCAACTGAACACAAAACTGAGCATATCTTCCCGAAAAACCAACCTACCCTAGATATATAGAACAAAAGCGTGAGGTAAAAACCATGACTCGCACCCTAGAACACCAACCCAGCGGTTGATATATTCAAACTCCCAAGCAAGAAGCGATCGCATTTCCCCTCAAACAAACAGAAGTAAAAGCCAATATTATTGGTCTAGATCACAAAATTTTGTAACTCATACAGCGGTATGCACTTAAGTGAGATACAGTTATTAAATTGCAAAACCTGTAGGGGCGAGGTTTCCTCGACCTCAATTGTATTTCATCCGACCTTCAAATAACTACTTCGCTTCCAGAAAAATCCCAATACCATTGTGAACACGAGCCGCAGTATTGGGAGAACGATCAAGTAATTGCCCACTTAGATACAGGCTTGTAGAGCTACCACCATCTAAATTTAAAGCATTAATACAACCCATTGTTTGCATTAATTTTGCCTGTTCTGCTAAGGTTGGTCCACCACCTCCAGCACGATTACTCACAGCCGCAATCATTAAATTACCTGTAGAATTAGTACAAATACTGCTGCGAACCGCTTGACCTTTCATAAAAGCCGGGTTGAATGTTTCCGCTGATCCATCTAAAACTATTTGCCGATTTTGGACTAATAGGGGACCTGCACCAATAATATGGGGGTAGCGACTAAATTCCGGTGTGGTAGTGGTGCTGGTAAGGTTAACTCTCGTCCCTATAGGTAGCTGTGGGGTTTGATTACGGAAGATGAGAAGATAACCATTTTCAGGAATGGGAATTGGTGTTGTCCCACTTTTACCACCTGCTAATTGATTGATTACTTGATTGTTTTGGATAACTACTATAGTTTCATTATCAGCTAAGGGTGTATAAGTATTTCCCCAGGCTGGAGTATAACGAGCGATACCACGCTGCACATAGCCAGTATTAAGAAAGGAAATGGGTAAATGCTGATTATTGTTGGTAATTAAGGTTTCTGTGAGTGTGAGCCGACCAAAATAAAATTGTCCGTTATTATTCCAAGCGATCGCACCCCGGTTGAGAATCGGTCCAGATATCCATTGATTATCCTGACGAATTGCCCCTAAAGGTAATTTATTATTGCGGTTAAAATAACCACCATTAATTGCGGCTACTGCTAAGTAATTTTGAGCAGTTTGCAACAAAGGAGCAGTACCAGTTAATGTTTGTGGGTTAGTTACTATGGGTTTAATTGTCAATCCCACAGTGCGGGGGTTAATATCTAACCAAACTACAGGAAACCGGTCTGTTCCTAAAGTTACCATCTGTTGCCGCCATTGCAGTCCTTGTGTCCAAGCAATACTCTTATTGACCAAAGCATCAGGACGAATATCAATCACTAACCGATTTGGTTGGGGAATGGTGCTAACTTGTACAGATTGACCAAAGGGAACACTTAAACGGACAATTGTTTGATTATTGACTACTTCTACTTTTTGAATTAATGATTCAGGTTTAGGTGGTTGAGAATTATACCGTTGAAGTAAACCCGCATCAGCAATACCATCTAAGGTAAGAGTCCAGTCTCGGTTAGGTGGTGTAGTAGATTTGGGAATAATTTCATCAGGATCAACAACTTTTTTGACTGGTAATTCTTGTCTAATTTGCCAAGGAGTTGCTGTATCTAAATCTAGAACAACTCGATCTCCTTGGGGTTGTTTACCTAAACGAATATTTTTCAGTTGGGAACCAGGAGTGGAAATTGCTAAGGTGTTACCATTAGCTTGAATTTGCCAACTCTGTTTAACTGCTAATTGAGTAATATCTAAATAGCGATATCCTCCCCTCAAATTGGTATTGAGAACAAGCGAACCAGAAAACCACTGGATTGGTTGTTGACTAGGATTATTACTACTGAGTAAATCTATACCCATCAATTGCTTAACTGCGCCATCACTAAGATAAGTTTGTAGTTTTCCTGCTGTTGACTGTAACCATGCTCCTGGTAAGGTGCGACCATTGAGAGTAATTTGATTACCAGTATTAACTGAAGTTGATAAACTGGGAATATTTTGAGCGATGGCTTGATAACTACCAGCAAAAAACCATAGTGTTGACAGTAGTGGAAACACAGAAAGCAGCAATTTCATAATATTATTTATACAAATGTCTATTTTGAGAACTGTAATTATTGAAAGTCGTGGAAGTATCTTAGTTCCTGCCGACCGTCATGGTCAATTGTTAAAATAAAAGCTATCGCAATAAAGAAGGTGGGAATATGGTTCAAGCTTTACTAAAATCAATAACCTTTGCAGAATTTTCCGAATGGTATCCAGATACAGGGGTACGCTATGAACTGCATGATGGAGTAATTGTAGAAATGAATCAGCCAACAGGAGATCATGAACTTATTATCGCCTTACTCGGGCGCAACTTAACAGCAGAGATGATTCGGCAGAATTTTCCCTATATCATCGCTAAAAATGCCTTTGTTAAACCATCAACAGCAGAATCAGCTTATTGTCCTGATATTTTGCTAATAAATTATCATAACCTAGTCAATGAGCCACTATGGAACAAACAATCAACACTTACTCAGTCCGCGTCAGTACCTCTAGTAGTTGAGGTTGTGAGTAGTAATTGGGGTATTGATTATGGCCGTAAACTCAATGACTATGAAGCAATGGGGATTCCTGAATATTGGATAGTTGATTATTTGGGATTAGGTGCGAGAAGATTGATTGGTAGTCCCAAGTTACCAACACTATCAATTTACTCCTTGACTGATGGTGAATATCAAGTTAGTCAGTTTCGAGGGGATGAAGTTATAGTATCACCAGCTTTTCCAGAGTTAAGTTTGACTGCTAGGGAAATTTTACAGACCCAATAATGGTACAGAAATTTTAAGCGATTGCTTGCAGCAGTGCTTATGCGATCGCCCAAAGTAGTAAGTAACGCAAATTTAATAACCTGCAATTCTGATTTAACGTAGAATGGTGCGTTACGCTGTCGCTAACACACCCTACTTTTGCACGTTATTTAATTCACATTCCTAACAAGGGGTCATGCTTCGTCTGAGACTTGGTGGCGTGATTGCAGGTTAGCACGAATTTGAGCCATTGCTATTGAAGCTTCAACAACCTTACCCTGTTGAGATGCTTATAATCATAAGCGTGCTTCTTGTCTAACCTCTTCCAATCGTCCTTGATAGATGTCTTCTTGCTGTTCTAGGAGTTTGATACCTGCAAGAATAACTTCAATAGCATCGTTATACTTACCATAAGTAAGTTGGCGTTCCAGCAAGGCTTCTACCTCTGGTGGCAAAAAGATTTGCATAGATTTCTCGAATAGTAGGGGCAATTCCCCCGTAGTTGCCCTAGAAGTTGCTAGGAGTAACTCTAATTATAACTGAATCCACAAAAATTTATAAATAATATGAATAAATTTGAAAAATCATGATCTTTTTCAGAAGTAATTATGATAATATTTATATTGGATTTTTGTATCTTCTCAAAAGTAGCAAACAATTTTCATGCTAAAAACACTAGCGATAATTGTTTTAAATAATACAAACTGCTTGTAGACTATAATAGTAGTCTTAGGGATCAAAACTGAAAACTTCAAAAACCGTTGGATTTACAGGTTCTTCTGGATTAAGGTAGTTTGTTTTTACAGTGCAGTAAACAAACAAAAATAGATAAGCATTGATAGCACAGCTTTGGCTAAATGTCAAGCTAAAATTGTTATCCCTAAACTTTGATAATTATGTATTTTTATCCAGTGCCAATAACTGAGAAAATTTCCCTCTAGCAGTAATAACAACATCTATACCTCAACATTTCAGGAATAAAGTATGAATCATCAACCATCAAATCAGGGTCAGCAAATTAAAGTGTCAGATACTAATTTTCAAGATACATATCCAGGGCAAAAGTGGTTAGTAGAAGAAAGAGATGCTTGTGGAGTGGGTTTTATCACCCATCGTCAAAATATTGCCAGTCATGAAATTTTGGATAAAGCCTTAACTGCTTTAACTTGCTTAGAACATAGAGGAGGTTGTAGTGCTGACCAAGATTCTGGAGATGGTGCGGGGATATTAACAGCAATTCCTTGGGAATTATTGGCACAAGATTATGGTAATCAGATTGATTTTTCTGCGCCCAGTCATCAGGCTGTGGGGATGATATTTTTTCCCCAAGACAAAACAGCCGCTAAAGCTGCAAAAGCTGCATTTGAGCAAATAGCAGCAGAGGAAAAATTGACTGTACTGGGCTGGCGAGTAGTTCCAGTGCGTCCAGAAGTATTAGGGGTACAAGCAAAAGAAAATCAACCCCAAATAGAACAAGTTCTGATTTATTGTGCTGATAAAAGCGGAGATGAACTAGAAAGAGAATTGTATATTGCTCGTCGCCGGATTATGCAAGCGGGTAGACGAATTTCTGAAGATTTCTATGTATGTTCATTGTCTAGCCGCACGATTGTTTATAAAGGCATGGTGCGTTCTGCTGTATTGGGAGATTTTTACCAAGACTTAAAAAATCCAGCTTTTAAAGTGGCATTTGCGGTATATCATCGCCGTTTTAGTACCAACACCATGCCTAAATGGCCTTTAGCCCAACCCATGCGGCTATTAGGTCACAACGGAGAAATTAATACCCTGTTGGGGAATATTAATTGGATGATGGCACGGGAAGCTACCCTGAGTCATCCAATTTGGGAAGATCGGTTTGATGAACTCAAGCCAATGGTCAACATTGATAATAGCGATTCTGCAACTTTAGATAATGTCCTAGAGTTGTTAGTGCGTTCGGGACGTAGCCCTTTAGAAGGGTTAATGATGATGGTTCCCGAAGCTTACAAAAATCAACCTTCCTTAGCTGAATATCCCGAAATTGTGGATTTTTATGAGTATTACAGCGGTTTGCAAGAAGCATGGGATGGTCCCGCGCTGTTAGTATTTAGTGATGGTAAAAAAGTTGGCGCGACATTAGACCGCAATGGGTTAAGACCTGCGCGTTATGTGATTACCAAAGATGATTATATCGTTGTTGCTTCTGAAGCTGGAGTAGTAGACATCCCAGAAGAAAATATTCTCGAAAAAGGTAGACTGGGACCTGGACAAATGATTGCGGTGGATTTGCATACCCAAGAAATTCTCAAAAACTGGGAAATTAAACAACGCATTGCTAAACAACATCCCTATGGAGAATGGTTGCAACAGCATCGCCAAGAATTGAGTAAATTAGTTAAGGGGCAATCTGTCGGGAATGGTAGCGGAAATGGTAACGGGAATGGGAATGGGAATGGGAATGGACATTTATCAACGAACAATGGACAACTGACTACTAACAAAATTGATCCCCAAGTCTTATTACAACAGCAAATAGCCTTTGGTTACACCATAGAAGATGTGGAAATGGTGATTCACCCCATGGCCAGCACTGGTGCAGAAGCGACTTTCTGTATGGGGGATGATATTCCCTTGGCTATACTGTCAGAAAAATCCCATTTGCTGTATGACTATTTTAAACAGCGATTTGCCCAAGTTACGAACCCAGCAATTGACCCTTTACGGGAAAAGTTGGTAATGTCTCTGACTGTGGAACTGGGTGAAAAGGGGAATTTATTAGAACCCAAACCCGAATACGCCCGCAGACTCAAGTTAGAGTCACCTGTACTCACTCAGACAGAGTTAGAAACTATTAAGTTATCAGGATTTGCGACGGCTGAGTTATCAACTTTATTCCCCATAGCCACCGGACCAAATGGTTTAAAAACGGCTGTGGAATCTTTGCAAAAACAAGCTGCTGAATCGGTGCGAGCTGGTGCGAAGATTTTAATATTAAGTGACAGAACAGGTACAGGTATTGCTGCTGAATATACTTATATTCCCCCTTTGTTGGCAATTGGTGCGGTTCATCATTACTTAATCCGCGAAGGGTTACGGATGAAAACATCCTTAATCGTGGATACTGCTCAATGTTGGAGTACCCATCATTTTGCTTGTTTGTTGGGTTATGGTGCGGGTGCTGTTTGTGCCTATATGGCTTTGGATACGGTCAGTGCTTGGTGGTCTGAACCCAAGACTCAGCAGTTTATGACTAGGGGCAAAATTGCCACTTTGACTTTAAACCAAGCCATAGAAAATTATCGCAAAGCTATAGAATCAGGTTTGTTGAAAATCCTCTCGAAGATGGGAATTTCTCTCCTTTCCAGTTATCAAGCCGCGCAAATATTTGAAGCGATTGGGATTGGTGGTGATTTGTTAGCTTTGGGTTTCCGGGGGACAACTTCCCGCATTGGTGGTTTAAGTGTGAGTGAATTGGCGCAAGAGGTGCTATCTTTCCACAGTAAGGCTTTCCCGGAATTGACGGCGAAGAAGTTGGAAAACTTAGGTTTTGTCCAATACCGTCCTGGTGGTGAATACCACATGAACAGCCCAGAATTAGCTAAGTCGCTACATAAGGCTGTAAATGGTAAGCAATATGACCATTATGAGGTTTACAAGCAGCATCTTCACAATAGACCGGTGACGGCGTTGCGTGATTTGCTGGATTTCCAAAGCGAGCGCTCATCAATTCCTTTAGAACAGGTAGAGTCAGTTAATGATATTGTCAAACGTTTCTGTACGGGTGGGATGTCTCTAGGGGCGTTATCACGAGAAGCACATGAAACTTTAGCGATCGCCATGAATCGCATTGGTGGTAAATCTAATTCAGGTGAAGGTGGCGAAGATCCGGTTCGTTACAATGTTTTAGGTGATGTCGATGCTGCTGGTAAATCTCCCACTCTGCCCCATCTTAATGGGTTGAGAAATGGTGACACGGCTGCGAGTGCCATTAGACAAATTGCATCGGGACGGTTTGGCGTTACTCCCCAATACTTAGCAACAGCCCAACAACTGGAAATCAAAATTGCCCAAGGTGCAAAACCTGGAGAAGGTGGACAACTACCTGGACCAAAGGTAAGCCCATATATTGCCATGTTGCGGCGTTCTAAGCCGGGTGTAACTTTGATTTCACCACCACCCCACCATGATATTTATTCCATTGAAGACTTAGCACAGTTGATTTTTGACTTGCACCAAATTAACCCCACAGCCCAAGTTTCGGTGAAATTAGTCGCAGAAATCGGGATTGGTACAATTGCAGCAGGTGTAGCTAAGGCTAATGCTGATATTATCCAAATTTCGGGACATGATGGCGGTACTGGTGCATCACCGCTTTCTTCTATTAAACACGCTGGTAGTCCCTGGGAATTGGGTTTAACAGAAGTACATCGGGTATTGATGGAAAATAGCTTGCGCGATCGCGTCATCTTGCGTGTAGATGGTGGTCTCAAGAGTGGCTGGGATGTCCTGATTGGGGCATTAATGGGGGCTGAGGAGTTCGGCTTTGGTTCTATCGCCATGATTGCTGAAGGCTGTATTATGGCGCGGATTTGCCACACTAATAACTGTCCTGTGGGTATAGCTTCTCAGAAAGAAGAAATGCGGAAGCGGTTTACCGGAATTCCCGAACACGTTGTCAATTTCTTCTACTTCATTGCGGAAGAGGTGCGGAGTCTGTTGGCTAAATTGGGATATCGTTCTTTATCAGAAGTGATTGGCCGGGCTGATTTATTAACGGTGCGTTCGGAAATCCAACTGAATAAAACCCAAGCTTTGAATTTGGATTGTTTAACTAAGCTACCAGATACTAAAGTTAATCGCAGTTGGTTGGTGCATGAAAAAGTTCACACCAACGGACCTGTATTAGATGATCAGTTACTGGCTGATTTAGATATTCAAGCTGCGATTGAGAATCAAACTGAAGTTAGCAAGACTCTCACCGTTGTCAATACCGATAGAACCGTCGGTGCGAGGTTAACTGGAGCGATCGCTGCTAAATACGGTGACAACGGCTTTACAGGGGCAATTAACCTCAATTTCCACGGTAGTGTCGGGCAAAGCTTCGGCGCATTTAACCTGGATGGTGTCATCCTCAACCTAGTCGGAGAAGCTAACGACTATGTAGGTAAGGGAATGAACGGTGGGGAAATTATTATTCAGCCCCCAGCAAATGCCACATACAACCCAGCCGAAAACGTGATTGTGGGTAATACCTGCCTTTATGGTGCTACCGGTGGGGCGTTATTTGCCAATGGTTTAGCCGGAGAACGGTTTGCGGTACGGAACTCTAAAGGTACAGCCGTAATTGAAGGGGCTGGTGATCACTGCTGCGAGTATATGACTGGTGGTGTAATTGTTGTCTTGGGTAAGGTTGGCCGCAACGTTGGTGCAGGAATGACAGGTGGTTTAGCTTACTTCCTGGATGAAACTGGTAATTTCCCCGATTTAGTTAATCACGCTATTGTTAACGTGCAGCGAGTTGTTAGTAATGTTGGCAGACAACAATTGTATGATCTAATTAAAACTCATGGTGATCGCACTGGTTCACCAAAAGCCCAGGAAATTATCGCTAATTGGGCAGAATATTTACCCAAATTCTGGCAGTTAGTACCACCATCTGAAGCTGATAGTCCAGAAGCGAAAACAGAGGAAAAACAATTAAGTTCTGTGTAATTTGTCAGAATCAGGATTTACAGGATTTTAGGATTTAGGGTCTTCATCGGGGGGTAGAGTCGAGGGGAATGTTGCCCCTCTTTGCCCCTCTCTTCCGAAACCGTGCTTGTGATTATTCACCGCACTATGATCATGCCGATATTTTTGCTAAAACTGATCCGACACAGTACCAAATAGCATTGGATATTTTAAATTCAGCCAAAGAATATTGGGAAGCTAATAAACATCCTGTTAATCCTTCAATCGGTGTAAATCCTGATTCAGACAATTAAATTAGTCAGAATCAGGATATCCAAGATGGCAATTTAGAGTTTTTCTGTGAATAGTTAATAATTTGATTGTTTGAACAATAAAAATATATTCTCAGAGTTTGTATGTAGCTAACTAATGTCAATGCCAATTATAATCTGCTGCTGGTTCATCTAGGATGGGCTCCGGAGGAAATTGATAGGTGTAGTTTCGCAAGAGCAGCACTTACTTGGGAGTCAGACATGATTAGAATTAACGTAGCATCTCTGAATTTCGCTGATAGGGGGATTTTCAGTAAAGGCCATTTAACTCAAGACAGGAAAGATGATTAAACCAGGAAAGGTTATATAGTGTAAATATGATAATGATGATCAGTATCATTTCGGTATTTGGTAAAACCGAATAAATATTAGTCTTTGAGCAATGATGCTTTCTTTTGTAAAAATCAACCAAAAAATCTACTCGTGAATTACTCTAATAATCTACAGGTAAATGTTTCCTCTTTGAACTCCTTGAGAGAACGCGATTGGGAAGCTTTAACTTCACTATTTGATAGAGATGATAGTGATGAAATCGAGAACGAGATTAAAAGTAAATTGGTTTGGTTAGTACCCGAACCTTGTTGGGAAGATAATCCTTTTGAGTTCTTGCGTGAGTTTTTGTAAAAATTCACTTATTTGCTTTTCTATAATCCCAAGGATCAATAAATTTCCGATCATTCCAAACCCCAAGTTTTTGCTGTTGCGCTTGCGCTTCGGCTTGCTGTACTATTTCTTTACTTGGACATTTGCTTAAATAGGAACGATATACTTTAGCTAATCCCTCTTTTACCAAAACTTGTTGTAAAAACGTGCCATCTTTTAAACGCACTTCTGCAATTTTTCTACCATAGCGATCTGCTTGCAGCAGCGCTTCGCTATCGCTATCTGTAATATTTAAATTTACATGACTGTCTGTTTGTTTGATTAGTTCCTCTATCCGTATTTTTGCTTTCATACCCCAAGCAAACTGATTTACATCTTTAGTAATTTTACTATTCTTTTCCTTGAGAGAATGCGGTATTTCTGGTGCATCAATACAAGCAAACCGCACCGTGAACTTTTTACCATCAGAACTTTTTAATACTAGTGTATCACCATCACTTACCCGCTCAACCAGATCACCTTGAGGAGGAAACAACCTATCGCAAGCCATTAAACTAACAGCAATTGTAGCTGCACCTAGCCAAATTAATCCTTGTTCCATTAATTTATTCATGTCCATGAAGAAAGGCAATTTGGCCTATTAATGTGTAAAATTGATAAAGAAAGAATTGTTGGTAGTAAATATCTATAACAAGAGCCAGAATTAATTAACTAATTACGCGAAAGTTCTTTGTCTTTGGGCTTCATATAACATTAAAGCAGCAGTTATTCCCACATTCAATGATTCTACTCCAGGACTCAGGGGAATTTTTACTTGGATATCTGCCAAGGCAGCTAAGTCCGCTGATAATCCTGCTCCTTCGTTACCCAATAATATTAAACTAGGTTTACGCCAATCTACCTGCCAATAAGTTAAATCGGCATTGGGTAAGGTAGCTACTACCTGCATTCCTGCTTGCTGACTTTGCCGAACTGTAGCTTGCAAATCTTCACTGACAGCTTTATTTAAGCGAAACCATTGTCCAGCAGAGGCACGTAAAACTTTGGGATTATCTAAATCTACACTATCTTCACTTAACCACAAACCTGATGCACCTGCGGCTGCGGCTGTGCGAATCATGGTTCCTAAGTTACCAGGATCTTGAATAGTTTCTAAAGCTAGAACCAAACCCGTAAAAGGAATTTGTGTGAGTTGTGCATTTCCTTGAGAGATTTCTGGGTCGCGCTTTGCTATTGCCACTATACCATCAGGATTGACAGTTGTAGCCATTGCTGCTAAAACTTCTGGACTGACAATTTCAACGCGACAGCACTGACTACAAATAACTTCCCATAACTGAGGATGTGTCTGGTTCCATTGAAGAGTACAGCATACAGCATCTAAGGGATAGGCGACTGCACAAGCTTCTTCAAGTAAATGCGTTCCTTCCAACAAAAATAGCTGCTGCTTATTTCTCTCCTTAGTGGAGTGCAACTTGCGGATTTGTTTAACTAGAGAATTTTGTAAACTTGTTAACACAATCTTAGATTTTAAATTTCGGATTTGAGATTAATCCAAAATTGATATATTGAGATGCGGAACCCGGGACTTGAACCCGGAAGCCCGTGAAGGCACTAGAATCTGAATCTAGCGCGTCTGCCAATTCCGCCAGTTCCGCTGGAATTGAATTTTACTCATAGTCCATTATTATGGCCTAATCATTTTCATTTGTCAAGAAAAAATTTGCCACAATAGATGTAGGGCGATTTTAAAATTTTGCTCACATCTGGTCAATCCCCATTTTTCCAATCAAGCCGACATCCGGCATGATAGAATTTAACGACTTTATGGCATTTGAAAACTTAGAAGAAAATCTTCTTTGCTTTTAGCTAGAGGATGATCAACATAGAATCAAAACCAACATCAAACCTTTATAATTACGTACTTTTGGAGGTAGGCTTATTAATTCTTCTAGCAGCTTACCAGATGCCAAGTCTTCACTAGAAGCAGACTCCGCAGTCTTGCAAATCTCTGGTGGGCATCCTTTGAGCGGTCATGTAAAAATTAGCGGAGCTAAGAATTCCGCACTGGTAATCATGGCTGGAACATTCCTCTGTTCCGGTGATTGTCGGATTCGTAACGTTCCCTTGTTAGCGGACGTAAATCGAATGGGACAAGTTCTATCAGCTTTAGGACTACGTTTGAATAGAGAAGGGGACATTTTAGATGTTGATGCCCGGGAAATTACCACATCTAAAGCTCCCTATGAACTCGTTACCCAACTCCGAGCCAGTTTCTTTGCCATTGGTCCAATTCTAGCCCGACTAGGAGTAGCACAAATGCCCTTGCCAGGGGGTTGTGCTATTGGGGCCAGACCGGTAGATTTGCACGTCAGGGGACTGCAAGCAATGGGGGCAGAGGTGCAAATAGAACATGGTATTTGCAATGCTCATGTTCCCGGAAATAATGGTAGGTTAAGCGGCGCGAAAATATACTTAGATACTCCCAGTGTCGGAGCAACGGAAACCTTGATGATGGCTGCTACCCTAGCAGATGGAGAAACTATCATTGATAATGCTGCCAGAGAACCAGAAGTGGTAGATTTAGCTAACTTCTGTAACTCAATGGGCGCAAAAATCAAAGGTGCAGGAACAAGTACAATTACTATAGTTGGTGTTCCTAAATTACACTCAACTGATTATACTATTATTCCCGATCGCATTGAGACAGGGACTTTGTTAATCGCTGGGGCAATTACCCGTTCTGAAATACTTCTATCCCCAGTTGTCCCAGATCATTTAATCCCTGTTATTGCTAAGTTACAGGAGATTGGTGTATCAATCATTGAAGAAGCACAAGACTGTTTACGCATTTTACCAGCGAAAACTCTCAAGGCTATAAATATTGATACTTTGCCCCACCCTGGGTTTCCCACGGATATGCAAGCGCCTTTCATGGCTTTACTAACTGTAGCCGAAGGTGACAGTATCATTAATGAATCGGTCTTTGAAAACCGCCTGCGTCATGCTGCTGAGTTGAATCGTTTAGGCGCAGATATCCGTGTTAAAGGTAATACTGCTTTTGTTCGGGGAGTACCAATGTTATCAGGCGCACCAGTTATAGGCACAGACTTAAGAGCTTCCGCGGCTTTAGTCATAGCAGGATTAGCAGCGACTGGAACAACCATAGTTCAAGGATTACACCATTTAGACAGAGGTTATGATCGCCTTGACATGAAGTTGCAACAACTAGGAGCAAAAATTATTCGTGTAAGTGAAGCATCAAAAGATGTAGATTTACTTGCTAATAACACTAATCCTCCAGCCTCAGTTTCTATCTAAGATTAGGGGATTTTGTGTTTGTTAACTTAATAGCGATTATTTTCATAAGACCTCGCGGTAAGTGGGAAACTCAGGGGCTGTCTTCCCAACAGAGGGAAGCGACACGAGGGATTTTATGTTAGAATTAAATCGTGAGTAAGAACAAAAAACATCTACGTGTTGAAGCATCCTAGTCCGGAGAAATCCCGGCTCATAAGAAACAACGGTTAGGTTCAAGTCCTAACGTGTCAGTAAAATCTCAGTTGCTGTCTTCCCTGAGAGTGTCAACTATTAGACATCTCCAAAAAAGTAGAGACGTTCCATGGAACGTCTCTACTACTACAATGGTTATTTGAAATGCACATTTAATTTTCACAAAATGTCTATTGATAACTTTCGCCATTAACTTTCTCGAAACTCAATTAATCGGTACAATTATTATTAAGTAAATTTAACAAAAACTAAACATGATTGGGGTAGCAGTTGTTGGAACGGGATTTGGTCAAAAAGTTCATATTCCCACATTTCAAGCACATCATAAAACTAAGATTGTCGCTATTTATCATAGAGATATTAATAAAGCAAAAATTATTGCGGCAAATCATAATATTCCCTATGGTGGGGACAATTTAACAGAAATTTTGGCTTTACCCACAGTTGAAGCTGTGAGTATTTCCACACCGCCATTTTTGCACTATGAAATGGCTAAACAAGTTTTGCAAGCTGGCAAACATCTCTTGTTAGAAAAACCCATAACTTTAAATGTTACTGAGGCTAAAGAATTATATCAGTTAGCAAAAGATAAAAATGTAATTGCAACTGTAGATTTTGAATTTCGGTTTGTCCCAGAATGGCAATTTTTAATGCAACTGCTGGCTGAAAATTATGTGGGGAATATTCGGTTAATTAAAATTGATTGGTTGGGTTCTTCTCGCGCTGATAAATCTCGTCCTTGGAATTGGTATTCTAGTCAAGAAAAAGGTGGAGGGGCTTTAGGTTCTTTAGGCTCTCATACTTTTGATTATATTAATTGGTTATTTGGAGAAGTAAGTAAATTAAATGCCCATTTAATTACTGCTATTTCTGAAAGAGTTAATCTAGCAACTGGAGAATTACAATCAGTTGATACTGATGATACTTGTTTATTATCTCTGGAATTGGTAAATGGTACATCTTGTCAAGTTTCTATTAGTGCGGTTGTTCATGCAGAAAGAACTCATTGGATAGAAGTTTATGGAGATAAAGGAACATTAATATTAGGTAGTAAAAATCAAAAAGACTATATTCATGGTTTTCAAGTTTGGGGTTGTCAAAGTGGAGAATCTTTAAAAGAAATAATAGTTCCCCAACAATTTCTTTTCCCTCAACATTATCATGATGGGCGAATTTGTGCTTTTTTAAGAGTTGTTGATGAATGGGTAAAAGGAATTACGAATAATCAGCAAACTATTCCTTCTTTAAGAGAAGGGGTTTATTCACAGTTATTAATGGATTTATCTCATGAATCTCATCAAACAGGATGTTGGGTAAATGTGCCAAATTTGGGAGAGTTTTTAGATTAAATAGGTGGGCGTTAAAAATTGTCGTTATCACAAGGGAACAGGGAACTCCAGAAGAGGTTTTGGGATATTTTACTTTTCGTTACATATTACTCTTCGAGAAGCCGCTTCGCGTCTACGGCTTTTTTCTGTTCACCTACTTAGGTGAAAATATGATCTTTTTTCACACAGAGACGTAAAGGTACAGAGATATGAGGAAAAAGAGATGTTCACGTCTGATTTAGTACTTGAGTTTGGACTAACTGGCATTTAGCAACAATGAAATTGCTCAACTTATTTTCCAGCAATTAGCACAGCGTCAACAAATACTACATCCAAAAACTATAGATTTTATGCAGTTTGCCGGTATTGCGAGTGCTGAAGAAACCATACTTTTACAAAACCTCGAACATGAGATTGAAGAACAGCGATTACTAGACTTGCAAAGGCAAATTTAACTGTAAAAAAAGCTTTGCTAGATACTAATATCCTCTCATATTTTCTGCGAGGTGAAACACAAGTTGTCAAAAAATTCCGTGAATATCAACAATTTCACAGTTATTTAAATTTTTCTGTTCTTACCTACTACGAAATCAAAAGTGGATTGCTGTACAAAGATGCTAGAAATCTTTTGCAGCAATTTGAAATTCTTGCCAAGAGTAGCGAAATTTTACCGCTTGATATAGATACAGCTAATGTTGCAAGTATTATTTATAAAGATTTACGTCAGAGAGGTTTATTAATTACTCCCCTTGACTTACTGATTGGAGCATCAGCAATTAATAATAAATGCGTTTTAATTACTGCTAATATTAAACACTTTCAAAATATCACTAATTTAGAAGCACCAAAGGATTGGGAATATTCCAGTTTTCATCGCGCTGTGCGTCAAGGTATGTATGACATGATGTGGGGTGCTGGTAAGGAAATTATGGTTCTACTGCTCCGATTTCGCCTATTTCGGAGAGTATTAAAGCCTCAAATCCAATCAAGATAAGGGTTTAATCCGTATTGTTCCGAAAATATTAGAAAAGGAGCGGTAGAACCACTATTTTTTAGTATGATTGTAGTAATCTAAGTAAAAATCAAAGCCTTTGATGTAATCAATCTATTCGTTCGTTAGGAAAGTGAAACAGTTATGCAGATGATTGATATTAAAACCAATAGTCCTCCCCTTTCCATTGTAAGTATTGAGGTAGAGCAACTTTTTGGTAGATACAATTATACATTATCAAAAAAAGATACTCATAATGAAGTAGACTCTTCTCTCATGATCCTTTATGGAGATAATGGTTCTGGTAAAACCACGATTTTAAAGCTTTTATTTCATTTGCTATCACCACATCCTGGACATCGTAAATTTTTAACCCAAATTCCTTTTAGCAAATTTTCGTTAATTCTTGCCGATGGTAGTAGTTTTATTGCTAGTCGAGCTAATTCAGAGTTAATTGGTTCATTTCAATTGCAAATTTTTCAGAATGAAATTAGTATTTTTGATGAACTAATGGACTATGAATATGATAAACGAAAACAAAAATTACCTAATGATGAATTTTGTGAAAAATTAACAGAACTTCAATTAAATATGTTTTTTTTAGGTGATGACAGAATCTTAAAAAGTGATATTTTACCAGATGATGATGATAATGATTTATATGAAAAGCATAGAGAATTTCTATTCTCAAGAAGAAGAACTACTTCATCAACCTTTGATCTATTAGATGATTATTCTTTAATTAACAGAGATATAGTTTTAAAAACATCTATTAAAAGAACTCAAAAATGGATTAGTGATCAAACATTAACAGGGACAAATCAAGGAGAAGCAAATGTACACAACGTCTATGAAGAAATTATTACTAAAATTCTTCAAAATTCAGAAAAAGAAGTTATAGAAGAATTGCCAAAGCCACTTGAAATACTAATTCAAGACTTAATAAATGCAGATAATCGTAGTAAAGATTTTTCTCGATTTGGCTTAATGTCACCATTGGATAGTCAAAATATTGTTAATATATTGGAATCAAATTCAAAAGGGAAATCTACACTTGTATCGAGTGTTTTAAAACCATATTTGGATAGTGTATCTGCAAGGTTTAATGCCCTACAAGATACACAAAATTTATTAACTACCTTTGAAAGTACCATTAATAAATTTTTTCATGATAAATATATAAAGCTTCATGTCAGAGATGGAATCAAAATATTTACTGATGAAAATCTAGAATTATCTTCTGAAAAACTATCTTCAGGAGAAAAACAACTTCTATTACTTTTTTGTAACACTCTTACTGCAAGAGATAAAGCAACAATTTTTATTATTGATGAACCAGAAATATCCTTAAATGTAAAATGGCAACGTCAACTTATTCACGCATTACTTGAGTTAACAAAAGGCAGTCAAGTTCAATTTATATTAGCTACTCATTCAATAGAGTTGCTTTCTCAATATAGCGGTCATGTTATCAAGCTTGTGAAGACGGAGCAATCAAGTGGAAATGGAAAATGAAATAAGACGCACGCTTGATGAACTTGTTGCTAGATATGAACTTGAGCCTGATTTACGTGATATATATGTTGAAGGTAAAACAGATAAACTCTTTTTAGAATGGTTTTTAAGAAATAGAGGCATACAAAACATTGTTGTTTATGAAATTGAAACAGTTGATATTTCTGCTGAAAAATTATTTGAGCTTCAGTTAAAAGATAATAACCGTAGTCGTGTTATTACTCTTGCTTTGTACCTACAAGATAAATTTCCAGAAACTACTCCTCATGTTATTTGTATTGCAGATAAAGATTTTGATTGGTTATTCGATATAACTTATCAGTGCGATTTATTATTTTTTACTGATTATTCATGTTTGGAAATGTATCTTTTTAATGAAACAGTTTTAAATAAAGTCTTACTTTTGTCTCTACGTATATCTGAATTAACAGCAATAAATATACTCAATCAATTATCTAAAATCTTAGAAGATTTATTTCTAATTCGTGCTGCTAAAGAATCACTAAACATAAATATTGCTATGTTAGATAATTTCGGCAAATGTTGTAATTGGAATAAAGCAAAGACTGAATTTCAATTTGACATAGAAAAATACATTGACAAATATTTAGATAAATGTGCTATGAGATCAGAAAAATCAATATTTGTTGCTAAAATCGAGGAATTACGAATTAAAGCAAAAGAGTTAAAAGATACTCGATGTAAAATACATGGACATGATTTTACTGAGCTTTTATATTTGTATATCAAAGATTTTCTGAGAAAAGAAATAAGAAGTTACAATTCCGAGATTCTTGCAGGTAATTTACTAGGATCTGTTGATACTGAAGAATTATGCAAAGAAACTATGTTTCAGAGTTTACTTATTCGTCTTACTGAATAAATGTAAAATTAATATCTTTATCAAGACAATCTCATATTGCACAGTTCATTTAGCCTACAATCATACCATCTGTTATAATTGATTGGAATTTTACCCATTTATCCCGCCCGCATGATACGCTGAGAACGTAAGGAAAGCAAAGATAAAAATTCCGCCAAATCAACTAAACCTTCAGCTTCATTTCTTTCTGCTAAAGTCAATTCTTCACCTGCATCTTGACGATTTAATAAAAATTGTAACCGTGTTTGTACAGTTTCAGGAAGTTGAAAATAAGTCAAACTAACGGGTATCTCAATTACTTCATTCATATAATATTTTCCAACAGTTTAGAACAATTTTTTGCAATGTTATTCAGTTTATGTGAATATTTTGCCATAAATCAGCATTAACAAACCTTGACAAATGACCAACATTAGTTGTGGCGATCGCAACATCTGCAACATTTAAAGTTACAGCTTGAGCAACTAAAATTATATCTCCATCTATCGTTTTATCACCTGCTGTTGGTTGTCCTTGTTGTCGAGCTTGCGCCCAAAATAAAGCAGCTTGACGCATTGCATTTGTTGTAATTGGTAGATATTCTACCAGTTGAGTTAATTCATCTAAACGAGCAATACCTTTAAGTTTGTTTGCTCTTAATAATTCTCGTCGCACTTCATAATCAGTAATTTCAGGAATGATAACTCTATTACCTGAAAAAATTAGCATTTGTAGCCATTTAGCGCAAGCAAGGCTTTCATCTGATAATTTGGGATTTGTGATTAGACCTATAGGTCCAGCATCTAATAAAATAATTTTATTCACCAACTGACACCTTTTAATTCTTGCGGAAATAATTGACGATTAGATAAACGATTTTCATCTAAAGCATTAATTAAGTATTCTCCAGTTTCTTGCTGTTCTTTTTCATCACTTTCATCTATCCAAGACTGAAGTACATTAACTATTTTCAATTGTTTTTCTTTTGGCAGAATAGATTTTTGGATAAGTTCCAATGTGTATGTTTCTACAGAAAGTCCTTGCTGTTGTGCTTCCTGTATTAAATACTGTTCTAATTCTGGTGGTAAGCTGAGGGTTAGTGTCATAAGTCTATTGTGAGTGACTTTATATATTGTAAACCTGCAAAAACAAAAAATTAACCCCAAAATACCCATAACTGCTGTTGGGTTTCGTTCTTCAACCCAACCTACGATTTATAATTGATCGGATAACCTGCACACCTACAATTAGGCATGAACCTGTGACCGAAACTGGAAAATACAAAGATACCGTCAACTTACCCAAGACTAACTTCGATATGCGGGCAAACGCAATCAAGCGCGAACCCGAAATCCAACAATTCTGGGAAGAAAACAACATTTATTCTCAACTGGCACAAAACAACCCCGGCGAATTATTTATACTGCACGATGGACCCCCCTATGCTAACGGTCAATTGCATATTGGTCATGCCTTAAATAAGATTCTCAAAGATATTATTAACCGCTACCAATTGCTAAAAGGTCGTAAAGTTCATTACGTTCCAGGGTGGGATTGTCACGGATTACCCATTGAGTTGAAAGTTCTGCAAAATATGAAACAGGCAGAACGGCAAAATCTCACACCTTTGCAACTGCGTCAAAAAGCCAAAGAGTTCGCACTAAAAACCGTAGACGAACAAAGAGAAAGCTTTAAACGCTATGGGATTTGGGGTGATTGGGAAAATCCTTATTTAACCTTAAAACCAGAATACGAAGCCGCGCAAATTGGCGTATTTGGGGAAATGTTCCTCAAAGGTTATATTTATCGCGGTTTAAAGCCAGTGCATTGGAGTCCTAGTTCTAAAACTGCTTTAGCAGAAGCAGAGTTAGAATATCCTGAAGGTCACGTTTCTCGCAGTATTTACGCCACTTTTCCGGTTGTCAAGGTTGCCGAAGGGTTAAAATCTGTTTTAGAACCATTCCTACCTGATTTGGGCGTGGCTGTGTGGACTACTACTCCCTGGACTATTCCCGGTAATTTGGCTGTGGCTGTGAATGGTGCGTTGGAATATGCGGTTGTAGAAGTCTCACGCCCAGACGCAGAGGCACAGAGAGGATGTAAGGACCTGATTGTTGCGGCTGAGTTGGTAGAACGGTTGGCTGGAATTTTGAATTGTGAGTTAACCGTGAAAGCCAAATTTTCTGGTCAGGATTTAGAACATACTACTTACCGTCATCCTCTTTTTGACCGTGAAAGTCCGGTGGTGGTTGGTGGTGACTATATCACTACTGAGTCGGGGACTGGGTTAGTTCATACTGCTCCTGGTCATGGTCAAGAAGACTATATTGTTGGTCAGCGTTACGGTTTGCCGATTCTTGCACCGGTTGATGATAGTGGGAATTTTACGGATGAGGCTGGTAAGTTTTCTGGCTTGAATGTTTTGGGTGATGGGAATCAAGCGATTATTGATGCTTTGCATGAAGCGGGTTCTCTGTTGAAGGAGGAGGCTTATCCTCACAAGTATCCTTATGATTGGAGAACGAAGAAACCGACAATTTTCCGCGCGACTGAACAATGGTTTGCTTCTGTGGCAGGATTTAGAGATGAGGCTTTAAAGGCTATTTCATCTGTGCGTTGGATTCCAGCACAAGGTGAAAACCGCATCACGCCTATGGTAACAGAAAGATCCGATTGGTGTATCTCTCGTCAGCGTTCTTGGGGTGTGCCTATTCCTGTGTTTTATGATGAAGCAACTGGGGAAGTCTTGCTGAATGCGGACATTATTCACCACGTTCAAGCTATCATTGCCGAAAAGGGTTCTGATGCTTGGTGGGAATTGTCGGTTGCGGAGTTGTTACCGGAAACATATCGCCACAATGGCAAGACTTACCGCCGAGGCACAGATACAATGGATGTGTGGTTTGATTCGGGTTCTTCTTGGGCAGCGGTAGCCAAGCTAAGACCGGAGTTATGCTATCGTGCTGATATGTATTTGGAAGGTTCTGCTCAACATCGCG
>JANMEE010000179.1:0-33380 GCA_031376645.1 Dolichospermum sp. OTE_75_concoct_329_sub | reverse complement strand
TAAAACAGGCAATGGAATCTATTCGTTTTATAGATGTTATTTCTTGGACTGAATCTATTTTTGGTTCTTCCATGCTCTCCCAAAGACGAAACCTTAAATCCGCGAATATTTATGACACAGAACCTGCATGAAGTCTTATGGGTAAAGGATTCACAGAATTAACACACTAGGCAATGCCCACCAAAACCCCCTACGGTGGGCATTGCCCACCCTACAATACTTAAAATTTTTCAAATATCATTTATGATTCCTATCTGTAGGAATAGGATTCAGAGATCGCTTTTTTCTGTTCTTTCCAGAATTATAGATAGGGTGAAACCTAACAGCAATATATAATGTACTGTTAGGTTTCATTACTCAATCGAACTTATATTTACCAGGGTCCCCAAATAGCAAAGGTGATTCCTGGTGTTTGCATATTTACAAACATAGTTTGTCCATCAGGAGAGAAGCAAACTCCAGCAAACTCTGATGTATTGAGAGCATTCTTACCAAACTTGTAAAGACTACCACTAGGAGTAATACCCAGAATGTAATCTGTTCCATCCCCATCTTCACAGAGGAAAATGTCCCGATTCGGGAAAACAACAATATTGTCTGGATTGTCTAGTACACCAGAATTATTGGGTTCAATATATAGCTCAACAGTATTGTTAGCAGGAGAATAACGCCATATTTGACCATCTGCGGTACTACCCCCACTCTTACAGGTGAAGTAGACAAAACCACCACCGTAAAAGATACCTTCCCCACCTGAGAATCTGGCAGCACCGCTGTTATACCCTGCTGTTCTCACAGTATCAGTGGAGGGATTAGGATTGGTAATCTGTACCCAGTCCACCGCTTTAGGTGTATTTTTTGGGAAACCTGTAGCTGTGTTGATTCCAGACGACCCTATAACCCTTAAAGCGTATAGCGTACCGCCAGTGCTCAGGTTACTGCTGTTGGTGGGAATGAAGCGGTAGAGCAGTCCATTTGGCTGGTCTTCCGTCATGTAGATATACCCTGTGCCTGGGTCTACAGCAGCAGCTTCATGATTAAACCGTCCCATAGCTGTTAGGGCAACGGGTGTAACAAAAGTATTTGCACTACTGGGAACTTCAAACACATAACCATGATTCTTGCCGTTATTGGTTTGAAAGGTTTCCTCACAGGTTAACCAAGAACCTGAAGGTGTGGGACCCCCGGCGCAGTTGCGAACAGTTCCCGCGAGAACTCCCCGATGAGATACCAGGTTACGGGAAGAATTAACAACCAATTTAGTACAACCGCCTCTGCCATTGGTATTGTATTTGCTACCACTAGGAGCGTTTAAAGGATTGGCAGATGTGAAATCTAGTTCATGGTTGCGAATAAGAATGGTATCTCCACCAGATCCGGCAAAGGCACCCATACCATCATGTCCACCGGGTACTTTGTAACCATCAGTCATGGTTTGACCAGTTTCCGACAATCTTTTGTACTGAAATCCAGATGGTAAATCTAATACTCCGTTAGGGTCAGTGATTAAACTGCCGTAGGGACCGGCTGCAATGGCTTTGTTGGCATAAAATGCTTGTAATGGCGATAATAGTAAAGCACCTGCTGTACTTGCACCTGCCAAGGTAAAAAATTCCCGTCTAGATAAGTTCACTGTGTTACCTTTATTTTGTAATTGAGATTAAACCGCGTCTATGCTTAAAAGCCATAATTTTTCAGATAGGCGTAAAGCTGGTAAAATTGCACCCGTAGTTCTCTAACTTAAAAATTTCAGGCTTAAAAAATAGACGTAGTTGATGATTAATACATTAAAATATTTATATTAAGAACTAACTAAGACAAAGTTATAAAATGGGGCTGATGAGAATTAAATCCTGAAAAGCTGATAATTTCGTCGTTATTTCTAAAATTATCATTTATTTAGGTGTGAATTACCGTACTCGCTTTTTTGTTGAGAGAAACTATAATTATTTATGTTATTATTTACCGTTAGTGCAATAAGCAAATCGTGGCTGGGATATTCTGAGTAAATTTATACAAAAACCTAATTGGAACTAAGTAAGCTGTGATGAATGCTGTATTACCTCGTTTTTTAAAGTCAGCCTACCGCAAAGAACCCATCATTAGTGCATTGATAACAGCGGGAATAATGGATGCTCTGATTGGTGGTTTGGATGATAGTTGGTCACTTTTCACCTTTGGGTTAGGAACAGCCGGAATAGCTCTCGTCTTTAAATTATGGCGAATGCAGCAACGTCCGTCTTTACCAGAAGAGCCTGTTGTGCAATATTATTTACCTCCTCAGTCTTCCTCTGATCCTTTACCTGTATTAAAGGTTTCCAAGAAAAAACCTCGTCGGTGATTTATAGATACAGACACAAGGCAAGATTCTGGTATTAATGGCATTTGTGGTTGTATCTACTAAGTTATTAGGTAAATGCGATTCGCTATCGCTATTAATCCAGATAAACTCTATTGTTAGTGGTAATTTTGATATAAAGATTAGAACTGTAGGGTGGGCAATGCCCACCAAAACCCCTGAACAGTAGGCAATGCCCACCCTACAAAAGCTAAAATTTTTCAAATATCATTTATGATTCCTATATGTAGTCTTTAACTTTGACACTCTGCGCTCTAAAGAGACACAGATCCTATAGAGAGTTTCAGTCTATATTCCTCAGTTATCCCAGTTTCAGGCAGGGTTCCTTAATATTGGGTTCCTGCCCTGATTTCGTTGGACCAAAAGGGCGAAATCATATCTGACAGGCGTATACTTTCCGAGAGTCCCCCGGTAGGTTTTTATGTCTTGTACTGACAACTCAATCATAACACAATATTGAAGGCGAATAAATTCGGCATTTGTCGGTTTTCCCCTTCAGTCTGAAGACGCGAAGCCCCCAACCTTCCCGTGTTCCTCCGGTGGTTCACCAGGAGAAATTTACATTATTCAAAATCCAGTAAAATTCAATTAGTAACTATTACTAAATAAGCCTATGAAATTACAAACTACTACCCAAGAAATCAAAGTGGTCACTGCTTACTATACTCCTGAAGAATATTTAGAATTAGAAGAAAAAGCTGATTATAAAAATGAATATAGAGATGGAGAAATTATATCTATGACTGGTGGAACAACACAACATAATAAATTGGCAGGTAATTTTTATATCTGCTTAAATGTAGCATTAAATGATTTAGACTATGAAATTTATATTGGTGATGTCAAATTGTGGATACCACGTTATCGGGAATTTACTTATCCTGATGTCATGGTAATTGAGGGTCAACCTGTTTATTACAGCACAAATACGACAATAGTTACGAATCCTTTGTTAATTGTGGAAGTTTTATCTAAATCAACAAAAGATTATGACCGTGGTGATAAATTTCTCTATTATCGTTCAATTCCCGAATTTAAAGAATATATTTTAATTGACCAAACTAAATATTATGTGATGCAATATGTTAAAACTTCAGAAAATCAATGGATTTTGACAGAGTATGAAACAGAAGATGCTATGATCAATCTGTCATCAATTAATGTAGAATTGTCTTTAAAGCAATTATATAAAAAAATCAATTTCTCTGAAAATTTAGAATAAATAAAAATCTTTGGCTTTTACTTATTTTCTGATAACTAATAACTAACAAATGACTAATGAATAAATTACTTGTAGTAGCAACAGGAAACCCCGGTAAATTACGGGAAATGCAAGCTTATTTGGCTGATTCTGGGTGGGAATTGGCTTTAAAACCGGAAGATTTGGATGTAGAAGAAACAGGAGAAACTTTTGCAGCAAATGCTTGTCTCAAAGCCTCGGAAATTGCGAAAGTTACAGGTAATTGGGCGATCGCTGATGATTCAGGTTTACAGGTAGATGCTCTCAATGGTGAGCCTGGAGTTTATTCTGCGCGTTATGGAAACACGGATACAGAAAGGATTGAGAGGTTATTAAGAGAATTAGGTGATCAGGAAAATCGTCAAGCTCAATTTGTGTGTGCGATCGCTGTTGCAAATCCTCAAGGAGAAATAGTAATTCAATCTGAGGGTATTTGTCACGGTGAAATTTTATTTGCACCTTCTGGAGATGGTGGTTTTGGTTATGATCCGGTTTTTTATGTACCAGAGAAACAATTAACTTTTGCTCAAATGACGACAGAGTTAAAAAAATCAATTAGCCATCGTGGTAATGCTTTAAAAGCCTTAGTTCCCCAGTTAATAAAAGTTGTGAGTTGACAAATTGAGAATTTAACCCTCTGTCTCAACAATTGTTAGATAAATTAGGACAGTGATTTTTCAGACACGATTTAACTCTTCTTGTAAATCATCAAAGTCTACAGAAAACACATCTATTTGCTGACGAGAAAGGGCTAAAATAAAATCACGGCGGTTTAAGCCTGCTATTTGTGCGGCTTTTTCTTGGGAGATTTCGTTTTTTTGATACCAAAATATAGCTGCTACTAGGCGCATATCACGCACAAAATTATCTGGGGAAAGACGACGGGCTGAAAATACTTCTGGGTTTGACACTCTCACCATCTTTAGACGCTGAGATTCTTTAATCAATGATCCAACTTACAATTGCTGGATTACTCCAACAAAAACAGAGGTCGATTCTCCTAAAGCGTTAATGACCGTATCCCTACCGTACTCGTTTTTTGTATTTCATTTTTCACTAAATAACGTCCATGTTCATCATCAAATAAAACTTGGGAGTTATAACCATCAGGTATAGAAGCACGATATTCGGCAGTTTCTGTTAATATACTTTTGATAATTTCTTGATATTTTAACTTGGTATCCATTGTACTATCTCCTCCTATCCCTCTTTTGGGTTTAGGTTTGAGGAAGTGATGGGGTATTGTTTGTAAGGAGCATTTCTTGAAATTCAGCTTTGCGCGACCAGTATGCTACATTAGACACTTGTTCTAGAAGAGTAATATTTTCAAGTTTCCAAATGTCCATAGTATCGTCAAATAATGAAATAAATTTGTAATTTCCTTCTTGAAGGTAGCTAAGGTCTGACCAAACAGTAAAAACATTATCAGCCCTACTATTACCTGCTGTCATACTTGCTGTACTTAGTACATCAATTAATGATGTTTGTTGGCGATGCTCGGTGCAAAAATCTACTTTTCGAGAACGCCCAGAACGTCCTGCAAATTTCTTATTTTGTTCAAAAGGTATTTGTTTCTCTATTAAAAATTCTGCTACTTCTTCTATAATTGACTCAAAAGCTCTAGTTCTAAATGTAAACCAAATATCAGAAACTCTAAATGCTGCTTGCGATAAAGTTGTTACAGCAGAAGCTAAGTTTTCATTTTCTTGTATTCTAATTATTAACATTCCTTTATATCTTTCAACACCATGAGTTAATAGTGTATCTTGAATCAGCGTTTCTTGCTTTTCTGACCTTTTCTCAGATATAGTTTGCATCCGTAGCCAGCGTAAAGTTTCACCTAAATCTGTCAAGATATATTGTCCCTCTTTTTCCTTTAGATATATATCAATAACGTCACCATCAGGATAAAGTAATGGGGTACGTATACGGATATAGTCGTTGACCGTTGAACAGGTAAACAACTCTCCAATCGTTCTGGCAATTTCTTGGCAAGGGGTTAACATTAGAGGAATAAATCTAACTGTAATGGCGGTGGATCTTGCATAATTCCATTATGCTTTATTTTCGACTCTAGACAAAACTGCTGCCATACTTTAACTGGATCAGTGACAGGAGCGGTTATATCTGGTGGAACATAAGCTTCTTTATCTCGATACGACTCTTTCCAGCGATGCTTGTGTTTTTCTCCTACTAGGTTTCCATCAGGATTTTTATGATCTTGTCCTAAATCCAAAGCATATATTCTACCAGCAGCCTTATGGATGAGTGCATAGGTCAGTTTTTTTATGAGCGGGTTATAACTACCTTTGACAACAATGGGATAACCAGCATTTGAGGTAAGCTCAACACTAAATTCTACGGTAGGAGAATGGTCTTCATCTTCACTCCATAAAATATTATTATCAATTTGTTTTGTAGTATCATTTATCAATTCCTCAAATTCTGCTTGAGTTAACATCAGTAGCTGAAAAACACAACATAAATTATTGTTTCATAGAAAACACTTAAAAAAACCTAGTTAACGCTAAATGCGATCGCTATTTTGATTAAACTTTGTTTATTGCATTCTGAGTTTAATGAAATTAGGTTAAAATCCGAATATTGGCAATTTTAGGTACAAAAACTAGATTATGGCAAATCCAGAGCATTTAGCAATACTGAAGCAAGGAGTAGAGGTTTGGAATAATTGGAGAGATGAAAATTTAGATGTGATACCTGACCTGATTAGGGCTAACCTGAATTTGTGATAACGGTAAATGGGGAGTTTTAGAAGTTGATGGACCATTTCACACCGCAGAACGCAGAGTTGAAGAACAAGAAAGAGAACGCATTTTCAAGAAAAACGGGATCAAAGTTGTAGAAAGATTTGATGCCCAAAGATGTTATAACAATCCAGATGAAGTAGTACAATAATTTTTCAGAATGATAGAAATTGGATATTCTTAAAACTTCCTTCCTTCTTCCTTTCTTCCTTCGTGTACTTCGCGCCTTCGTGGTTCATTTACTCCATATTCTTCCAACGAAAAGAGAGTAATTAATTATTATTTTGCAAATAGTGTACAATCAATTGATTAAACCACACACAAAACATGGCTACAAAAATCCCCGTTACAGTCATCACAGGCTTCTTAGGAAGCGGTAAAACCAGCATTATCCGTCACCTCCTCCAAAACAACCAAGGACGACGGATAGCCGTATTAGTCAACGAATTTGGCGAACTGGGGATAGATGGAGAACTATTAAAATCCTGTCAAATTTGCCCCGAAGATGAAACAGAAGCAAATCCAGAAACCCAAAAGAATAACAATATATTTGAACTGACAAACGGCTGTTTATGCTGCACTGTGCAAGAAGAATTTTACCCGACAATGCGGGAATTAATTAAACGCCGAGATAGCATTGATTGTATTATCATTGAAACTTCTGGTTTAGCATTACCAAAACCTTTAATTAAAGCCTTTCGTTGGCAAGAAATCCGCAATGCTGCTACAGTAGATGCAGTAATTACAGTGGTAGATTGTGCTGCGGTTGCAGAAGGGACATTTGCTAGTGATTTAGATGCGATCGCTGCCCAACGCCAAGAAGATGATAGTCTAGAACATGAGACACCATTACAAGAATTATTTGAAGATCAACTTGCTTGTGCTGATTTAGTAATTTTAAATAAAACTGATTTAGTTGATAGTGAAACTCAAGCAAAAGTTTTAGAATTAGTCAAGCATGAATTACCTAGAGTTGTGAAAATAGTCTCTAGTGATTATGGTAAATTAGACCCATCTATATTATTAGGATTTGCAGCCGCAGTTGAAGATGATTTAGATTCTCGTCCGAGTCATCATGATACAGAAGAAGACCATGATCATGATGATGAAATTAACTCTACTCATGTCATTTTAGACCGGACATTTGACCCAGAGAAGCTCCAAGCAACATTAGAAAAACTAGTACAAGAACAGGAAATTTACCGAATTAAAGGCTTTGTGGCTGTTGAGAATAAATTCATGCGGTTAGTTATGCAAGGTGTAGGAAATAGATTTGATAAATTTTATGATCGTCCTTGGAAACCAGAAGAAGCAAAACAAACCAGTTTAGTTTTTATCGGTCGTAATTTACAATCTTCAGCAATAGAATCTCAATTAGTAGCTTTGTAAGTCTCATTAATGTCACCTGTCAACTGTCAACTGTCACCTAATCTTATGAATATCTCAGATTTATTTAATTTTGCCAATCTTTTCGTTTTGCCTTTTTGGGCTTTGATGATTTTGTTACCCAACTGGAATGTCACCCGCAAGGTAATGGAATCTTATCTACCTTTTGTTGTTTTAGCTGGTGCTTATTTGTATTTATTTGTCACTAGCATTACTCCAGAAAATGCTGCTGCTTTATCAAATCCTCAATTAGCAGATATAGCCAAGTTTTTCAGTGATGAAACTGCTGCTGCTACAGGTTGGATTCATTTTCTGGTAATGGATTTATTTGTCGGGAGATGGATTTATTGGGAAGGACAAAAAACCGGAATTTGGACAATTCACTCGATAGCTTTGTGTTTGTTTGCGGGTCCTTTAGGTGTGCTTTCTCATATTTTCACCTATTGGATTACTAAAGCTGTTTCTAAAGATTCTGAAGGTGTGAAAGTCGCAGAAAAAGCTGCTGTGAATTAAATAAGTGTAGGGGTTTAGCATTGCTAAACCTTTATTAATTTAACTAACAGCATATTCTGTATAAGGACGAATTTCCAAAGGATGAAAGCCTAAAACAATTTGATCTTTAGGAATACCAGCACTAACTAAATCGTTAGCAATTCCATCTTCTGTTCCATCCCTTTGAATCCAAATTTTATTATCAATAATTTGTATATGGACAATACAAGCATGAACTCTCACATCTTTTTCCCAACCAGAAGTTATTAATAAATAATCTTTATCATCTTTACTAATAATTAATTCTGTTTTTAGTTCTCTGTAGTGATAAGGAATTTCTGCATATTCAGTTAATACTTTTTGAATAATTTGTTGATATCCATTTAGTCTATCCATTGTGTAATCTCCTGCTGGTTGGGATCAAAAATAAGTAAGTGGATTTTATGTTTTTTCAAAACTAATGTACCAATAGGTTCAGAAAAAATTTCTTTATATGTTGATTCACGAATAGCTAGATATAGTAAATATTCGTTTGCACTTTCTTCTAGAATGTCTGTGTATAAAAGATATTGTCCTAGTGCATTTTGTAAATCAGCTATCGCAGATGGACTAATAAAACTTTTAATTTCTACAATAATTTTTTGTTCTGCTTTTTCAGCAGCTAGTAATTTTTTTGCCCCTAAATCAACAAATAATTCTCGTAACCCCCACTTTAGTTTAAAGGGATCATCTGTAATTATCCATCCATCTTTTTCTAACGCAGTTCTAACTGTATTGTGATAAATATCTTTGGCTGGCATTTCTAGTTAATCTTAAATCCAATCTATGCGGTTAATACAAATTATAATTATAGGGTGAGATAAATCACCCTATATAATTAATATTAAGCCGCCACGGCTTCTCTTTCTCTAAATTTGGCGTTTAACCAACAGAGTGGTAATTTTTCCCCAGAAGGAAATACTAATTCTTCCTTTTTATAGATGTCTGTTTCCTGTTCTTCTTGTCCTTGTTGGTCTTGGGCGTGTACAGTCTCGATATTGGGGTCAAATAGTTCTTGAACATCAACTATTTTGACCAAATCCCGACTATCTTTGATTTGTAAAAACATATTGATAATCCTCCATTATTTAAATGTGTAAATTTGCTAATGGGAAAAAAATGAAGATTAGATTTCCCGTTGATATTTTTCAACAATATCTACTAAGGTAACTTGACATTGCACGGGTAATAAATCAATTAAAGATAGTTCCTTCCTCCCACCACCAACTTTGACGGTGATAGATTCTAAAGCGGCAATTACTTTGTCTTCACTAACGCCTTTAGAAGTAATTAAAGGATACAATTTTTCAGCAACAACATTATGCAGTTTGGCATCAGATAGATAAAGATGCCATTTTGCAATATCTATATAAACACTTTCACCAATTTCTGCGGCTAGGGTTTCTAGTAATTCTGTGGTGTTAGTTTTAGCCATAAATATAATCTCAAGGTAATTGGTAATTGGTAATTGGTAATTGGTAATTGGTAATTGGTAATTGGTAATTGGGGAAGAGATTAAATTTTGACCAGTTCCCCGTTCCCTATTTCGACATTGTTACTCAATTAGCTAGGCTTTATCTACTACCATAGGTTATAATATGCCAGCTTAATTTTCTTTCTTTAGGTAGATTTCGGTGGAGTTTGGTCGTAATTAGCGATCGCCCCAATGTAAATGAGATGCAATAACAATACTCCTACCCAACCAACTGTTAAAGGTGTTAACCATTCCCAGTTAGTAGTTTTCAAAATGTGGAAAAACCATAACCCAGATGTGACAGTTGCACAAATACCGACATGAACAGCAAAATTCATGCGATCATCTAGTTTACGGAAATCTGGATCTTTGCGATCTGGTTTGCGAGGCCAACGGGGAGGCATAAATATAAATGTTCGTGACAGCAGTTAACGCACCTTTCCCATTGTAAGGTCTTTGGGGTTTACTTGCTCAGATGTACAAACAATTTTGGCGTTGCTGAAACCAGGTATGAATTTAAATGTAGAGACGTTCCATGGAACGTCTCTACAAGGATTTGGATATGATCAAAAATCATTTTCATACATCAAATCACCAACGCCACAATTTTCAATAGGTGACTCCCTACTCCCTTCCCACTCAAAGAATATGGATTAAATGAACCACGAAGGCACGAAGAACACGAAGGAAGGAAGAAGAAGGAAGAAGATAGATAATTTTGTCATGGGAAGGGAGTATCACCAATCTGGGGATGAAAATGTTGATGGTTTTCCCCAGATGGTAATATGGGCTATTAACTCTGCACGGTTGACTCTGCATAGGAACTAGCTCCAAATTCGCTACCTCTAGCGCTAGGAACTAAAGTCCAACCTGCTTTCAAGAGTTTTTGGTAAGTTGCCCAACCCTTAGAACCACGAGGAACGCGATAATCTGGAACTGAAAATTGGGGAAAAGCTGTGTAAGGCCGCCAAGGTTGTCCAAGTGCAGTTTGCAGGTATAAAATCTTTTCATCATCGCCGCTAGACTTAGATAACCAGCACATTTGTCGAAGCATAATGAACTCCTTAATTGTTTAGCTGAAATATCACAAGAACGCTAACTGCGGATATTTAGGGGTGTGGGAAATTGCTGTAAAACTGTTTTTTATTCCCAATCTAAAATTCCGAATTGGTATGACAGATTTTTGTGCTGTCATACTGAATTGTGATAAAGTGGTTTTGGCCTTATGTTTAAGGCAGTAAAGATTATTTTTGTCAGGTAAATTATTTAGGAAGGCAAACTCCTGTAGGCTGCTGTTTATTAAGATGAACAAGAACAATGGTTTTTTCTGGGTTCTTGATGTTTGATAATAAGGGGATATCCTTATCATAATATCTACGTTTGCGACAATTGTATGTATCTATGGTTACGGTTTTTTACAAATGATTAAAAATCTTTTGACAACAGAATTCACAAAGTGTGACGTCGAGGGTCAGAATACTTATTTTGCAAGCATTTAAAAGATCGGGACTTTTTTGAAGATGAGCAAGCATCACAGTTATGATTTAGGATAGATTAATATTTGTTCTTCTTCTGATATATATAAGCGCAGATCATGAATAAACCAGTTGTTTGGATCAATGGAGACTGTCTGAGTCCCCACAACCCTGCACTCCAAGTATATCCCCAAGCCCCAGCCCTTTGGGTTTGGGATGATGCTTTAATTGCAGAATGGCAAATTGGCCTCAAACGCCTGACGTTTATTTATGAATGTTTGCTAGAATTACCTGTAGAAATTCGCCGGGGAAATGTAGCAGAGGAAGTTTTAGCTTTTGCAAAAGAACATAATACTAATTTAGTTATAACTACAGATAGCCCCAGTCCAAGATTTAATGATATTTGTGATCAAATTAAAAAGTCTATAAGTTTGGAGGTTTTGGCTGTAGAACCGTTTTTTGAGTATGACGGATATATTGATTTAAAGCGGTTTTCTCGTTATTGGAAAGTAGCAGAGAAATATGTTTTTGAATGAGAAAATAAACGGTGTTGCTGATTTTATGTATGAAAATGATTTTGCTTTGTAGAGACGTTCTTTGTAGAGACGTTCCATGGAACGTCTCTACATCTACCGAATAAATATTGTTTATTATAGTGATTCCTGATATGACAACTAAACTTACTGATGTTCAAAATCTCCTCTCAGATTTAATTTCCTGTTATTCTTCCCGTGTGGATTATTTGATGATTCGCTTGGAAGAATCTGAGGGAACAGATATTGTTTTGCGTGGTGATAAAGTGGAAACTCTCAGTGAGGGAATTTCCATTGGTGGTCATGTTCGCACTTGTTATAAAGGTGGCTGGGGATTAAGTAGTTTTAATAAACTAGCAACCATTGAAGAACGCATCGAAGAAGCCATTGCTGCTGCGAGAATAGTGGGTGATGAAGAAACTATCCTCGCAGCGATTGATCCTGTACAAGCTGTATGTGTATTACCTCTTTTGGGTACTGATCCACGTCAGGTTTCGCTAAAGCAGAAAAAACAATTATGCGATCGCTATACTGACTTACTCAAAACAGTTGATCACCGGATTACTACTACCTCTGTTCATTATAGTGACAGCACCCAAAGAGTAATTATTGTCACATCTGAAGGAACTTTCATTGATCAATCTTGGGTAGATATGGAAATGCGCTTTGCTGCTACAGCCAGAAATGGGGAAACTGTCCAAACCGGCAGAGAAACCACTGGTTCTCGCAAAGCCTACGAAGATTTAACTAATTTAGACAAGCAAGTCAAAGGTGCAGCGGAAAGAGCAGTTACGTCTTTATCTTTACCATCAGTTAAAGGCAATACTTATACCGTAGTTATTGATCCTATTCTCACTGGTTTGTTTGTTCATGAAGCTTTTGGACATCTTTCCGAAGCAGATATGGCCTATGAAAACCCGGATATCCTGGAAGTGATGACGCTAGGACGGCGTTTCGGACCAGAAGAACTGCAAATATTTGATGGTGCTGCACCCCAAGGACATCGCGGTAGTTATTTTTACGACGATGAAGGCACACCTGCAACAACTACTCAATTAATTGAAGATGGTGTATTAGTTGGGAGACTCCATTCCCGTGAAACTGCTGGTAAGTTAGATGAGAAACCCACTGGTAATGCTCGTTGTCTTAATTATCACTATTCCCCCATTGTGAGAATGACAAATACCTGGATTGAACGGGGTAAAACTCCAGTTACAGATTTATTTACTGGGATTAAAGAAGGTGTTTATGCTCAAAATTGGTTAGGGGGAATGACGAATGGGGAAATGTTCACGTTCAGCGCTGGGGAGGCTTGGATGATTAGAAATGGTAAAATTGCTGAACCTGTCAAGGATGTGACTCTTTCCGGTAATGTTTTCCAAACCCTTGCAGATATTGAAGCCATTGGTGATGATTTTTACTGGGATGAATCCGGGGGTTGTGGTAAAGGTGGACAAAATGGTTTACCTGTCGGTTGCGGTGGTCCCAGTTTGCGAATTCGGGATGTTGTGGTGGGAGGTGAAAGTGGAGAATAGTTCTTCCTTATCAAGATTGAGTATAACAGATTTTTTCGTGCAAGTCAACAGTCTTAATCTATAAAACGCGAAAAAATTATCAAGAATATACCTGATTGATTAGCGGAGTCGGGTATATTACGAGTTATAAACAGGGTAGGTTGAATACCTGTCTTTTTTAATTTCTCGTAGGATATTCTAATTAACTCAATATTGTTTAGTTAACGCTTTAATTTCTTCTTCAGTAAGTAATTTTTTAGCAACTCTTACAGGTAAATGTTCAGCATCATAACGATTATTGATAGGTGTTAGTAAGCGCAAACTATATAAGTCTTCTCCTGCTTGTTCAGAGGTGTCTTTATCTATGATCAAATAAACCTGATCTGGATAAGTATGTAATAACCTTACCTGTAAACATCCTTTTAAATCTCTCGCGCTTTGGGCTAAAGGAGTATCATCTCCAAATAATTCTACCGCAGCTTTCCAGCTATGATTTAAAGCGACAATTTCATTAAGTAAACTTTCTATTGATGGTTTTTCAAAAATATCTGTCATAATTATTAATTATATATCAATTAAAGTTTATCAAAATTGCGATCGCCTGGCATCTGATTCTAGTCTGTTAATTATACCTCTCCATTGTTGTAGTTGTTGTTGGCGTTTATATTTATTTTCAGTAGATAGTTCAGGTAAACCTCTATTATATCTACCATATATTTCGTGTAAACCAATAAAATATGTAGTTCCTGTATTTGGTAAAATCTGATATTTTTCTCTCAATAATTTTTCACAAGACCATTGCCAACCCAGAACATGATCATGCGCTTCTCCACCTAATGATCTGATTTTTTTTACTGATAATGATCTTGAACCGAATAAAATTCTTTCGATATCATCTTTTTTAGGAAATAATCTAGTTTCACTGCCTCTACCTCTAAAAAATTCAACAATAAAACCTTTATCTCCTAAATCAAATATACATATTTCTGTAGCATCACTGCCATCAAATTCCAATTTTTTTACATCTTGATCTTCTCGCAGCAAATCATTAATTATTTGATAAGATTGCATAGGAAGTAAAATTTTAATTCTCATAAAACTATTACTATAGTTAGCCCAAAAACCTTGCCGTCTTGTTAATTGTTTTTCCTCTTTTTCTGTAATGCTAACCCTATTAATAATTAAATCTACTAATTGGCGAAAATCATTATAATTAATTGCACCAACCCAATCTCTAAATTTTTGTTTAGCTTTATCTGATAATTTTGATTGTTTTTGAGAATTATTATAATTTTGTTTTAACCAATTAACCAACTCAGGAAAAGTACCAGCTATGCTAGTAGAAACATGATTTAATATATATTCAACTGCTGCAATTTGTATTATTTCCTCCATTTGATCAAAACAACGTAATAACCAGTTAACTTTATCTAAAGTAATCGGATGCATTTTAGGAAAATAAGGAGCAATTTCTAAGAGATAATCTTTTAAAATTGGAAGGTTTGGCAAAACATTATTTATTTTATTTAATAATTCGTTTCGAGTTAAATTGTGATTACAGGTAATTTTTACCAGTTCTTGTTTAGGATAATCTGTTCCTAAAGCAACCAGAATTTTAATCACTACATTATCTTTTAAAGAAATTGAGTTACTCCAAATAGGAAAACTTTTTTTCAAATAAGATGCTATGACATTTTTTTGATCACTATAACACCAAGCTAAACGACGAATTAATGTAAAATATAACCATCCTATTTTCAAAGAAATATTCCAAATTTTTAAAGATAATTCTTGTTTTTCTGAATCCTGTAACTTTTCCCAAGGTTGATCATTATCAATACACCATATCCATTCTACAAAAGTAATTTCATTGATTTTATTATCATTAATTTTTTCTCTTAATACTAATATATCTAGGTTAATATTACCTACTTTTTGTTTTTTAGCAAGAGTGATTAATCTATGAGGTTTATAGTCAGGTGGAGTAATTTCGCCGAGATTTTTATTAAGCATAACTTCCTACTTTTTTCCTGTATTTAACTGACCTAAATCTTGCCCCTTAAATTGAATCCGAAATACTACCTTTCTATCTGTTGATAAATCTCCTGATTTTGAATCATTTTCCCCTCTCCCTACTACCATGATTTTTTTCTCTAATTGCGATTTATGAGATGTATTAGAAAATGGCATTTTATACAAAGTATATTTAGAAACTTCCCATGCTCTCATTAAACTTAATTCCATATTAAAATCAGACTTACCATAAGCACTGGTATGACCTTCAATAATTACTCGTTCAACTTGATCTTTAACTCTGGGAGTTTCAAAAATTACTTTGCTATAAACTGGTATCAGTTTTTGTAATGTTTTTTCACCTTGAGGATTTAATTTAGCACTATTAGTTTCAAATAGTATGTTATCTCTCAAGCTAATATCACCAGTATTTGGATCAATTGAGGCTTGAATATTATTCGCTTTTAGTTGACCTTCTAATTCACCTATTAAAATTCTGGTAATATCTTTTTGAGCTTCATTCAATTGAACTAAAGCAGTAATAAAAAGCAGAGCAAAAAACATCAGTAATCCTGACATTAAATCACCAATAGAAAGATAAGTTGCAGAACTTTCTTCATCTTGATCATTGTGATTATTTTGAAATTGTAAAGGATTTAACATGAGATAATTTACCTAATTGTATGATTTAATTACTTAAAAAATTAATCGTTCATTAATTGACGATTATTTTCAATTTTGACTAAAACATTAGCAGTTTCTAGTAAACCACTACATACTTTTGACATTGATTCATCAGCTTCATTAAAGAATTTAGTTTGCCATTTTGTTGAAGTATCCATATAGTTATTAAGATGATTTTCCCAATTATGAAGAAGAAGATTAAATTCTTGAGTTGCTGTACCAACATTCCGAGATAATTCTTGTAATTGGGTTAATCTTTCTCCTGAGTGTAACCCCATAGCGGTAGTTAGTTTTTCAATAGATTGAATTCTTTCGTGCATAGCAATACCTACTTGATTAATTTCAGCAATACCTGTTTTAACTTGGTTTATGGTATGACTCAAATCATCCATTAATGATTGTCTACGTTGGGTTTCTTCTGCAAAAGCATTGCGTAAATCAGTTACAACTTCTGATAAAGCATCCCGTTGTGTTCCTAATGTACTTTCTAATAATTGATTTTGATCATTAAAGAATTGAGTTAAACTGTCTTGATACTGGACTCTAAATGTTTGTAATTCCTCTTGTACTGTAATGCGAGTATTTTGCAAAGTTTCATCAATATTAGTTAATGTACTTTCTAAGTTATCCTTAGCATTATTCATTAATTGTGATGCTTCTTTACCAACAGTTTCTAAAGTTTGTGTCTGAACAGTGAAATTATCATTTGCTTGATTTAGTATATTTGAGAATACAGAATAAACACTCTCTAACATTTGTTTTTGTTGTTCAGCTTGAGTTGTTAAAGATTGTTCTAAGTTCTCTCGAATACCTGTAAATGTATTTGCAGCTTGTTCTGCACTTTCGGCAAATGCTTGACGTTGCGATTCCATTCCTTCAATACTTTTTTCTACTGCATTACTAATTGCAATACCTGTTTTTTCTAAAACTCCTGTGGTATCTGTTTGAAAATCATGTAAAGTAGATTTTAAACTATTAGCAAAGTTATTCAATTCTCCTAATGTTTCTTGTTGAAACTGCTGAATTGTAACAATTGAATTGGCTAACTTTTCAGAAATTCCCCCTAACTCATTATTTAATTTAGTAACAGCTTGGGATGCTTGTTGAGTTAAAGCTGCACTTTGATCTAGTCTTTCAACTATGGGAATAATTAATTGATTTTTCATTTCACTAATCAAATTTTCCAGTACATCTCTTTGAACAGTGGTAATTTGATTTAGTGTTTCTTGGGAACTAGCAATATTATTAAATACAGGTGTTAATCTCGTTTCAATTATCCTATCTAATTGACTACTAACAGCATTTCCTACTTCTGTGCCAATAATTTCAGCATCAAGGTTTTTAGCGACTCTTTCTAGTGCTTGAGACGCTCTTAAATTAGCATTAAAATCAAATTTTTTAAAACTTTCAGCTATTTCTTTTAAACTATTAGCTGCATCATCACTGCCATCTTTTCCTGTAACAGTAATTTTATGTAAACTTCTGCTAATTTGATCATGTTGTGATTGTCTAATTGAGTCTGTTATAAAGAGGATAATCGTAAATAAACTTCCAGATCCTAATCCCATTAAAGAAGTAGAAAATGCGGTTTTCATTCCTTCTAATAACCCTGCAACTCCTGACATTAAAGACTGTGTATTATTAAGATTATTTAGGGGAATACCTCCTATTCCTGCTTGAATACCATAAAATGTTCCTAGTACACCAATAGCTGTACATAAAGTACCCACGAAACGTAAATTACTGCGAGTAGAATGAGTTAAAATTTCTGGATATTGCTTGAGTATATATTTGTCATTAATTGGTTTATCTGTTTCTAAATGTTCATTAATCCATGATTGTAAATAATTTTTATTTATCTTGGTTTTCTTTCCTGATAAATGTTTAATGGCTTCTTGATTAAGATGAGATAGGTTACAATATTGTTTAACTGTGAATATTTCATAACTTACAGCTACACTAAAAACTATAACAGTTGCCCAATGGAATAGATCATTATCCCAAAAAATATCCCAAATCTTATAAATTTCTTGCATATTGTCTTGCTCCCTGTAATTTTTGATGACAAAAAAAGATCATATTGTGGGTAAGGTTTGATCAATTAAATCACTTTATCAAATCTTATAATCACCACAATATGCAGCTAACATAAATCAATTAACTTCCGAGTTACTTGATTATTAAAAGCCAAAGCAATATCATTTTTAGATATACCTTACTTTAAAAACTATGTAGTTATTCCTTACGCTGTCTAATCTAGACTAATCTAACATGATATAAATTTTATCACATTCTATACAAATGTTAACCGTAATTACTCTATTCATACAATAAGATATTTTATAAGTAAAAATATTTAGACTAGATTTTATACGCAAAAACTCTTTTAAGAAAAACTAAATAATAAACCTTCACGTCTTGACAAGTCAAGATGAAATAATAAAAATAAAAATACCCGACTCCGCAAGGAAGCCGGGAATCTATTACACTAAAGCTGCTACCTTCCCCAACAAACCCTGAAATAAGCGCAAACCATCGCTATTACCTAACGCTTTGTCTGCTGCTCTTTCTGGATGTGGCATCATGCCCAAAACATTGCCTTGAAGATTACAAATCCCCGCAATATTGTTAAGTGAACCGTTGGGATTTTCTTGATAACGAAATAAAACTTGTCCGTTGGCTTCGATTTCTGCTAAAGTGGTTTCGTCACTGTAAAATCGCCCCTCTCCGTGTGCAATAGGTAAAGTGATGATTTCCCCTTCAGCGTAACCTTGAGTCCAAGGTAAATTATTATGCTCAACTTTCAAGGGAGAGCGATCGCAAATAAAGTGCAAATCCTGATTTCTAGTCATTATTAATTATATATCAATTAAAGTTTATCAAAATTGCGATCGACTGGCATCTGATTCTAGTCGGCTAATTATACCCCCAGAACTTAACTGCGTGGGTTCAAAATATTTAGGGCTTGCTGAAAGAAAGCAAAAGTATTGCCAGATCAGGCTTTACAGTTTTTTTCACCAAAGAGGTGCAAAATTATTGACCTCAGATGTCTAAAACCCTTGCGTTTTCACCAGAAATCGAATTGTCACACTTAACGATAACGAAAACCTGGATATAGATCAAGATCAGGAATAATAGCAGCTACTATCACTAATAATTTTGATCAAAATTAAATCGGAAGTTCAATGATGAACTTGGTAAATTTCCCTGGAGAAGACATACAATTTAACTTACCGTTGTGCTGTTCAACAATGATTTGATAACTAATAGAAAGACCTAATCCAGTACCTGATCCTACTGGTTTAGTGGTGAAAAAAGGATCAAATATACGAGATAAAGTTTTTTGATCCATGCCGATACCATTATCCATAATGGAAATTATCATGGTATCTTCGTTAGTATTCATGCCTGTAGTAATATAAATAATAGGATCTGGAATGATATGAGAATCACATCTTAAAGCGTCAATAGCATTATTCAAAATATTCATGAATACTTGATTTATTTGGCTGGCATAGCAGTTGATTAGAGGAATTTTCTGATATTCTTTGATAATTTTAATTTCAGGAAAAGACTTATCTGCCTGCATTCGATGTTGTAAAATTAGTAGAGTGCTATTGATGCCTTCATGAATATCTACTAACTTTTTAATTGCTTCATCAAGACGAGAAAAATTGCGTAAACTTAAGACAATATTACGAATACGATCGCTCCCCGCTTTCATAGAACCAAGAATTTTATTAATATCATCACTTATAAATTCCAGATCAAGCTGCTCAATTTTTGTTTGTAAAGATTGAGAAGGTTGAGGATATTCCGATTGATAATCGGCAATCAATTCTAAAAAAGTATTTATATAATCTTGAGTATGCTCGATATTACCATGAATAAAACTAATTGGATTATTGATTTCATGAGCAATACCTGATACCAAATGTCCCAAGCTAGACATTTTTTCTGCCTGAATTAATTCTAATTGAGTTTGTTGTAACTTTTCCAGAGTAGCTTGTAAATAAATATTTTGTTCTTTTAATGCTTTTTCTACCGACATTCGCTCAAGTTCTGCGGCCGAACGAGCTGCAAATATTTTTAAAATCGCTTCTTGCTCTCGATAACTACCTACCAATTCTTCAGTATGCAAAGCAGCAATATGTCCTATCGGCTTACCATTAGTATCTACAATGGCAATACCTAAATAACTTTCTGCTTGTAAATCAACCAAATCCTGGTCTTCAGGAAACAGTTGTTTGATAGCACGGGGGTAAATCTGCATACCATCTTGATAAAGGATTTCACAAGGAGTCCCGTTAAGATAATATTCAAAATTATCACCAAATTTATCATCATTCCAAAAAGCTAAAACTTTGGCTCGTGGTGCATCATCCTCATTGATAAACTCAGTAATAAATCCATATTTAACGTGCAGTGTTTTAGCTAGATAACGCGCACAAGACTGAAAAAAAGCTTCCCCTATTTGAGAGCCAACTCCTTCGACAATCAATTTAAGTTCCTGTTCCCAAGGGGTTAGCTCAGTGGTTAATCCTGTGGGTTGATTTGTTATCTCAGCCAGATTTTTCGTTGAGGATGAATTTAACATTTTCATTGAATGGCTATCGTGCTTGTACGCTGGATTAAAATACGCTAACAGTGATCTTCCCAATTATAGCCAAAATTGCCATAATTTTTACAAGTTGCGACAACGACACAAAGATTTTATCGTGTAAATCCTAACTACTTATCTTATGGTAAATAATCTGGATTGAGCGCATCTATAACAGAAAAATCTGGACTTTCAGGGAATAAATTAGGCGATAATTGATATTTTTTGAGAATATATTGCCTAGCTTTCTGATAACAGTCATCAAAAATTTCATCAAGAATATTTTTTAAACTAGGACTATCTTCCAAAGTTAATTCTATTTGTAATCTTTGCTCTATAACTGTATTTCGCCATCCTCTAGCATTATTTTCTTTTTCTAGTTGCCAATGCTGTAATTTTAATAAATGCTCAATTAGGATAATTAACCGATTTTTTAATTCTTTTTTCTCGCTTCTACCCATGCTATGAATTTCTTCAATTAAATTCTTAATATCTAATTCTGCTAATTTGTTTGTTTCTAACAAATTGGCTGTGTTTGTTAGCCAGAGATAAAAATCTTGATCATACAGACTTTTTTGATCTACTTCTATTTCTGTATTTTTCATAATTAGTTAATATTTAAGTGGAGATTTATCATTATTTTAGCACAGTTGAATTTGACCAATCTTATACAAGTATCTAATATTGCGGTGGTGGTTTCTAAATAATCCCGACTCCGCAAAGGAGGTTGGGAATATATCACACCAAATCCGCTACCCTCCCCAACAAACCCTAAAATAAGCGCAAACCAAGTTGGTTACTCAAAATCAAGAGGATTGAATGTGATGGAAGATTGTGCGGTATGACGAACATAAAGAATATAGACAATATCTTTTTCAACAGTAAAAATTACAGGGTATTTATTTCTTCCTCTCCCATATAAAAGTTGTCTTATCTCTTCAGGAAAATCATCATTTTCTCTAGCAAAAGCGCAACGTTTAGGTTTATTTTGCAAAGTAGCAATAGTATCCATTAAATCTCTAAACCATTGATCAGCATAATTAGAATTATCTTGTTTGATCCAAAGATATGCAGTTTCTATTTCTAGTTTGGCATTACCAGTTAATTTAACCTGAAATTCCATGTTTTTGGTGCATTTCTTCAATAAATTGATTTAGAGATTGTGTGTTACCTGTGGCTATATCTTCTAATCCTTTTTTTATACCTATGAGAGTTTCTAACTTTTCCAAAGTATCAAGTAATTTTTGATAAGCTACAGCATCTTGTACTACTAATTCTGCTTTTCCATTAACTGTTAAAACTATGGGATTTCCCGTTTCTTTCATCTGATTAATTAGTTCATTAGTATTGCGTTTAAAGGTTGACAGTGACTGAATATCTCGACTTAAATTAATCATCAAAATTACTCCGCACTAAATTTGCGTCTAATTTAATGTTATCACAGAAAAATAATATAAATATCCCCGACTTCTTAAAGAAGTCGGGGATCTGGAATCTACTACACCAAAGCCGCTACCTTCCCCAATAAACCATGAAACAATTGCAAACCATCGCTATTACCTAACGCTTTATCTGCTGCTCGTTCTGGATGTGGCATCATCCCTAAAACATTGCCTTGAGGATTACAAATCCCCGCAATGTTATTAAGTGAACCGTTGGGATTTTCTTGATAACGAAATAAAACTTGTCCGTTGGCTTCGATTTCTGCTAAAGTAGATTCGTCACTGTAAAATCGTCCCTCTCCGTGAGCAATGGGTAAAGTGATGATTTCCCCTTCAGCATAACCTTGAGTCCAAGGTAAATTATTCCGCTCAACTTTCAAGCCAGAGCGATCGCAAATAAAGTGCAAATCTTGATTTCTAGCTAACGCTCCAGGTAATAAACCAGCTTCAGTTAATACCTGAAACCCGTTACAAATGCCCAAGACAAATTTACCTTGTTGTGCATGGTCAATTACTTGCTGCATGACTGGAGAGAAGCGAGCGATCGCCCCACAACGCAAATAATCTCCATAACTAAAGCCACCAGGGATAATTACCACATCTATATCACTAATATCAGTATCTTGATGCCAAACCATGCGCGTTGGTTGTCCTAGCAAATCTCTAGTCACATACGCCACATCACGATCACAATTAGAACCGGGAAAAACTAAAATACCAAATTTCATTGTTTGTTAGTTGTCAGTTGTCAGTTGTCAGTTGTCAGGAAACAGGAAATAGGGAAGGTAAAAGTTTTTCCCTATTACCCATTACCCATTACCTAGTTTAAAAAACTCCAGTTTGTGATTCTACTTCAATCAACTCAAAACGATAATTTTCGATTACCGGATTTGATAACATTTGGTCACAGATTTGATTTAAGTCTCGACGCGCTTTCATTTGATCAGGTGCGACAATAGTTAATTCAATGTACTTACCAATTCTCACCTGTTCCACGTTGTCGTATCCCATTTGTTGGAGGCCAGATTGTACAGCCACACCAGCAGGATCTAAAACTGAAGTCCGAAGGGTCACGAAAATTTTAGCTAAATATTTTATTTGCACAGGCTTTTTGCTGAATGCTGCGATCGCTATCCTATAACTTTTATGGTCTAACTGAGTCAAAATATAATAACAAAGCAGCTAAAGTCAGTGTTTGAGTGACACAATCTGATAGCTGCTACCATAGATACAAATTTAACAAACATTTATGAGAGCGATCCACACCCGTAGTCAAGAACGGATTTTAAACCTGCTACAAAACATCAAACAAGGCATTTCTGCTCAAGATATTTACGTAGAACTACGTAATCTCAAACAAAGTATGGGTTTAGCAACAGTTTACCGTTCCTTGGATGCTCTCAAGTTAGAAGGCTTAGTACAGGTGCGAACATTGGCAAATGGTGAAGCTCTTTATAGCTTAATACAGCAAGATAAACACCATCTAACTTGTCTACAATGCGGTGTTTCCATCCCCATTCATCAATGTCCTGTTCATGAACTCGAAAACCAATTACAAACCAGCCATCACTTTAAAGTTTTTTATCACACCCTAGAGTTTTTTGGACTATGTAACCAATGTCAAGCGAAAACTTGAGAATAACAGGATTAAAAACTTCAATTTGTCCCATTTGCCTATTCCCATACAGAGTATGGGAATGAATTCTGGAAGGCTCTACCTATAGCTTACGCCAAACTGTGCAGTTCACAAGTTAAACGCGGTTTAAATTGTACCTTTAACAATCTGAAAACTAATTGCAGGTTGGGTCAGCACCAGGGGTAGCATCAGGATAGAAGGTACGCACACCACCTTCTCTTCTCACAAACACATTTTTAAAAGTTTTACCGTCGTCAGTAATATTTAAAAGACAAGCTTGGTTTGTAGTAGTAGTATTGGGGTTATTCTTATAGGCTAAAGCACCTTTGGACAGAATTTCCTCTGCATTCAGAGTATAACCATAACCCTTAATCGAAGATTGGGAAGTACCACTACCAACTTTAACAATTGCACCCATAGTGTAAACCGCACCAGGAGCAACTTCTTCCTTGGATGTGTTATTTGCTAATCTGCCAGCTAAACCTTGATTTTGCAATTGTACATAACGGCCAACAAAGTGTAATCCACCTATAGCACCACCTTGTACTGGTTCACCACAGAAAACATGATCAAAACCTTTGACATTAAACCAAACATTAGTTAAATCATCCAAAAATTGAGAATCAGAAGTGCGTCCTGAAACAAGAAATCCTCCTACATAGGCTTTAATATTTGCCAAGATAGAAGGATTGCTATTCATCATTGTTTGGAAGCCTGTTGTACTGACAACTGTACCAGGTGTACCGCAAAGATTAACTACGGCTGTATCAAAATTGTTTAGAAGTGGTGCAGAAGGTGTAACATCAGCAGGACTACCATAAGCTAATCCAGACACAGGATTATAGATATTGTCGAAAAATGGTACAGAACCAGCAGGAAGAGAGGAACCACCACCAGTACCACCAGTACCGTAATCAGTAATTACAACATCATCAATATTAACTCTGTTGCTAGAACCATCGGTTTTACGAACATCACAACGGACTGTCCCAGAAAGATTGGGAGTAAAAGTTGCTGTTTGTAAATTTGTGGAATTGGTAGTAATTGGTGAACCTATTTGTGTATAGGAAGAACCACCATTGGTAGAACACCATAATCCCCAAGTTGTATTAGCATCAGAACCGAATTTAGCGTGCTGAATGGTGATTGTCCCAGCACCTGTGGTACGGTCAAATAACATTGATAATTTACCAGAGTTGCGAATTCTGGCAGATTGTGAGCCAGTTTTAGCATCTGTTGATAAATTACCAATTACAGCCTCATTAAAGTTCCAATTACCTGAACTGAGGCTAACATTACCAGCCGCATAAGCACCTTTAGATCCTGATTCAAATCCTTCCGAAACTGTAGCAGCATAAGCTGATAAATTCATCATGGAAACTACTAAGACAGTTCCACAAGTAACTTGTAAACACGAATGCAGTTTAGACATAATTGATTTGGTGATTAAGGATTAATAGAAACAAGTATTAAAAGTATTTCCTTCTCTTACTAGTATCAAGATTTACTTTTTACGACTTATTACTTAACTAATCCTACACTAAGTCTATTAATGACAAGTTAACAAAAAGATAAGAATAAGTAGAATAAAAGTTACTAATGTATTTACGCAGAAATTTTAGTTTTACATCAAAAATATTAGAATTAATACTGAGTTAAAATATAAGTATTTTTACTTAATGAAATAGGGTTAGTCAATCTCAGACCCTTTATTGGCAGGGTTTCATCCTATTGAGTTATATTGTATCTAATGCAGAACAGCCATAATGATCAGATATTGGTATTGAAATATAATCTAATACTAATAAAAATTTAACCTACATAACCAATATCATTAATTATCATGTTTTCATATCGGAATCAAACCGAGTAAGTCAGTAAATTTTGGCAATTTACTCACAGCAATAGATATATTTACACTAAACAATATCTGTGTTAAAAAATGTTTCCTAGAAGATTTATCATAGTATCAATTTCTCTGCTCGCTGGAATTACATTTCCTGAAAATGTATCGGCTCAAGTATCAAATATTATTTTTGGTAATGGTACTCAGTGTGGGTTATCCATTTCTGGTGGATATTCTCGTCAAGAAAATCAGAGTGAAGATTTCCTTAGCAACAATAGTAATAACAATAATAATATTTTCCAAATAGTAACTACATTAAACACAAATCCTTGTGCTAATCAACGTGATCTAGAAAAGATTAGACAGGATAGTGAAAAGCAACGGGAAATAATCAGACAAGATAGTGAAAAACAACGGGAAATAGTTAGACAAGATAGTGAAAAACAACGGGAAACAGTTAGACAAGATAGTGAAAAACAACGGGAAGCCATGAGAACATACTCTCAAATTATTAATACTTGTATCAACGCCCGAGCGCAAGCTACACAAAAAGAAATGAACCCTGATGTGATTTGTAATCTTAGAGAATTAGTTTCTGAATTAAGTAACTTTTCTCCTATTTCAAACACTAAGAGTCAGCCACAAAATAAATGATCCTGTTTAGACATCTGGTAAAAAAGAATGTAGGGACAATACCCTGCGGGAAGCAAGCTACATGAATTGTCCCTACGAGGGTTTCGGGCTACGCATATTGAATTTCTACCAGATGTCTATTGAGCATTTCTTTTTGTGGAGTTCTCCTATACTAATTCGTGGGAAATAGAGGTTTGGGATCACTATTAGGATTAGAAACTATAGAACGAATACCTTCTAAAGTAGCAGGAATAGTCCGAGGGTCCATAAACATCACCTTGCTACTATCGCTTTTACCAATAGTTGTTCCCATATCCAGATAACTTAGAGCCAATAGCACATCCACCGCTTTTTGAGCATCAGGATTAGCCTTCATTTTTTGTGCTAAAATTTCCGCTGATTCAGCGATCGCTTGTGCTTTTAAAACCTGTTGTTGGCGTTCTGCTTGCGCCCTGAGAACTATCGCTTTTTGTTCAGCTTCTGCCTGCATAATTACTGATTTTTGCCTAGCTTCCGCGTCCAAAATCTGAGCATCAGCTTTACCTCTAGCACTATTTACCGCAGATTCTCTATCTCCTTCGGAAGTAAGAATTGATGCCCGTTTGCGTCGTTCTGCCGACATTTGTAATTCCATTGCTTCCCGTACAGCTTGAGAAGGAATAATATCTCTCAACTCCACCCTTGTCACCTTCACACCCCAAGGATCAGTAGAAACGTCCAAATCCTGTAATAAAAGCTCACTGATTTGTGAACGGGCAGTAAAAGTTTGATCTAACTCCAATTGTCCCATTTCCGAACGAATTTGAGTTAATACTAAATTCACCATAGCTGACTGGAGATTTTCTACCCGATACCAGGCTTTTTCCATATCCACAATTCGCCAGTAGACTACGGCATCTACTTCAACTCCCACATTATCGCGGGTAATACACTTTTGGGGAGGAATATCCAAGACTTTTTCCCGAATAGTTTCGCGGTAAACAACCTTATCCAGAAAAGGGAGGACAAAATTTAGCCCTGGTTGCATTTTTTTGTTATAACTACCCAATCTTTCTACCAAAGCTTCATTTCCCTGATTGACAACCCGCACAGATCCAGCCACAGCCGAACCACCAAGCGCCAAAAAGACAAGTAAAAAAAACTGTTCCATAATAATTTTATCCTTATTTACAGGTATTAAATGACAACTGACTAATAACTGGGCGCAGGTTCTGAACTAATAACTGGGCGCAGGCTCTGAACTAATAACTGGGCGCAGGCCCTGCGCCCCTACTGACTCAATAAATAATCTGGTATGACAATCAAAGTCGTTCCTTCCCTTCTCACCACATAAACTGTTTGCTGGGGTGGTAGGCTGATTTTGTGATCATCACATTTTGCTCGCCAAGAGTTACCTTCGTATAGTACCCTACCTACCTGTCCAGGTAAAATCTCCGTGATAGTTTCTCCTATGACTGCATCTTGAATTTGCGATTTCCGTCGTCGTGGTTGCAAAAACCGCCGGGAAAAGACAATTAGCATGGTGGAAAATAATAGCCAAGCTGTAACCTGTATCCACAAGTTGCCTATACCCAAGTAGGACAATAATCCCACCATCAAGGCACTAATTCCCATCATGAAGGAAACAAAAGCTGATGGTAAAAAAAGTTCCGTCAAACACAATATCGAGCCAGCTAACAGCCAAATTAAGGTAAAACTTGGCATAACGCTTTTCCTTTAGAATAGATTTTCTTGAATACAGTTGCACAGTGAATATTTACAAAAAAAACAATTCCCATGACATACAATTTTGAAAGTAAGTTGGGTTAAGCAAAAACTCTAACAATACTGGGTTTTCTTGCCTTCGCACAATTTAGGTAAATATTGTCTTATATTTTTCCAGTCCTGACCAGTTAAATTTAATTATTCTTTTAATTATGCTCTCTACCCAAAGGGTGATGAATTGCCCAAATTCAGAATGTGATCAGCCAGTTAACTCTGTGGGAGATACTATTTGCGATCACTGTCAAACTCCTCTAATTTACCGCTATCTCTGGGCAACTGGCAACCAAGCCGCAGAAATTCCCCCAGGAACAAAGGTAGCAGATAGATATGAAGTCATTAAGCCGCAAATTTGGCTAGATACCCAGCCTGTAATACTACCAAATATATCCGCAGAACTACCAGATATCGTTATTCCCTATTTGCGCTTGTATTCAGAATATCTGCATATTCCCCAAGCCTATGGATTTACTTCCTTAGCAGAAGCAGATAGTGATATTCTCTTACTAGAAAATGCCCCCATAGATGAAACAGGCTGCATTTACCCCACTATTAGCGACTCTTGGGAACAAGCATCTCCCGTCAGACAAGTTTACTGGTTATGGCAAGTTCTCCAATTGTGGACACCTTTATCAGAATTGGGAGTTACCCAAAGTTTACTACTAGCAGATAACTTATGTGTACAAGGTTGGTGTATTCGGTTATTAGAACTACATCAAAACACAGAACAACCGACTTTACAAGATTTAGGTAATTTTTGGCAGTCTTGGACGACAACAGCAAAAACTACCATTGCCCCAAAATTAGAATCCATAATTGAGTTAATGTGTCAAGCGGAGGTTGATTTAGATGTAATCAATACTCAACTTAATGAACTATTACTGACAGTAGCCGCAGACTTACCTTTATTTTTAACCATAGCCGGAGCAACAGATCCAGGACCTATTCTTAAACATAATGAAGATGCTTGTTATCCTAGTCATCCCAGAGATATAGATGATAAATTACAACCACGACTATCAATTATTTGTGATGGTATTGGTGGCCATGAAGGTGGTGAAGTTGCGAGTCAATTGGCACTACAGTCTCTTAAATTGCAAATGCGGGCTTTACTGGCGGAAATAGACGAACAAACAGAACTCTTAGCCCCATCTTTATTATCTCAACAAATAGAGTCTTGTCTGCGAGTTGTTAATAATGTGGTGTGGTCACGCAATGACGAGCAAAAACGCCAGGGGAAAGAACGTATGGCCACAACTTTAGTCATGTCATTGCAGATACCCCAAAGAGTCGTAACAGCTTCTGGAGAACAGTTAGAAAATTCTCATGAACTTTATGTAGCGCATATTGGTGATAGTCGGGCTTATTGGATAACCCAGAATTATTGTCAACTCCTGACTGTAGATGATGATATGGTAAAACGAGAGGTAGGTTTAGGAAAAAGTTTATATCGTCAAGCATTGCAAATACCGGAAGCTAAAGCCCTGATACAAGCACTAGGCACAAAAGAAGCCGAATTTCTCAACTTTTCTATTCAAAGATTTATTATAGAAGAAGATGGGATATTATTACTTTGTTCTGATGGATTAAGCGATCGCAATTTAGTCGAACAATCATGGCAAGATTACGCAATTCCCGTCCTGACAGGCGATTTAACCATAGAAGATGCTACCCAGGAATTAATTAAACTGGCGAATGAAAAGAACGGCCAAGATAATATATCTGTAGTATTGACTCTTTGCCGTGTTGCCAAACCATCCTCAATGGCAATTATACCTGCACCTCCGGCAGAAATTATTCCTCCCCCACCAATAGCCGTTCCCGATTCAGAAGCCTTAATTATATCAGCATCCATAGAAACAGATTTAACAGTAAGTTCCCAAGCCCTTCTCGATTTAAATCTGACAGAAGAAGCGACAGCAGCGACAAAACCATCTAGGGTTAAAGGTTTGGCTTTATTTGCTCAGATTTTAGTTTTATTACTAGGAAGTACCACCCTCGGTTTATTTGCTTGGTGGCAATTATCTCCTCAATCTTTTTCACAAGTCTGTCGGCAACTTCCCCAAAAAGTCCGAGAATTTTGCCCAGGACGGGAATAGTAGCGCGATGTATTGTAAAATTGGGTTTGCCATTAAATCATGCTGGATTCCATCAAAATAGCTGTGGAGATGGTTTAGAAAAACAAAACTTAGATACAAATAATACTATGAAAGTAGGCGATTGCGTGCGTGTTAAAGAATCAGTAGTAGTTTATCATCATCCTGAACATCGTGGTCAGGATTTTGACATTAAAGGTACAGAAGGGGAAGTTGTAGCTATTGTCACCCAATGGCATGATAGACCTGTAAGTGCAAACTTTCCTTTCTTAGTCCAGTTCAGCAAAAAATTTAAAGCGCATTTACGCGATTTTGAACTAGAAAGCATTTAGCGTAGGGGCGCAGGGCCTGCGCCCAAAAAGCGCCCAAAAAGCAGTGAGAAATCCTGCTCTATGTAATAACACATTCCCAACAATGCAAATTAATATTACTACCTAAAACTACAACCGCAGCCGCAAAATTTTCTGCTGGTGTTAATTCTCTTAAACTCCAATTTCCTGATACTAGTAATTGACTGGGTTGATGTGGTGTCAAACAAATTTCAATTTCTTCTAACTGTACCAAACCATCTCCTGTAGCTTTTAAATAGGCTTCTTTACAAGTCCAGTAACGGAAAAATATTTGTTTTTGTTCATCAGAAGAAACTAACCGCAACTGTTCATATTCTCTAGAAGAAAAGAACCGTTTAGCAAGATTTTCCAAATCTGACATAGTGCGAATATATTCTAAATCCACACCAATTTGCTGTTGATAACTTACCCCACATAAAGCTAAATCTTGCGAATGAGATAAATTAAATAATAATCCTTTATCAGCAAACTTAGCCGCTAATAAAGGCTTACCACGAGGCTGATATTCAAATTCCACCTTTTTTGGATCAATATCCAAGTATTGCCCTAAAATGGCTCGAAGAGAGCCACGTCCGGCGATAAATCTTTGCCCATGTTCAGGAAAATAAAACCTTTCAGCGCGAGCAATTTCATCAGTAGATAAAGTTTCCCGAAAAGATTGTAATTGTGATTCTGACTGATGTAAATTAATCCGCCAAATATGCACATCATCTAATAATAAATTTAAGTTTTTGGGTGCAGGTAGCCAATTAAAATTAAACACAGTCACGTGGCTTTACTCCAAATTAACAATTAATAATATGCTCCAGTAAATTATTCCTTCCTCTTCCTTCCTTCTTCCTTCTTCCTTCGTGTACTTCGCTCCTTCGTGGTTCATTAACTCCTGATTCGGTGAATAGGAGCAGTCCTTGGGCGCAGGACCTGCGCCCCTACCTACGTTTTAATTCTATCCACTGTAAAACGCGATTCCAAGCCCACCATTGGTCAGGATCATCATATTGACTTTGACATTTTTTGCTACTCACGTAACCAACATGGCCACCGTAGCGAGTGAGTAATAAATCTATATCGGGATTGTTCCTAGCAGCGGTTTCTAAATCAGGAATAATTGCTGGATCAAATAAAGGGTCATCAGCAGCATATAAAATTAAAGTTGGTTTAGATAATTTAGGTAATAATTCTAACCCACTGCTGGCTTGATAATAATCGGCAACCGTGGCAAAACCCAAACGTTCAATTACGAGTTCTTCATCAAATGCCCAAATGCTATTAGCCCTTTCAATAGCTTCTGGGTTCAGAGATTCAGGATAAACAGCATGGATTTTCCAGGCTAGTTTTTTTAATTCCTGAGCAATGCGAGATTCAACATATTTACCAAATGGATGTGTAACCAAATAACTTAATGAGCGGAAAGAATCCAAACTAGGACAAATCACCGCTCCACCAGCAATATCAATGTCTTTGGGTGCTAAATCCGCAGCGGCTTTCACTCCCCACAAAGCCAATTGTCCACCTAAAGAATATCCTGTCAACCAAAATTGTGGCGGACAACCCATTTTTGCCGCAGTTTCCGCAATTCTGACAAAATCTTCCCCTTCATACAAACCGTCAGAAGTCAATGTTGGCGATAATTCTGCGGTTTTACCATGCGCTCGCCAATCAAATAACACCACAGCATAACCTTGAGCATAAGCCTTGCGTCCCAAAATTCGCAAAAACCATTGCTGGTCTAATTCTCCAGTAATACCATAAGTGCCAACAATTGTACTATGGGCATTGGGAGGGATAGCAACCTGACCAAAAATTGGCACACCTTGACCACCCGTAAAGATGACTTCGTGATATTCTGGTTCTGGATGAGTAGTTTTACTCTCCCAATCACGATTAGCCCATAAAGCTGTATAAGTAGTCATGGTCACGCCATTTTGCAAAAAATAGGGTGGTAAATATTCCTGTTTATACATAAAAATAATGTGATCAATTTTACAATTATTTTATTTTAATATTTATATTAGGTTTAACATATTTTTTATAATTAGGATGATAATGTTTTTATATATCAAGGAAAACAAAGGTTTACGGTTTACTTGATGATCTAATTATCCCTCAACTTTTCCCCAGAATTAGCGTAGCGAAATTTTGGTAGTCGAGGGAGCGTCAATTATCGTTAAATAAAGTAGTTATAATTTTTTAAGAATGCCGAGGATTCTTGTCATAGACGATGACCTAGCGATTTCAGAACTTGTTGCCGTCAACTTGGAAATGGCGGGCTACGATGTTAGTCAAGCTGAAGACGGCATTAAAGGTCAGGCTCTGGCTCTCCAGCTACAACCTGACTTAATTATGCTCGATCTCATGTTACCTAAAGTAGATGGGTTTACAGTTTGTCAACGCTTACGCCGGGATGAACGCACTGCGGAAATTCCGGTAATGATGTTAACTGCTTTAAGTCAAACTCATGACAAGGTGGAAGGGTTTAATGCTGGTGCAGATGACTACTTGACCAAACCCTTTGAGCTAGAAGAATTGTTGGCGCGGGTACGGGCTTTATTGCGACGCACTGACCGCATTCCCCAAGCTGCAAAACATAGCGAAATTCTTAACTATGGACCAATTACCCTTGTTCCCGAAAGATTTGAGGCTATCTGGTTCAAAGCAACGGTGAAACTGACTCATTTGGAGTTTGAGTTACTGCACTGTTTGTTACAACGTCATGGACAAACCGTTTCCCCCAGCGAAATCCTCAGAGAAGTTTGGGGTTATGATCCTGATGATGACATTGAAACTATTCGGGTACATATTCGCCACTTGAGGACAAAACTCGAACCCGATCCTCGTCATCCATGCTACATTAAAACTGTTTACGGTGCAGGATATTGTCTGGAATTACCCAGTGTACCTCCTAGTCTTGAGGGAACTGTCGCCACAGTAGGTGACAGGTGACAGGTGACAGGTGACAGGGAATAGGGAATAGGTGACAGGTGACAGGTGACAGGTGACAGGGAATAGGGAAAAGGTGACAGGTGACAGGTGACAGGTGAC
>JANMEE010000084.1:0-37985 GCA_031376645.1 Dolichospermum sp. OTE_75_concoct_329_sub | reverse complement strand
GCTTTATAATTTGGGAGTTAGAGGCGATCGCACACAGCAAGTTGCCCAACGCTTAGAAGTGGAATTTCGTCACCGGGGAGAAATCCGCAATCGTGTCCCTGACTTGATTATTTTATCTGTCGGTGTCAACGACACACCTCGATTAAGAAGTCCCAACGGCAAAAATTACACAGATTTTAGTCAATTTGAACTAGAAATCGCCACATTACTAGATCAAGCCAAACAACTTTGTCCTGTGCTTTTTGTGGGGATGGTTCCCGTAGATGAAACGAAAATGCCTTTCCTTGATTGTTTATTCTACAATCATGCCGACCAATATCGCTACAAAGAAGCAACACGCCAAGCTTGTGAACAAAGACAAATTCCCTACTTAGATATTTTTGATCAATGGATGGAAAGAAGTCAAGCTTGGAGAAGTGAACGCATTAACAACGACGGACTGCACCCCAATACTTTGGGCTATCAAGACTTATTAGAAACCGTACTTAAGTGGACCCAATTGGCACAATATCATTGTCAAGCTGACTATGGGGCAGAATTAAAAATTGGCAATCGGTAATTGTTGATTGGGAAGGTATTGATTAGAGACAAGCGCGAAAATCAAAGTACCAGTATCTATCGTATTAATGGAACAGCAGGACAAAAACTCAGTTTCCATTCTTTAGCTTAATCAGCAGAAGCCCCACGTCTCTTCAACTACAAATGATTAATTATTTCATTCCAATAAGTGCGGGGATTAACAATAGGGATATTTTGAATCGAATTCAGGATAAGCAAATCAGTATCCCCACTGATGAGATAAGTCGCACCACCATTTAAAGCTAACTCGATAAATTTATCATCTTTGGCATCTCGACATAAATTTACTTTCTGCAAAATTGGTACAAAAAACCATGAAACTCTGATCCGTATAGATAGCCCCTTAATATCGTCAGAATCAACATACTTTGAGAATTTCGGACGTTCTAAAACCGATAAAATCTCCGCTAAGGTATCAGAAGAGTATAAAATAACGCCATTATCTTCTCCCCAACTTAAAACTTTTGCAGGAATGGAATTAGGTGATAAAACTGCACTGACTAAAACATTAGTATCAAGAACTAAACGCATAGAATAATTATTCGTCACGTAAAAGTCCATTCAATATCTCTTCAGTTAAACCACGCTCTTGAGCTTTCTGCCCAACACCTTCTCTAAATTGTTGAAACTCGCGAATATTAATCCGAGTGATGCGTTGATAATCTTCCATTGACATGATTACGGCCACATCACGGTTTTGCTTGCGGACAATCACAGGTTCCCGTTGCGCTTTGTCAATAACTGCGGCAAACGTTTGCTTGGCTTCTGTCGCTGAAATATATTGCATAACAATTTTTTTCAATCATACTGATTATAACTATTATAGACAAAATAGACATTTTGTCCACAAATTTAGTAAGCGATAGCGAAACGCAACCTAGGAATCACTTTTTGGGATGGGGAGTAGGGGCGTATTGCAATACGCCCCTACAGTTATTCGCAATATTAACTCTTTCCTGTTACATCAATGGTGGTGGTTTTGGGTTTTGTGTTATAACCCAGTTGTGAAAACGAACTCAAACGAAAGACTACTCTATGGAACCAGATAAGCTGGCGCGATTGAAAGAGTACGGTGAATTTATCCTCCGCAAAATTGACTCAGTCCCCCAACGCCCTTCCCAAGAGGAAGATTGGGTTCCCACTAGCCTGGATGATTGTTTATTGCGGTTACGAGAAGCGGCTGAAAACACTGTAAAACTGGCAACCTCACCGGTGAAAATCGGCGTAATGGGGGAATTTAGCAGCGGTAAAAGTTTGTTGCTAGGAAGTCTGATTGGTTATGCGGATGCTTTACCAGTGAGTGAAAATCCGACAACTGGTAATGTCACAGCTATTCATATTAAACCCCAAGATGGTTTTGCAACTACCCAAGTAGATAATTACACGGTGGAATATTTATCCCATGAAGGGGTGAATGAATGCTTACACTTCATGTTAAAAGAGGCAAACCGTCGCGCTACGTCTGCTGGGGTGACACCCTTACAGGTAGTTAAAATTAAAACTGGTAAAGATATCAGTATTTGGTGTGAAGAAGTTTGGAAAAGCTCAAATAATTTAGAGTTGCGTTATTTGGTGCGGGAGTTATTGTCATTTTTGCGGGCTTATCAGGCTTATGGTGAGGCTTTATGCGGTCGCTTTTACCAAATTGATGCTATCACCGCCCGTGAGGGTTTACAACTGGCAGAAATGCCAATGGCGATTCAATCTCTCAAATTTGAGGATTTACCAGTAGCACCTATTCGCTTACCAAACGCGCCACAAAGATTAGGGACGCAATTATTACAAACTAGTTTTCTCTTAATTCGTCGCGTTGATATTGAAGTAAAAATATCAAGAGAAATTTGGGATGTGACAGGTGCAGAAGAATTTGTCCTGTTAGATTTTCCCGGTTTGGGTGCGGCTAATTCTGGAACTAGAGATACATTTTTATCATTGCGAGAATTGGCACAGGTACAGACAATTTTAGTCTTACTTAATGGTAAATCACCAGGGAGCGATCGCGCCAATAAAATTTTTACAATGATGCAACAACAACGCCCTGGACAAGACCTAAAAGATTTAATTCTTGTCGGTGTGGGACGTTTTGATCAACTACCTTTAGAAAGTGAAGGTGGGGAAAGGGAACTAGATTTATTAATTGCTAATCAAGCTAATTCTCAACCTTTACAAACAAATATAGTTTTCCAAAAATTGAAAGTTCTCAAAACCATCATTGATGGGGCTGAAGCATTCACTTCTCAAAAAGACAGAATTGTTTTATTATCACCCCTATTAGGATTAGCTGAATTGGCTAAACGTTCTAGTCAGGTGAAAGCTGGTTCTGAGGAATTTCTCGCCAATTTAGATTATCCTGATTATCTAGAAAGACCAAAAAAACTCCAACAGAAATGGGGTGATTTAAGCGAAGGTTTATTAGCAGTAGATGGACGGAATCAGTTAGGAAAACAATTAGGTTATTTTGCTCAAGATGGCGGTATTAGTAAATTAAGAGAATTAATTCAAACTCATGTTGCTAATCACGGCTTAAAGCAATTGTATGAAGATACCCGTCGGGCTGCTGATGTAATTCGTCAACAACAAGAATATCTGAAAGAGATTATTGCTGAAATTCATGAACAAGGCATACCCACAGTTGATACTCCAGCGTTAACGGAACTGCGATTAGCCATAGAAAGTTTAGATAAGATCTACAGAAACTTCCAAAAAGGTTTAGGGAAAGAACAACTAAAAGATCGGAGAGGAATTGTAGTTAGTGATGTCATTAAAGATGAACTAACATTGAGAATTTTAAATTGGAGTCAATGGACATTACTATTTAATAAAGTCCAAAATGGCACAATTACCTTAGCAGAATTTAAAGGTGCAGCAGGGAAATTATTTGATAGAGGAAATCGGGTAAATACCTCCTTACCAACTAAGAGTGATGACTTTTATCCAGCCTTTGAGAAAACAGTCAAAGAATTGGAAACCTTTGCGAGCGATCGCATTCATCAAGCCGTGATAGACTTATTAAGCTCAATGGCACATCAAATCACCTTAGAAAGGGAAAAACTGGAAGCCATTCTTCAGCCAGAAATGGAACAAGAAATTGAATCAAAATTTGGACATGAAGAAGCCGATTTATTTTATAAACTGTTATTAGGATGTGATCCTCGTCAATGGAAAGAAGCCATAATTGCCGAAATTAATACCCATGATAAAACTATCAAACCAGAAAGTATTTTCCCCCTAGCCAGACAAGATGAAAAACATAGTGTAGGGCAAATTTTTGATTGGTCTCCCGACAGAAATCAAAATCCATCTAGAAGTGTGAATCATCAACTTTTCGTCCTCCGACTGCGAGATGAAATTACCGCTAGTGCTAGTCTTCACCTTGTCCAGTATGTAAATGAAAGCAATCAACAAGTAAATATAGAAATCAATGGAATTTTAGATCAAATAATTCCCAGTTTGCAAAACCTTGCCAAAAAAGAAACACTACTCAGATATATTGCTGCTAGAGATTCACAAGCTGAATTAGCCATTCCTGCTTGGTTAGAAATTTTAGCAGATATTGCCACAATTAATGAAGCCGAACTATTCAGCTATATTTAATTGGTACACCTCTCTTTTTTTCTTCCTTCTTCCTTCTTCCTTCGTGTCCTTCGCTTCTTCGTGGTTCATTTAATCCATATTTTGCCAATAAATAGAAAACAGGGAAATGCACTATCAATGAATTATTAATCAACAAAAAAAGGAACATCAAAAATGCCTGTGGAAATTCAGCTTTTACCTAGCTTTAAATTAGGCATGAAAGAAGACACACAGTTGCATCTACCTACAATTCAAATTGTCCCTATTAACAGCAACATTCCGCACATTTCTCGGATTACCTGCATAGTTAGAGGTACACCATATCAATTAGCAGCACAAATTCAAAGCAGTTATAGACAACTTGACTCAGCCACACCCAAAAAGATTTCTACTATTTGTCAATTAGGACAAAATCCCTGTCAGTTAGATTCACCTTTAATTACAATAGTTGATTGTACTTTAAAAGTAATTGTGGAATATTTTGACTCTGACGCTGTGGGAAAACCGAATTTGTCTATATCTAATCATGTATGTGCTGAATGTGATCTTTGGTTTATACCCAATTTAGAAAAACCATCAAAGTCATCTACAAAAAATTATCCAGCCATGAATACTTCGCAATTTGACACCTATCTAAATAATTTAAGTCAACAACTCAGTGAAAAACTCAACGAAAAACAAAGAAAAAGATTTCCTGGTTGGTTAGCCTTAGATTTTGGTACTTCTAACTCTACAGTGACACTTTTTGATCCCATTGAAGTCCCCATTGCCGAAGTTTTACCCAGAGAACAAGAATTAAGATTAAGAGAACGCATGGCTGAATGGTTCAATTCAGTCCCAGATTTAGCCTTACCAGATGCTAGTAGTGGTGAGTGGGAAAAATTTCTGGCTGATATTAGCAAAAACTTAGAAATAGAATCAGAACAATTAAGTGAAATTTTTGAAAGTGATAACAAAGAATTATTTTTAGAAGCAATTCGGCAAATTGAATTATGTTTAGGAACAAGTGATAGATTTCGGCGGGCTGTTAGCAAAAAACTTTATGCTATATATCATGAAGTGTTTCGCGTTCCCACATTAGAATCACAAAATTTAATTCCTGTAGTTTTAGATATTGACAGACGCAGTACAGAAATTCCCAGCGAAATGGAAGTATCGCAATTAATCCCATTAAAACTCCGCATGGGGAGAGATGCTAGAGATAATAGAAAGAAAGCCATAGCCCAAGGAACAAATATTTCTGTTAAAGAAATTATTAGCAGATTCCACCATTCACCCAAACGCTATTTTGGACAAAATCGCTCTTTCCCCATTATCTTAGAAGAAGACGAAGAAAACATTCAAGTTAATAGCCTAATTCAAGCAGCTTGGGCGCAATTAATTGAATTAACAGAAGATTATCGTCAACGAGGTAGACGCAGATTTTCTGAAGGCGATTTTTTAACAGCAGTTGTTACCTATCCCACTGTTGCCCCTCCTGTAGTGAGAAAAGAAATTAAGAAATTAGTACAGGAATTAGGAATTGATGATGTGCAGACAGCCTATGACGAAGCTGTTTCTGTAGCGATATTTTTCCTTTGGCGAGAATTTGGCGGTAATCTCAATATCGGTATTGAATCTTTTAAAACTCGCTGTCATCAAAATGGCAATAAATGGTCACAGAATGTCCTTGTTTTAGATATTGGTGGCGGCACAACTGACTTAGCTTTAATTGAACTCACTCTAGAAGATAAGACTCCTTTCTTTGCAGACAATGAAGATAGAGGACTAGGAGGACGTTACTATAAACTTACTCCCAAACTATTAGGTTCTTCTGGACATTTACAATTAGGTGGTGAATTAATTACTTTACGAATTTTCCGCCTTTTGAAAGTTGCTATTTCTGATTTTCTCCTCACCGCAGTAACTATAGGTGACATCGAAAGTGACAAATTAGAAGACTTAATTAACTCTGAATTAAATGACCGTTTTTTAGAAGATGGGAAATTTAAAACTGGAAGTTTGTTAAAATGTATAGATAAAGAAAATCCCGAAGGTGACGTTGCCTTTAAAGATGCCCTAGATACATCTGAAAAAGTATTACCAACGCGTTGGCAACAAGCAACCCAACGGCTGCAAACTTTTTACACATTGTGGGATCATGCTGAAGCTGCTAAACTTAAATTAGGACAAAAACCACCTATAGATAGTTCTTTATTAACCTTCACTTTAAACGAACAACAAATTGGCGAACTTCTTGCCCAAAGTTCAGTTAAATTTCAAGTGAGAAGTTCTGAATCTATTTCTATAACTTTAGATCATCAGCAATTTGAACGGGCTGCTATGTCTTCTATTAAAGAAGCCATTGGTATTGCAAAGGGCCTAATGGAAAGCCGTCTAAGTTCAGAACCTAATCAAAAAGTAGATTGGTTAATTCTGTCTGGCAAAACTTGTAGTCTTGATCTTGTTCAACAACAAATTTACGAAGAATTTAGTCAATCACCCTATTTTGTTTGGAATCCAGAACGAATTACTTTTGTTTTAGAATTTACCAAACTTGCTACTTCCGCAGGTGCTTGTTATGCTGAAAAGCTGCGTCGCTTTCGATTTGATCCTGAAGAGTCTAAAAATCTGTTACGCAAAGGTGCAAATCAATTAGAAATTGATGTCAAAAATCTGTTTTATTATCTTCCTTGTAACTTCAAACGCAAAACTCAAAGTAACGAACCCTTAGCTATTTTTAATGCTGGGCAAGAATTATATCAACTTGCACCTTGGGATACTGTTGCGAAGGTGCGGACACCTTGGCAGGGAATACAATTAACTAATATTATCCATCGTCAAGATTACGAAAACGGCACTTTTCGCCTGTGGGGGAGTTTTGATGGTAAAATATTGATGGATAAGTTGGGCATGGAAGAACAAGAATTTCTCAAAAAAATCAAAGTCCAATTTGAGATTGACCAAGCTTTGCAATTTAGCGTTTTACTATGTCGAGGTAATCCCCATTATTTAATAGATGTAACTGGTATTGATGTGAATTTAGTTATATCTAAATCTGCTGAAAATACCTTGTTTGCTGATGGCAATTTAAAATGGAATATCGCGGTAGAAAACCATCAACACAACTTAAATGATGGTGATATTGCTATCAATGTTTTAGAGTCAGCAACAGTTGATCAACCTCATGCTTATCATTTAGTATTTGCAGTTGATAATAATGATGATAGTAAATTAATGGAAACATTTCATTATTTACAGGATGGTGTGAAGCAACCAGGAACAGGATTAATTAGTAAATCATTGCCACCATTTCCCCAAAGTGGTCAACATACCTTCTATATTTATCAAACTGATAATGAAACCAATACTAAAAAATGGATCCGGATTGGTACACTCAGCAGACCGGATATTATCACAGATTATCCTTGTCAATATCATGTAACTCTTGATAATACAGGAATATTAAGAATGCACGCTGGTGCAGTTCCTTATTGGAAATCTAATAATCAAGAATGTCTGCAAGAGGAAGGATGTGTTTATCAAGCAGAATTGGAATTACAACCCAATGAAGTTGATAAAGAACGTGATCCATTTTCTGGTATTCATTAGCCTAAAGACCCAAGATCCTCGACTTCTTTAAGAAGTCGGGGATCTAAAATCTTCTACTTTCATCATAACAAAATTATGCAAAATTTACGCAAATTACTAAATACAAAAAACTCAGAATTAGCTAAAATATTACGATTTAATTTATATGGATTAGCTGCAACTTTAACAAAAGCCAATCAAGAATACCCACTTGATCCTGGACTTAATGTATGTGCAGAAATTTTACAGGAACTTGATCAAATATTACAACCACCATCCCCAGATCCCCGACTTCTTCAAGAAGTTGGGGATCTAAAACAAACTGAATTAACAAATGAATTAAAATTATTAAAATTAAAAGAAGCTTTTAATTGTGATTCTGAATTAAATTGTTATTTAGGTAATTTTCATATCCAAAGTCAAATTGATGCGGAAATATGGAATGAAATTCATAGAAAATTATTACGTGTTCCCGAAGATTTAGCTACATCTTGGCGACAAAAGGCTTTAAAATTGGCAGAGGAAGCAGGTGCAGTTGTAGATAATAGGAATCTGGATAAATTACCATTTGTGCGTGATGAAATTATTTATCCTGGGTTGAGTGGTACAGTTAAAGCAAAAGGACTTTGTTTATCTCAAAAAGCCCTGGCAAATTCAGAAATTGCTCAAAATAATTTATCAGAAAATCTACATTTAATCGCCGGATTTTTACTTTTATATATTAAATTTATTGAGATAGATCCAGATTTACATCATGCTTTAAAAAGTGTTTTTAGCTTTGATATGGTTTCTTTACATTCCAAATTAGAACAACGTCATCAATATATTGATGCATTAAGCGATCGCTTTCACCGAACTCAAAAATCTGATGAAAATACTGATACGATTTTAAACTTATGTGCTTGGATTGACATGGATGAAGCTATCCATTCTCTAGTATTTATCCCCCCTGCTGAACGTTATTCCTGGTGGGGAAAATTACAAAAAGAATCTCGTCACTTTCTCAGAAAAGCCGCTGATAAAGCTATTAAAGCAGGTAATGAAGTCCGACTTAAACAGTTATCAGGACTGTATGCTGATGTTTGTGAATTTTCTAAAGATGACTTGCAATTAGACTGTGGTGGTAATCCAGGTGAAGTATTAACTTGTTTGCGAGTGTATGCCAGAATTAATCAGCAACATTATCCAGGAAGAGTAATATTTCGGACATTAAGATAAGTTAAGTGCAAGGATAATTTTTTGTTTTCTCAAAAATTAAATTTTTTAGTGCCGCTTTAGAGGCTGTTTTAAAAGTTTTGGGCTAATATATATAGAGCCTATAGCTACCGCCAGGGATACGCTCCTACACAAGAAAATCCAGTCCCCAGGTGGGTTATAAATTAGACTTTTCAAACAACCTCTTAGATTAGAATTTCAGCGTTTTTTGCCTATTTAATGTAATTGAACACTTGATTGATTATCCTAATATGGATTTATAGGTGCTGGTGGTGTTGGTGTTGGTGTTGATGTTGGTGTTACTGTTGGTGTTGCTGTTGGTGTTGGTGTTGCTGTTGGTGTTGCTGTTGGTGCAGGCACGAGTATATTAGGGCTTTGGTTTTGTTGAGCAAATATATTTTCTGATATCCTCATAGCCTGAGAATTTTTAGATGTTGTAACCAAAGCAGCAGATCCCAAAAATGCTAACAGAGTTATTGATGCTAAACGTTTCATATTTTTATCCTTGTGATGATGTTGCGTCATCCTATTTTGATAAATCTTAAGATTTTAGATATCCCGCTACAGGTATCATTGTCTATATCACTTTAGGGATAAATATTTATTGATAAAAATGTCCAAATTTCCTGTTTTAGGAAGATGTCAAAAATGAGATTTGTGTCTATTTTATTTTTAAATTTATGATTGATTCCCAGAAAGAAATAAAGGTAAAATAAATGCAGCAATAATTCCAGCTAATACAATTATTTCAATTATTTTCAACAATAAACTACCCGCCATAAATTGATTAATTTCTCCCTGAATATTATCGTAAAAATTACTTAACCAACTACATAAACGACTATACCAGCGAAGAGGATTATCTTCTGCACGGAATTTCCAAGACAATATTGATAGTAATAATGGCACACCACCAACTTTAGCCGACATTAAAATATGAATTGCTAAAAAACAAATCATGATTAGCCAAGCTATCAAGTGAACATAATACCAAATATGATTAAATTCTCCTGTAGGTAGCCATTCTTCTTTCATCATTCTGCCAGATATTACTGCTAAAACAGCAGCAAACAACATTTTAGTGTTTACTAAACGTTGCAGACTTACCCACCAAATTGGTTTACCAAATTGAGTAAGTTTTTGGATAGAGTCTGGTTGTAATAGCCGTTTTTTTCCAGCATGAAAACTATAAACAGCAAAAAATGGCAGTAAAATCAAGAAAAATACCCCAAATGTCCCGTGAATATCCTGTATGGGATTGATTTTGGGAATTGGGATGTATCCAAATCTTTTATCAAAAGTATTGTAAACTAAGAATCCGCTAATGATTGCCCCAATTACTAAAATTCCAGTTACACCATGTAGGATTCGGAATATTAAGGGTTGATAGGGTGCAGAACGAGTCATAATCTGATTTGGTAAGTTTTTAAGAGGGGTAATTTTGCTGTAGATATTAAAAAATAAAATTTATATTATCATTTCTGTAACTAAAAATAAAATGAATATCAAAAGTCCTCTCCGTTATCCCGGTGGTAAATCAAGAGCAATTAAGCAAATATCCCAATATCTACCAGAAAAGTTTTCCGAATTTAGAGAACCATTTGTAGGTGGTGGTTCTGTCTTTATTCACTTAAAACAAACATTCCCAGATTTAAAGATTGCTATTAACGATTTAAACCCAGAATTATTTATATTTTGGCATTTTGCGAAATCTGATTTATTAAAATTAGTTTCCGAAGTTCGTCAAATTAAAGAAAATTCCCAAGACGGAAAATTACTCTTTACTAAATTAGCTAATATTGATGTTAACACCTTATCAGATTTAGAAAGAGCAGTGCGTTTTTTCGTTCTCAACAGAATTACATTTTCAGGAACAATAGAATCAGGTGGGTTTTCTCTAGAATCTTTTCATAAAAGATTTACAATTTCATCCATAGATAGACTGGAAAAATTAGAAACCATACTAACAGAAGATATCAAAATTACCAACTTAGATTACAGCCATCTTATTAATGAACCAGGAGAAAATGTATTTATATTTTTAGATCCTCCATACTTCAAAGCTGAAAAATCTAAACTATATGGTAGAAAAGGAGATTTACATACAGGATTTAATCATCAAAAACTTGCAGAAATATTAAAAGATTGTTCCCACAATTGGTTAATTACTTATGACGATTCCCCGGAAATTAGAGAAAACTTTAAATGGGCAAATATTATTAGTTGGGAATTACAATATGGCATGAACAACTATAAACAAAAAACAGCCGAAAAAGGAAAAGAACTATTTATTAGTAATTTCTAAATTCCCAACTTCTTTAAGAAGTCGGGGATCTGATTTAATGTTATTCTTTAATCCAGTGTTATCAAAAACCCAAAAATGGATTCTACCACCTGGTCTAACTTACTCAAACAATTATTAGAAAAGCAATCATTAACCCACATCCAAGCAGCCGAATTGATGCAAGGATGGATAAATGAAACGATTCCCCCGGAACTATCAGGGGCGATTTTAATGGCTTTGAACTTCAAAGGCATTTGTGCGGAAGAATTGGCAGGAATGGCGCAAGTATTAAAATCTCTGTCTTCTGTACCTATAAACAAGGGCGGGGAAACCCCGCCCCTACGGTTAATTGATACTTGTGGTACAGGTGGCGACGGAGCATCAACCTTTAATATTTCCACCGCTGTAGCCTTTGTGGTGGCTGCTGCTGGTGTACCTGTAGCTAAACATGGTAGTCGTTCTGCCTCCAGTCTCACGGGAAGCGCCGATGTTTTAGAAGCATTGGGAGTTAATTTGACTGCGGCCAGTGAAAAAGTCCAAGCCGCAGTCCAAGAGGTAGGAATTACATTTTTATTTGCCCCTGGTTGGCATCCCGCGCTTAAATCCGTTGCGCCATTACGGCGAAATCTCAAAGTGCGGACAGTGTTTAATTTACTCGGTCCTTTGGTAAATCCCCTGAATCCCACTGGTCAGGTAATTGGTGTATTTGATCGTAAACTGATAGAAACAATGGCAGAAGCATTAAATCTCTTGGGGACACAAACAGCAATTGTTCTACATGGTAGAGAAAAATTAGATGAAGCTGGTTTAGGCAATATTACCGATGTGGCAATCTTAAAGGATGGTAATGTATACTTATCTATTGTTAATCCCCAAGAAGTAGGTGTGACACCCGCGCCCATTACTGCTGTCAAAGGTGGCAATGTTCAAGAGAATGCGGTGATTCTCAAATATGTTCTACAAGGGAAAGGAACACAAGCGCAACAGGATATAGTCGCGCTAAATGCTTCTTTAGCATTGCAAGTAGCAGGTGTAATTCCCTGGTTAAATCACGCTCAAGGGGTGACTTTAGCTAAAGAAATTTTACAAAGCGGTAGTCCCTGGACAAAGTTGGCACATTTAATTGAATTTTTGAAGGATTAGCCTCTGAGTAGGCTTGGGGACGAAATTCGACAACATTACGTTTGATAGTTACATCGTAGTTACCAAAAAAGTCATGTCCTAAAAGTCCTGTTTCTAATTCTGTCCCAGCGATCGCTACTGGAACTTTATTTACTCTCATCCCCCCAGCTTCCATGGAATCAAGATAGCCAACGGGAAATTCCACAGCTTTAGCACTAGCCGTATTAGCTTTAGCTTTTCCTACCGTTACTACTCCTAAAGCCGCTGCTATCTTTTGAGTAATCACAGTTCCACTAGCACCTGTATCTACAATCATTTCAAATCGCTGTGTACCATTGAAGGTAACTTCAATAATCGGTGTACCACCAATTCGCCGCTTGATTGGGGCAATAAATACCTCATTATTGCGGGGGAGAATGGTTGATGGTGGGAAACTAGGCTTAGATAACAATGGTTTGAGGGTTTTAACAGTTGGACTGGGGGGAACTATCACAGTAGTTTGTGATTTGGGAACATCAATTATCACCGGTTGCTGTTGGGTTCGGTCAGACGCTAAATTGCTAGGGCGAGATTTTTGGCGAGCTAAGGCAATTTGACGACGATATTCAACGATTTGGCGTTGAGCAAAGGAAAAATTACCACTATCGCGCCGAACTTTCTTCATCAGAGCGATCGCATCTTGCAACTGACTGACCACCAAATTCCAATCATCCACAGATACAGCGGATTGGCTGATACTTTTAGCACCAGCAGCTTTATCTAGCGCCATTTCTAAAGCACTTAATTGGGTGGGAGAAGATGCTCCTGGCGTTGATTTTGGACTAGCTAACGGTTGTTTACGTTGACCGGGAGAACGGATTGCTGCCAAACTTCCAGTTGACAAAGATTGTTGAGATTCACCAGTTGTTCTTGAATGCTGATCTTGATCACAAGCAACAGTCAAAACCGCTAAACTAACGGAACAAAAAATGAGGGCTGTTCGGGACAAAAAAGACTGAAGCATAGTGAATGTTTTAACCGCCCTGGCTGCTCCTCCCAAGTGTACTCCTCCCACCCAAGGAAAAATGCTTGACTATTGAATCATTTCAAAATTAAAGTTTTGATTGGGAATTTCTGGTGATTTTATATACATATATATGAATATTGTGGATATAGAGTCTCCACCTCCATAAACCATGAGAAAATATACTTTTATAGTTTTATAAAGAACTAAATTTAAATTATAGAAGAGATAAAACGCTCTTCTTGCCCCATTCCCCAATTACCTATGCCCCTATCTGACGCAATACCCGCTCTACTTGTCTTAGCAGATGGCTCTACTTATCGTGGTTGGTCTTTCGGTGCTACAGGAACCGCAATTGGCGAAATCGTGTTTAACACTGGCATGACCGGATATCAAGAAGTGTTAACTGATCCTAGTTACTGCGGTCAAATTGTCATTTTTACCTATCCCGAATTAGGTAACACTGGCATTAATCCCGAAGATGAAGAATCAAGTCAACCCCATGTTAAGGGAGCGATCGCTCGTAATATCTGTCACAAACCTAGCAACTGGCGTTCCACCCAATCCCTCCCCAACTACCTGCAACAGCACCAAATACCCGGCATCTATGGCATAGATACCCGCGCCCTCACTCGGAAAATTCGGATGTTTGGAGCAATGAATGGCGGCATTTCCACAGCAATTCTCGATGAAACAGAATTGTTAGAAATGGTACAAGCTGCTCCCAACATGACAGGCTTAAATCTAGTTAAAGAAGTCACCACACCCACAGTTTATGAATGGCTTGAACCCACAACCACTCCGTGGGAATTCAATCCTGAAGCCGTATCCAAGATTGGTGAAACCTTCACAGTCGTAGCTTTAGACTTTGGCATTAAACGGAATATCTTGCGTCGTCTAGCCAGTTATGGTTGTCGTGTCATAGTTGTTCCTGCCGATACACAACCAGAAGAAATTCTCAAATACAATCCAGATGGTGTTTTCCTCTCCAACGGACCAGGAGACCCAGCCGCAGTCACAGAAGGGATCAACACCACCAGAGCCTTACTGGACAGCCAAAAACCCATGTTTGGCATTTGCATGGGACACCAAATTTTAGGTCATGCTATGGGAGCAGAGACATTTAAACTAAAATTTGGACATCGGGGTTTAAATCAACCTGCTGGCTTACAAACAAAAGTGGAAATTACCAGCCAAAATCACAGTTTTGCCCTTGACCCAGACTCCTTACCCACAGATACAGTCGAGATTAGCCATTTGAACCTCAATGATCTGACAGTAGCTGGAGTCCGTCACAAGTCCCTACCTGTGTTTTCTGTTCAGTATCACCCAGAGGCAAGTCCTGGACCACATGATGCTGATTACTTGTTTGAGCAATTTGTCCTCAAAATGCAAGCAGCACGGCAATAAATTTGGGATTTTGGATTGCCGTTAGCGAAGCGTACGCAGCGCAGCGAGTATTTTTCCGTCAGTAGAGGACACAGACCTGTACTAGATTTTTTTAATCTAAAATCTAAAATCTAAAATCTAAAATTCCCAGGTCGTGATGGTCATTGGTAATTAGTAAAAATTTTTGCCAGTCCCCAACATAGACAAATTGCTCAAAAATCATCTACACTAGAACGTTTACTTTTAGTAAAAAGAACGAGGAGGAGATCATAGCTGAACCACTAAATCTAACCGTGAGCCTCAGAGGTACACGCGAAGTCCGGGATACCTGTCAGCTATTCCGCCTCACAGGCTTATTAGACGCTTTTTCTGAGCCAACATTTCGGAAGACACTCGGCAGTAAAATTGAGGAAGGTCCAAAAAACATCATTTTGGATCTTTCACAAATAGACTTTGTGGATAGTTCTGGCTTGGGTGCGCTAGTACAACTGGCAAAGCAGGCGCAAACCGCTGAAGGTACTTTACAAATTGTTACCAACCCCCGCGTTACACAAACTGTTAAGCTTGTTCGCTTAGAAAAGTTTCTCTCCCTACAAGCGACCGTTGATGCAGCTTTAGAGAACGTCAAAGCACCTTGATTGCTTGACTGGAAAATCTAAATTAAGCTATCCGATGTTATATCTGGATAGCTTAATTTTGAGACACAAAATCAAAAAATAGTTCTATAGAGACTTCCAATTAAAAAAATATCCTAAAATTTCTGGTGGTACAGTCCGAAAAGCCCGCTAATAATACAAAGGATGGGCATCTTGCCCATCTCACAAGACTGGATAGTGTAGAACTAGTAGTCTGTCCAATAAATTTTGACGGATAGGAAACGAACCACGAAGGCACGAAGGACACGAAGGAAGAAGGAAGAAGGAAGAAGGAAGAATCAAAATGGCAACGAATGAACCCGTCAATTAGTTCTTGACAGACTACTAGCACTGCTGCAAGCAGTTCATCTTTTTTGTGTAGTTCTCATAGTAAAAATCTATCTTTTGGCGATAGAGTAACAATGCCTAATGTGATGTACTATATTAAAAGTCAAATATTAATTGAGAATTTTTAATTTAAGATAGCCTGGCTATACCAACCGAAAATATTAGTCAGCATCATCCTGAGTTATATTACTTAAACCACGCTCCGCTATCAGAAAAACCGCTAAATAAGTTGAAAGGTTGTTTTGTCACATCAAACCAATATCAACTCCCAAAGGTCAATCAATTTTGGATTTACGTTAGCGAAGCGTACGCAGCGCAGCGAGTATTTTGGATGAATTCCGCCTTGAATGGGCGGGGCTTGTCCCGAAAATTCCCAATCTAAAATCTAAAATCTAAAATTTTTCGGTCAATCAAATCAAGATCAGTAATATTTGGTAATTGTCAATAGTTTAGAACAGGCTAGTACAACACGGCGTAAATAAATCAACCATTCTCAATCGCCAAAAAGCTTGCTCAGTATTACTTTTGACTTTTGACTTCCGCCTTGCGGTACTAGTGCCGCAGGACGGAATTAAAAATTAAAAAAGCAGACTATACAAGCTTTTTAGATATTTTTGATGATTGGCTGATTTCCGTCATTGTATACTAAGTAAGCGAACATTACTTTTGTAACCAGAGTAGTGTTCACAAAAATTGTCTCCCGATGTAGTGCTTTTTTAAGGAATGATTAATCTGTGAAGTCGAAGGAGGAAACAGTCCAACAGGAAGACGATGAAACTGCTACACAGCATTCATCAGATATTGGCCCATTGTTAGTAAATGCGACGCAACTGCTTCAGCAAATATCCCCAGCCCAAATAAAACAGATATCTCCTTCAGCCTTAGCTTATTTGGGTGATGCAATTTATGAATTATATGTTAGAATGTTTTTTCTGTGGCCACAACAGCGATTGGACAATTACCATCGTTCCGTAGTGGATCAGGTAAGAGCAGAAACACAAGCACTACATTTGCGAATGTTAACTCCTTACTTGAGGAGTAACGAATTAGAAATTGTTCGCAGAGGTCGTAACTCTGCAAAAAGTCGTAATAAACGACTAAATCCCGAAATTTATCAACAGGCAACTAGTTTAGAAACCTTAGTTGGCTACTTATATCTTACTGATTACCCCCGTTTAACCGAATTATTACAAAAACTCCCTCTACAGAAATAGTGAGAAGCTACATCTGGCGATTGTTACTGATTTGTAATGGTTCATTAAATTAATGTCATCGGGCTGTTCACTCATTTAAATCAAATCTCAATACTGTTATGGCAAGTCAACCCAAAAAAAGTAATTCTGCCGGTGAACCAAAACGTGGTCAACCCGTGAAAATCAAGGGTAAGCGCGTTGTTTCTCAACCTGTGCGTAATCAAGGCAAAAGCGAAGGTAAGCCCCGTCCAGCTCGTAAATCTTCTGAACAATCTCCAGAAATTAGACCAGATAGAGAAGGTAAATCTTATTCTGCTAAACCCCGGTCATCTCGCTACTCTTCTGAACAATCCCCACAAATTAGAGTAGACAGAGAAAGTAAATCTTTTTCTGTGAAACCTCGCTCACCCCGCTACGCTGCTGAGAAATCCTTAGACATCACATTAGCCACTGAAGGTAAATCTTTTTCTGTGAAACCTCGCTCATCTCGCTCCGCTTCTGAACAATCCTCAGACACGACATTAGCAACTGAAGATAATTATAATTCCTTCACTGCTGCTAGGTACCGTCCCTCTTACCAATCTTCCCAGCCACTCCCAGAAATTACATCCACAGAAGAGACTGATCTGATCTACGGTCGTCATCCAGTTTTGACAGCGTTGGAAAATGAACGGAGTATCAACCGTCTTTGGATTACTACCCGTCTTCGTTATGATCCCAGATTTCATCATTTGATTTTGCAAGCCAAGGATAATGGCGCAGTGATTGATGAAGTTGAACCCATGCGATTAGACCAAATTACTGGTCGGGCTAATCACCAAGGGATAGCGGCTCAAATTGCGCCTTATTCATATATTGAATTAGAAGACCTAATTACTCAGGCTAAATCTGTTACTGATCCTGTAATTGTGGTTGCTGATGGTATTACTGATCCCCACAATTTAGGGGCAATTATTCGCACAGCCGAAGCTATTGGCGCTCATGGTTTGGTGATTCCTCAAAGAAGAGCAGCGGGAATTACTTCCACAGTAGTGAAAGTGGCGGCAGGTGCATTAGAAACCTTCCCTGTCTCTAGAGTTGTCAATATTGGTCGCGCTTTAGAACAGTTAAAAGAAGAAGGATTTTGGATTTACGGAACTGCGGTAACAGGTAGTGAACCCTTACAAAACGTTAAGTTTAGCGGACCTGTGGTTTTAGTAGTGGGTGGCGAAGGTGAAGGTCTGGGGATGTTGACACAACGTTCTTGTGATGTTTTGGTATCCATTCCTTTACAGGGTAAGACTCCTAGCCTTAATGCTTCGGTAGCAACTGGTATGGCACTTTACGAAATTTATCGTCAAAAATCGCAGAATACACTGTATCTTGATAAACTACAGACAAGTGCTTTGAAAAAACAATAGTACAAAAACTGATTTTGTGGATATTTGTCCCCAAAATCAGTAACTATAAACAAATGTAAAAGACAAAAAATTAACCTATTCTCAAACACTTAGTCACACGTTTATAAATCGGCGAAAACCATGAAAACGATTTGGCATAACTTCCAAGAGAGGTTGATCAATACATTCAATGGCCTCGGCCTTGCTTGGTGGGTAGAAATTGTTACACAAAATCCCAGTTGTACATACTACTTTGGTCCATTTTTAAGTTCTGATGCAGCAAATAAGGCCAGCAATGGCTATATAGAAGATTTGGAAATTGAAGGAGCGCAGGGAATTATAGTGAATATTAAACGCTGTAAGCCTAGTGTTTTGACAATTGCTGAAGATTTGGGGGAATGGATTGACCGTAAAGTAAAGCCTGTCTTTAGCGGTCAAATTTAATCTAATCACCAATTCTATAGGCTGTTACCGTTCCTGGGTTAATCCTGGGAACGAGTTAGGAATTTAGAATTTAGAATTAAAAAAGCATAATTTACAGGTTTTTCAGGCATTTTTAATAGTTGATGGATTTATGCCTTTGTGTACTTGTTTACTTGGGTGTTAGTTGCTAACCAACTGTCAATATCTTCTAATAATTGTTGGGGTATTTCCCAAGGAAAGAGGTGGGCAGTATTGGGGTAACATTGCCATTGAGAGTTTTTTAGGTGTCGGGCTGTTTCTTGACTAGCATCAGCGGTAATGTGGCGGTCTTGTTCACCAGCAAGCACTAAGCTGGGGCATTGGATTTGCCTAAGGTCGGGGGTGCGGTTATAACCTGCTCTAATGGCACTGTAGAGGGCGTTCGTAGCTGCTGAGGTGGTTTGTAAGTAGGCTGGTACGGCATCCCTAGCTAGATATCGGTAGGCTGTGGGTGTGTGTTGTTGAATTAAGTACCGAAAAAGCGATCGCTTGCCGAAAGTATCAATATTCCATTGCCAACCGGGTTTGATATAGTTTAATATACCAGCAATGCCTGTATAAAGATTATCTTGCCAAGAAATACGGGGATGATTGCCCCAAGGTCTAGCGGCTGTAGCTACAAGAATCAGACCTGTGATTCGTTGCGGTAGACGCATTGCCAGTTCCATGGCTAAAATGCCTCCTAGCGACCATCCTAATACTAAACATTTTTCTATTTTTAACTGGTCTAATAGGGCTTCTATGTCGTCCAAGTGGTCTTGCATCTCAAATTTTCCCTGAAACCGACTTTTGCCATATCCGCGCAAATCTGGGGCAATGGTTTGATAGTATTTTGATAAATGATTGGTAAAAATGGAGAGGCTATGTCCGGAACCAGGATGACCATGTAAACCAAGAATGGGAAATCCTTGACCTTGGATGTAGAAATTAAGTGGTACAGCCCTAGATGTGCGATAGCTCATAAATCCCCATTGTAATCCTGTAAGTTCTATTTTTCGATATAACCGCCAGCGTAAGTAATCACACAGATAGTTCTGTAGGATTTGTGAGAACCGTAAGCAACACCAGTTACCTGAAAAGAACGGTTAAAGATATTTGTCCGATGTCCACGGTTGGGGACACCATCATCAATAATTAATTGCATGACAATATCTTGGGCTGTATTTGGTCCATAGCTGATGTTTTCTCCAGCGGTAGTTTGCCATTTACCATAACGACTTATACGGGTGCTAGGCTTGCTACCATCACTACCATCATGGCCTGTTGCCCCCTTTGGTCCTTGGTCTTTAACGTGATCTCTCGCACCTAAAGACAATCCTTTAGAGGCACGTAATGCACCGACGGGACGGACGGATTTTAAAAAAGCAATCGCTTCATTAACAGGTTTTACCCCTTCTTGGGTGATTAAATAGGTATTATAGGAAATTTTGACTCGATTCCCCTGAAACCGCTGTTTATAATTTTCTAAAATGGGCAAATATGATTGAGGATTTGTTCTAACTTTGTTAGTTTCCACAATTACTTGTTTTTCCAAGGTAGAGAGATAACTTTTTTGTGCTAATGAAGTTTGATTATTTTTATTAGCAATCAGTTGAACAGTAGCTTCTGAAGGATTTGGTAATTGACCAGAAAAATTAGTTGCCAGCGTAATAGGTAATAATACCAAAAATCCCAGATAACTCATTCATGACCTCGTTTTTTGGAGAATTATTGCAGTAGTGATCTCTTTGGACAACTACCTATTATCTGTTGTAATATTTCTGGCTATTAAATGTAAAGGGTTATTTGTAAATAAACTGATAATTTCTCAAAATAGGAATTGAGAAGTGAAAAGTTATACTCATCACCTCTCATAAGACTACTCCTTACACTTATTGCAATTAGAACATTTAATCAGTCCGTGCCACCTCTAGCTAAAGGTGCAGATTTGTTGGCAATAATCATATAATTGGTATAAAGTACTGCCTATAGGAATCATAAATGATATTTGAAAAGTAGGGTGGGCATTGCCCACCATACGTATATTATTGTTTACCTTGCAATATTGCTTCCACTTCTGTTAGCTTCACTGGTCCAGCAAAATTCTGACTGGTCATAATAAAAGAAGGTGTCCCACCCAGTCCTAATTTTTCTGCTAACAATAGATCTTTTTGGATGGGATTATTAGCTAATTTGCGGTCACTATTAAATTTTGTGAGATTTAAATTGAGTTTTTTAGCTGTATCTAAATATAAAGTCTCACCCAATTGTTTTTGATTGGTAAACAAGGCATCATGATATTCCCAAAACTTACCTTGCTGATATGCTGCCCAAGCTGCTGTAGCTGCGGGTAATGCTTGGTCATGAATTTGATAAAGAGGAAAATGTTTATAAACCAAGGTGAATTTATTAGGATATTTTACTAATAAATCCTTTAGTTTTTTCTGTGCTTCGGCACAATAGGGACATTGAAAATCTGAAAATTCTATCAATACAGTTTTTGATTTGGTTGCACCAGTTGTAGGAGAATCACCAATTACAGCTTGAGGATTTGCTTGAAAATCATTGATAAATCCTTGTCGTGATTGTTGTAATTTTTGTTGCTGTTTCTGCTGGTATGCTTCCACAGCTTCAATAATGATTTCTGGATTTTTGCGGATAATTTCTAAAACTTGTTGTTCTAGTTGGGGATCAATTTTGGTATCAGCTTGCACAGGAAGTGACCAGCCTAATATCAAGCAGGTCAAGCTGATAATTGCTAAATTTCGGAAATGAGTCAAAATTTTGAACATTTGTCAAAGTTATATCACTAGCAATGTGATTTTATCAAGTAGCGGAGAAAACAGCAATTTTTTAAAATTTCTGAAATAATCACTTTAGTTAATAGATATTTTTGCCATTAAAGTTCACTTATGGCAATCTTAAATGATGCGGTAAAAAATAGTAAGCGTAGGGTGGGCAATGCCCACCGCAGGCAGGTTTTGGTGGGCAATGCCCACCCTACGAATAGTTTAAAGATTAAATAGGAATTTAATTCTAGACAAAATTCCTGAGTAAATATCCCAATCAAATAGGAGTGCTATAACAGCTATGTTAATCAGTTGGCTTTATCTGATAGCAGCAATTGTTTTTGAGGTTTCTGGGACAACTTGTATGAAACTGTCAGAAGAATTCACCAAGATTCTCCCCTCAATTTTCATTTTTGTATTTTACGGGCTGTGCTTAACGTTTTTAACTCTTTCCCTCAGAACAATTCCCATGAGTGTAGTTTATTCAATTTGGTCGGGTTTAGGTACTCTTATAATTGCTACTATTAGTGTAATCTGGTTTCATGAGTCTTTAACGCTTATAAAAATTATTTCTATGTGTTTTATAATTATCGGTATTATTGGTTTAAACTTGGCTGAGTGAGAGACAAAATTAGAAACTTGAGTTAATAAAAAAATAAATTATGAACAGTAAAATTTTGGCAACATCTGTATTTTTACTCACAGTTGGTTTATCAAATACAGTCCAAGCTGCAAATTATGAAGATATTAGACAGTTATTAGCAAATAAACAATGTCCAAAATGTGTTCTTAGTAATGCTGGATTGGTAATGGCTGACTTGTCTGGGGCAAATTTAAGCGGTGCTAACCTTGTTGGGGCAAATTTGAGTCGGGCAAATTTGGCTGGTGCGGACTTGCGGGGTGCTAATTTAAGCGGTGCAAGTTTATTTGGTGTGAATTTAAGTGAAGCTAAACTCAGTGGGGCAAATTTAAGCGGTGCTGATTTAAGAAATACCTTTTTAATGAATGCTGAATTGAAAGGTGCTAACATTACAGGAACAAATTTTCAAGGTGCGGTAGGAATACCTTCGCAAATTGCTAAATCAGAAGATTTTTACGCTTGGGGTGTAGCAGCCGCAGAAAAGGGGAATCTTAAACCAGCTATTGATTATTTTAGCCAAGCGATCGCTCTTAAACCAGACTATGCAGGAGCATATTTAGCCCGGGGTGTAGCGAGTTACCAAAGTTTAGATCGAAAAAACGCCTTGGAAGATGGCCAGAAGGCAGTAGAACTATTTGAAAAAGAAAAAAATATGGAAGGACTGACAACAGCAAAAGCTTTTATTACAGAATTGAAAACATCTTATACAGAAACATTGAATGCGGGTAAACCCAGCGTTTTTGATTTTGTGAATAGTATAGGTTCAGTCTTATTACAGTTTTTGCCTTTCTAATAGGTGACTAACTTGGGAGTGGGGGAGTGGGGGATGTGGGGGAGTTGGGGATGTGGGGGAGTGGGGGATGTGGGGGATGTGGGAAAAATATTTTGAGTATATTTACTCATGCTGAATGTGGGTTATTAGCGGGCAAGATGCCCGCACTACAAGAAGTTTTGGGATATTTTTTAAATTGGAAGTCTCTGAGGGAAATTTAAATCAAGAAATTAGCAAATCACTCGCTGCTAAAATTGGGTTTCCGGTTATCCCAGCGAATAAACCACCATTGGTTAAACCGGCTACATTCCCATCAGGATTATAAAATAAATTGCCTGTTCCTGAGTTGTAAACTATTTTGGCGTTGCTCCCCCCCGCTACAGAGAGTTCATTGGTAGTAGTGGTGTTAATTTGGGCAAATTCAGCAGCTTGTAAATTACCACCAATGGCACTGACAAGGGCATTAAAGGAAGTTTTACTCAACACGAGTTTATCACTTCCTTTGAGGAAGTCAGTGATAGTATCAACACCCACGCTACCAAATAAAAATTGATCGATTCCTGCGCCTCCAGTCAGAGTATCATTACCTGCTCCACCGTTTAGAGTATCATTACCTCCTCCTCCATTCAGTAGGTTGTTGGCACTGTTACCTGTAATATTGTTTTTTAAGGTGTTACCAGTACCGTTAATATTGTCTGTTCCAACCAGGATCAGGTTTTCCAAGTTAGCAGTTAAGGTATAGCTAACAGAGGCTTGAACGGTATCAATTTCTGTAGCTACGGTAGAGGTTTCAGCCACGATATCGCCTATATTGTCAACAATATAAGTGTCATTACCTGTACCACCCTTCAAGCTATCTACACCTGCACCACCATTGAGAATGTTATTACCAGTGTCACCACTCAGGGTATCGTTGAAATTTGAACCGAGTAAGTTTTCAATTGATAATAGGACATCCCCTGTAGCTTCTCCGCCGGTTTGGGCAGTTGTTAGAGGTAAAGCTAAATTAACTGTGACAGCCGCACTAGCATTAGCATAAGAAGCTGTATCAATTCCCAAACTACCATCAAGGCGATCGCTTCCCAAGCCACCATTGAGAATATTATCGCCATTGTTACCTGTAATAGTGTTATTTAAGCTATTACCAGTACCATTGATATTGTCTGTGCCAAACAGGATTAGGTGTTCTACGTTAGCGTTTAAGATATAGCTAACAGAGGCTTGGACGGTATCAATTTCCGTGGCTAAGGTAGAGGTTTCCGTAACGATATCCCCTATATTGTCAACAATATAAGTGTCATTACCTGCACCGCCCGTTAAGGTATCTGCACCTGCATCACCATTAATAATATTATTGCCACTGTTACCTGTAATGGTGTTATTTAAACTATTGCCTGTACCATTAATATTGACCGTGCCAAACAAGTTGAGGTTTTCTAGGTTAGCGTTTAAGATATAGCTAACAGATGCTTGAACGGTGTCAATTTCTGTGGCTAGGATAGAGATTTCAGTCACAATATCATCTGCACTGTTAACAATGTAGATGTCATTACCTGTATCACCCGTCAAGGTATCTGCACCTATACCACCATCGAGAATGTTATCACCACTGTTACCTGTAATGGTGTTGTTTAAGCTATTACCAGTACCATTAATATTGTCTGTGCCAAGCAAGCTGAGGTTGTCGAGATTATTTCCTAATGTGTAAGTTATGGTGCTGAAAACATTATCAGTTCCTTCATTCAGATTTTCTGTGATGGTATCGGCAATATTATCTACATAATACGAATCATTACCTGTACCACCCGTGAAGGTATCCTCACCTGCACCACCATCAAGAATGTTATCGCCACTGTTACCGATTAGCGTATCGTTGAAATTTGAACCGAGTAAATTTTCAATGCTATTGAGGATATCCCCAGCGGCTTCTCCTCCTGTTTGGGCGGTAGTCAGAGTCAGATTAAGTGTGACAGCTACACTACCATTAACATAAGAAGCGGTATCTGAGCCATCACCACCAGTTAAGGTATCTGCACCTGCACCACCATCAAGAATGTTATCGCCACTATTACCTATAATGGTGTTGTTGAAGCTATTGCCAGTACCGTCGATATTACCTATGCCAATCAAGCTGAGTTTTTCGAGATTATTGCCCAATGTATAGCTAACAAAAGCTTGGACAGTATCAATTTCTGTAGCTAGGGTAGAGGTTTCAGTGACAATATCATCGGCACTGTCAACAATGTAAGTGTCATTACCTGTACCACCTGTCAAGGTATCTGTACCTGCCCCACCATCGAGAATGTTATTACCAGTGTTACCACTAAGGGTATCGTTGAAATTAGAACCGAGTAAGTTTTCAATCTTAACTAGGACATCTCCTGTTGCTTCTCCTCCGGTTTGGGCAGTTGTCAGGGATAAATTAACTGTGACAGCCGCATTAGCATTAACATAAGAAGCCGTATCAATCCCAGCAGTACCATCAAGGCGATCGCTTCCTAAACCACCAATTAAGGTATTATTGCCTGTACCACCAATTAGTGTGTCGTTGCCAAGTCCGCCATCAAGAGTATCATTACCTGCTCCACCGTTGAGGTTATTGTTAGCAGTATTGCCGATAATATAATTATTTAAGTCGTTGCCAGTGCCATTAATGATACCACTACCAGTCAAAATCAGATTGGAAATACCAGTTGGTAGCGTTTTGGTGACAGCAGAGAATAAAGGATCGCTGATCTTAATTGGCAGAATGGCAAGATTATCATTGCTGTTAGTTTCCAGGTTTTGATTAATAACATTGATTAAAATGTATTGATCATTGTTTGTGAAACCTGGGAATGAACGCGGAATGACGATATTTTCTTTAGTAATGGGTAAGGTAGCACCCGCAGCTAAAGTAGCTAAAGTAATTACTCTATTTACCTCAGTTTGTTGACCAGATCCTAAATAAATATCTGATTCATCTATTTTGTCATCTTGCGAAAGGAAAATTTGATAATCAATATTTTGGGATACTTTTCCGCTATTGATAACATCAAAACTCAATGTTACTGTGTCTGCTTGTTTTAGAGCATAAGGAGTTAGAACTGGCACTACATTATTAATCTTAGTAATTTGGGAATTACTAATTTTGACATTTTCTTCTGGAGTGGTTAAGTCTCCAACAACAAATACTTTTTCACTAGCAAAGTCTGAGCCAGTAAAAGCAGTATCTACAGTTTGGACACTCCAATAATAGATTCCTGGTTGTAAATTATTGAGCGTTGATTGAATTTGGTTATTAGTAGGTATTTGATGAATTAATGAACCTTGGTTTAAAGATTCTAAGACAATGGGAGCAAGAATATCTGTGCCACCTGGGGTAGTTCCAACTCGCAGGTTATAGCTTAATCCGGCTGTTGGTGTTTCTTTATCTGTGCCAACTTTCCACTTGAAGAAAATTTGATTATTTTGAACAGTTGCAGACAGTTCAGTTGGGGCTATTGGTTTAGTATTAGCACGAGAAATAGCTTGAGCAATTTTGTTATTATATACCGTTGTGGCTAAGATAATATCCAAATCACCATCGCTGTCGTAGTCACGAACTGCTGTTAGTTCTCCAGTTTTTGAATCGCTTAGTACATTGCTTAGTACCTTGATAAATTCTGTTGTTTTTACTTCTTGATTTGTAGTTTGGTTGTATCTCAGGGAAGTTGTATTTGTAAAGAAGGCTACGCTGGGGGGATTAGTCCCTGAAGCATAAGAAGCGACTACATCTAAATCGCCATCATTGTCGTAGTCTACATAAGCAATTTTAGTAAGTGTAACTGCGTCGAGTCCGGTTACATTATATCGTCTATCGGGTTGACCTTGTTGTTTTTCTAAGACAAATAACTCAATGCCATTAGCAATAAGCTGATCTAAATCGCCATCGTTATCGTAGTCACCATAAGCAATGCGTTCCAGGTCAGTGTCAGCATCATACTGGAATTGTTGATCTGGATTGAAGGGATTTGTTGGTAAATTAGCTGTAACGGGTTGATTCCAGTTAATAAAGTTTGGTGTAAAGCTCTTTTCGTAAGGATCTGAGAAAGTAGAGGCTTTTAAACCTGGATCAACTGCTTGCACATTCCAGTAGTAAACTGTTCCTGGTTTAAGTCCGTTAATTGTCCATTGGGTACTGCTACCAACATTCCCAATTTGGGCAACTTGCGGACGACCTTCAATGCTACCTTGAGCATTTGTGCCTTTATTTGTCAACGCAGAGAAAATTTCTCCTCCTCCTGGAGTTGTGCCAATTGTCAGGTTATAACTAATACCTGCTTCGTTAGTTGTTCCGTCTGCGGTTGGCTTCCAGCTTAGGGTGATAGAACCATCTGAATTTTGTAGCGGTTGGTTTTTCCCTGGTGTTTTTGGAGCTACATTGGCAGTTATTGTATTGTTACGATAAACCTGGGCAAAAGGTACACCATCTCGTCCAGCAGCACCGGTGACAATAATATCGAGTTTGCCGTCATTATCGTAATCTCCCCAAGTTGCTTTTCCATGCTGTACGCTGGTCATCAAAATATTACTGACTAGGGTAAAGCTATCATTACCATTGCCTTGGTAAACTTCAGTAATGGGTTGACCGTTGCGCGTTCCGGTGAGCAATACATCTAAGTTGCCATCGTTGTTGTAATCAGCCCATTGTAGAGAAGGGTTACTAACTGGTTTTAAAGTCGTAGTAATTGCAGAAAACGTGTCATCGCGGTTATTTTTGTAGAGTTGGATCACATCATTGTTTGTAGCATTAGAACCAGCCAATAACAGGTCAAAATAACCATCGTTATTATAATCTCCCCAAGCAGCAATGCTATTTTTCAATCCGATGAAGCTACTACTTACCTGTGTAAATGTTTCACTTCCATTACCTTTATAAAATAGAGTCGTGGGCTGGGAATTAGCATTTAATCCAGTGACAATTACATCTAAAAATCCATTGTTGTCGTAGTCAATGGAATTTAAAGATCCTCCTGTTAATGTTTCAGGAAGTTGTGCAGAGGTTAAAATCTCTAACCTACCATCATTGTTGTAATCTGCCCAATCCACAGCAGGTAGAGAAATATTCTCAAACTGATCGGGATTTTCAAACTTGCCTAAAGAAATAGATTGAACAACAGTAAATTGTTTATTGCCTTTGTTTTGATAAACTTTGGCGAAATATTCTCGACCAGGGATTTGTTGACCTTGCAAAAGTGGTAAGTTATCGTGACCGATGAGGAGTAAATCTAATTTGCCATCGTTGTCGTAATCTCCCCATTTAGTTGATTGAATCCGGTCTAAACCATCAAGAGAAATCGAGTTTTGGAGAGTAAAGACATTATCGTTGTTATTGGTGTAGATTTTGGCTATACCATTTCCATAACTATCTTTGCCTGTAATCAGCAAATCTAAATCGCCATCATTATCATAATCGCCCCAATCACTACTACCTTGCCAATTGGTAACTTGATTGAAGTCTGGTAAGGAAATAGTAACAGGTGTAAAGGCTTGAGCTAAATTATTGACGATATCTGTTCCAGATATAACAGTATTTAAGGGAACTCCTGCGGTAAAGGTTGCACCATTGAGTGTGGCGTTATTTTGATTGCTATTACTGGCTAGGTTTTTACTTGTTGTTCCTGTACCTTCATCAAAATTCCAATAACCTAATAATCCGCTTTCGCTTCCTGATAGGGTGCGATTCATATTCGCTTGAATTTCTGACTGATAAAGAGCTTTATTCCAAACGCGAGCATCATCCATTTTACCCTTAAAATAAGCATCTTGACTCCAATTACTGCGTCCTATATAGTTATTATTTCGGGTAACATTTAAAGGAGCTAAAACATTTCCTGAAGCCTTTAACTCTCCATTCCAATAAATGTAACCGTTCCCTTGACCATCATTAACAGCAGCAACATGAACCCATTGATTAGTCGGGAATACATCATTGGTAATGAGTTTTTGAGTATTTGTTCCAATGTCTCCTTGGTAGGTTTCCCAGCACATTTTACCTGTACTTCCTGCCCAAGACAGGAGAATAGTGTTATTAACATAATTATTACCAAAATCAATAATACGTTGCCAGAATTGATGTTGGTCTACAAAAACCCAGGCTTCAACCGTAACCGCACCACCAAAAGTCATAGCACCAACATCAACATAATCATTAACCCCATCAAAAGTAAGTCCAGAACGGGTGTTTTTTGCTTCTATTTGTTCAACAAATCCTGTACCCGATTGATTACCATTATTACCATTACTAAAGAAGTTGACAATTGATAAATCTTGGGATGGATTAGCTACACCATCTTGATTAATGTCAATAATTAAATCATTTCCTACTTGTGCTAATCCTGTTTTACCGGGATATAAGCCACTGAGAGAAAGAGTAATTCCCTCTGGTAATTCTAATTTATCAATACCGCTTTCATCATCAATTTTAGTACCAGCTAAAGCGGGGGCAACGGGAATACCTAACCAACCTTGACCAACTGATTGTAAATCTAAACTATAGGTAAGACCAAGTTCTGCTAACTTTGCCCAACTTTGGCTTGTTACCCAACCATTGAAGGTTAACCAATTAATTTGGACTTTTGTGGTGGGATGAGTAATATAATTTTGTTGTAGATTTCCACCACCTAAAGCGGTGAAAACTGCTTCTGGTGTTAGCCATTGTCTGATTGCTAATCTTACCCAAGGCTGGTTTTGTTGTTTTTTCTGGAGGTCAATTTCTAATCCCAAACGTTGATATTCTTGATATTGGGCATCAAAACCAAAACGCTGGAAGGTATCCCAGTTAATACCTTGACCATCTGCACGGGTGAGTTTTCCTAGTCTTTGTTCGTCACCACCCAAGGCCACAAATGCTTGTTCTAATGACATCCATTCTGTTTCTAATTTATAGGTATCGTCACCTGTGCCACCTTGCAGAGTATCTGCCCCTCCACCCGCTTCTAAAATATCGTTACCAGCGCCACCTTGCAGATTATCGTTACCTGCTCCACCTCTGAGGGTGTCATTTCCATCTCCACCTTTAAGAATGTCATTACCTGCTAATCCTTCCAGAATATTGGGGTTGTTATCACCTGTAACTACATCTGCAAATTGTGAAGCGGTGACATATTCAAGGTTACTAAGAACATCCCGATTTAAGGTAATGACTGTATTAGCTTGGCTAATAGTCGCATTAACAGGAGTATTCAGGTTTAAAGTAAAGGTTTCTGTGGTGGTGCTGGTATTGATGTCAGTGAGGATAGGAATAGTAATTGTTTGGGTGGTTTGTCCTATAGGAAAGGTTAATGTTCCTGTTGTCGCTGTATAGTCATTTGTTGCCGTTGTTCCGGCTGTTGCTGTGCCATTAACTGTCTTGTATAAAACAGTAATTGTCTGAGCAGAAGATTTAGATAAAGAAACCGTTAGCTTTAAGCTATTATCGCCTGTAGGTTGAACGACTAACTCGGCAGATGTAATGGCAATTTGTGGAGTCGTGGCTGTAGATTGATTGTTGGAGTTAATCGGGACAATTACGTTGGTGGTTCTTCCCGTTTGCAGATTAACTATGACAGGGGTTTTTTCTTTGCTATATGTAACTGTATCAGTGCCTTCAGCACCATCAAGGGTATCACTCCCTAAACCACCATTGAGGGTATCATTTCCAGATCCAGCGTTGAGTTTATCATTTCCTTCGCCACCATCGAGGAGGTCATTACCATCACTTCCGTAGAGTTGATCATTTCCTTCCCAACCATAAATACTGTCATTAGATACCGCAGGATTCACGGAATTGAAAACAGGAGTGTTGGCTACTGTAAAGATATTACTATTGTTATTTGAAATAACAATATCGTTTGGTTTAGCCGGAGTTTCATCACCACGACTGATGGTAATTAACCGATCCAAATCACCATCTTTGTCATAGTCTGCATCATATCTAAAATCATCATTGTTATTGTCTGTATCGTAGTTGATAAATTGGATATTTGTATTGCGAGGTGGGTTGGTTTGAAGGCCAATATAAGTAAAGCTGCCATCTTTGTTATTACGATAAACTCCATTATCAGGAAGAATGATATCAACATAACCGTCTGCATTATAATCACCCCAAGCAGCAGAACCACTGGTAATGGAGTTAAAGGTGGTTACTGTGCCGATGAGAGTGTCATTACCCATACCGCCATCAAGGTAATCAGATCCTTGTAGTCCAATGAGGACATCATTACCACCACCACCTGTTAATTTATCCGCCCCTGAACCCCCTTGCAGATTATCAGCACTTGATGTTCCTACGGTATTAACCGTAAAGTTGGTTTGCTGGGTAAAATCATCTCTTTCGGAAACAAAGAGAATATTACCGGATTCTGCCTGAGTTGTTTTTTTCAGTCCTAGAGATTTATTATCACCAATACCAACGCCTTCAACTACTCCTACTACATAAATTTCTTGGCGATTAGTATTAGGATCTCCGTTGGGAGAAGGTATATTACTGGCATAAGTCCAACCTTGAGGCGAATAAAGTAATAATGTGGCTTGTTTACCCAAAAGTTGCTGTTTTAAGTCATTGGCTAAGAGTTGTGATGCTGCAATATCTGTACCATTTTGTTGAATGTTTGAGTTTGGTTGATAGGTGACATTGCCACTGGTATCAACTTGAATGGAAGCTAAATAATATTGAGTATCTGAGCCATATACTTGAAATTGGGTTTGAGCAGGTAATAGGTAAGTTGATATTAGTGCTGTAACTCCAGTGGGATTAACAAAAGAATTATTGTTAATTTGACCACCATAACCATAGAAGTTATGGGTTGAGTCTCCTAAAATATATTTCTGGTTAGGATCTAATACTTGAGCAAAAATTCCCCCTCCAGAACCATCTTGACCTACCGAAGTCCAAGAGGCTACAAATTTACCATCACTTAATCCTGTGACTGATACATCATCCTGATTATCCGAAGTATAGGTATTAAGACGAAATTCACTACCCACCTTTTTACCAGTGGCATCAAAGGCTTGACCATAAACGCCCCAATAATCACTACCATCTTGCCCCAAGGAAGTCCAAGTAACAATAAAGCCGCCGTTACTTAAAGTTGCTACCGATGGAAAAGTTTGGTGGCCTTGAGTATAAGTATTAATCAGAAATTCATTATCAATCTTATTGCCAGTAGCACCAAAGATTTGACCATAAATGCCCCAATAACTACCATCTTGCCCCCAGGAACTCCAAGTAACAACAAAGTTACCATTATTTAAAGCTGTTGTTGATGGTACAAACTGTGAATATGCAGTATAGCTATTAACTTGAAACTCAGCACTCGTCGGGTTGCCAGTAGCATCAAAGATTCGACCATAAATGCCCCAATCACTACCATCTTGTCCGAAGGAGTGCCAACTGACAACAAAACCGCCATTATTTAAAGTTGCTATTGATGACGTACCCTGACCATCTTGAGTATAGGTGTTAATTTGAAATTCATTACCAACCTTTTTACCAGTGGCATCAAAGATTTGACCATAAACTCCCCAATCACTACCATCTTGCCCGAAGGACTCCCAACTAACAACAAAACCGCCGTTACTTAAAGCTTCTATTGATGACCTACCCTGACCATCTTGAGTATAGGTGTTAATTTGAAATTCATTACCAACCTTTTTATCAGTGGCATCAAAGATTTGACCATAAACTCCCCAATCACTACCATCTTGCCCCCAGGAACTCCAGGTAACAACTAAGTTACCGTTACTTAAAGCTTCTATTGATGACGTACCCTGACCATCTTGAGTATAGGTATTAACTTGAAATTCCGATTTTGCTTCTAATTTGGTAAAACTGCTTAAACTAGCACCATTCAGCAATTGTCCATTATTTTTATTGACGCTTAAATCAACAATTGTATTCCCTGAATCAACTTTGTCAAAGTTCCAGTAACCAGCTAATCCTGTTTCATTTCCGGTTAGTTGGCGATTCATGTTGTCTTGAATCTGTTGCTTAGTTCTTGCCACATTCCAAACCCGGACTTCATCAATTTGTCCTTTAAATTTTGGGATTACAGCGGAAGCCGATTGTCTACCACCGATACGAAATTCATTACCCAAAGAGTCTGCATCACCAATCGCACCTGAGCCATTGTAAGTGTTAAATAAATTCCCATTGATATAAGTTTTTACAACTCCAGCATCATAAGTAACTGCAATATGAGTCCACTGATTTTCAGGAGCTATATAACCTGTGCTAATCCATGCCCAGCCAGGATTAGTATTAGCAAATGCCCAGCGAATTGAGCCATCTGAGAATTGACCAAGGAGATATTCACCTTCGTTGCTAACAATGATATGTTCGTTTTGTCTAGCGTTAACTGGATTGATCCAAGCTTCAATAGTTAAAGTATTACCAGCTTCTAAACTAGCATTAGCACCAGCATTGACATAATCATCCACACCATCGAGGACTAAAGCGCGGCTTCCAGTACCTTCACCCGAACCTGGAACTAGAGTATATTCAGGAGCAGCAGTTTGATGATCATAAGCCGTACCTTTTAAGACATAATCCCCCGGTGTCAATCCATTAATACTGTAATTAAAAGTAGAAAGACGCGAATCAGTAGCTAAGGGATTGAAAACAGCATTAACAAAGTTATTATTACCATCATTGCGATAAAGCAGAGTAACGGGATTATCAAAGAAATCTTTACCCGTGATCAGAATATCTAAATCATTATCTTTATCATAATCTTGCCAACTGACATTATCCCCTTGGGTTTGGTGATAAACCCCAGTTAAATTGGTGGATAATTCTACAAACTGATTACTAGTAGAGTTGAATTGATAAACCTTGCTAATGGGAACTCTGACGGTTTTTAGATCTTCCGCACGGGTGCGATATTGATTGCTATTACCAGTAATTAATAAAGTAGCTTTGCCATTTAATTCTGTCCAAGCTATATCTCCATCAACTACCCCTGCATTAGCGGTTAAATCTGCGGCTAAGGTAAATGTGCCATTACTATTACCTTTATAAACCAAAGTGACAGCATCTACTCCATTAGTTGCACCATTAGAACCAGTGAGGATAAAATCTAAAATGCCATCTTTATTGTAGTCGTACCACTTCACCGAATCCGGTGTGATTACCTGATTATTTGGTGTTGGTAAAACTTTAGTAGTGGGAGTTGTGCTATGAGTTTTGGTTGTGCTGTTATACAAATAAGTATCAACAACAAGCTGATTTAAGGAATTTTTGCCCACTGATAAAATATTTTTAGATGGGGCTAAATTCCAAGACACTAAACCAGCAATATTAGTGGTGAGATTGGTTTCAGTAAAACTATTATTGCCACTATTGGTATAAAGTTTGAGGAAAGAAACTCCATTGACATCTTTTCCTGATAGCAACAAATCTAAGTCTAAATCGCCATCATAATCTTGCCAAATTCCGGTTTTATCTGGGCTGGAAATTGAACTAACGTGAATAATATTTTGAGCGTCAAAGTTACCATTCACATTAGGAATAATATAACCTGCACCTAAAATATCTAAATCACTATCTTTGTCATAATCTCCCCAAGTGACACCATGACTATAGGCAGTTAAATCAGGTAAATTAACATTTACTTGTGTAAATGTACCATCTTTATTATTTTTGTAGATGCGAATGGGGTAACTATTAGCTTTGTCATTTTGTCCAGCAATGAGCAGATAATTAAATCCATCTTTCTTGTCATCTCCCCAAGAGACAGAGGCATCAATTCCTTTAAATCCAATATCCTGGATATCTTGCCAGTTACCACCATCTTTTTGCAGCCAAAAATCAATGATTTCTAAATCGTCTGTTGTATTGGCATCTCGGACAACTGTGTTAACCAAAGTAACTGTTTCATCTTTGGCATAGATGGGCTTTTTGCTTTCAAATTCTAAACGGTTAGGTGCAACATTTTGTTCATCAACATTGGAGCGATTGATTTGACTGGGATTGATGCCGATAAATTTAGCTAAAATATCTCCCGTATCTAAATCTTTGATGTTGGTATTGCCGTTGCCATCACTTTCAACTTTAATAAATGCAAAGGTCAATCCCTTAGAGAGATAAATAACATCTTTAGAGGGATCGAAGCCATAAATTGTATCAGTTCCCGAATTAGGAGCAAGGACAAATACATCGGCATCATTATCTTTAACAGTGGGGTTTGCATCAGTTCCACCGTAAATAGTATCGTTACCAAATCCACCATCTAACCAATCTTTTCCTTCACCACCATAGAGAATATCATTACCCAAATAGCCATAGAGTTTATCATCTCCAAGACCACCTTTTAAGATGTCGTTTCCTAATTTAGTTGCTGTTAAATTCGGATCATTGGTGTCATCTCCCACCAGCAGATCATTACCATCTCCAGCAGAGAGTTGATCGTTATTGTCGCCACCTTTGAGGGTGTCATCCCCTGCATCTCCAGAGAGTTGATCCGCTCCCGCTTCACCTGAGAGTTGATCGTTATTGTCTCCACCATAGAGAATATCGTCTTCTGTCCCCCCATTGAGAGTATCTTCTCCTAAACCCCCTTGGAGAGTATCATTACCAGCATCTCCATAGAGGATATCTTTTCCTTCTCCCCCATCTAAGCTGTCATCTTCTGTACCACCGTAGAGGGTATCATTTCCTTCTGCACCTAGTAATGTATCATTGCCAGCATCTCCTTTCAGGCTGTCGTCACCTTCTCCCCCATCTAAGCTGTCATTTTCTGTACCACCTTCAAGGCTGTCGTTACCTTCTTCACCATACAGAACATCTGCACCAGCATCACCTTTGAGGATGTCATTATCGTAACCACCATACAGCTTATCAACACCAGCACCGCCTGATAGGGTATCTAGTCCAATTCCGCCGATCAGCGTGTCATCTTCTGTACCACCATCTAAATTATCGTCCCCTGCTTCACCGAAGAGTTGATCATTACCCGCTCCACCTGCAATGGTGTCATTACCTTGACCACCATAGAGCGTATCAATTCCTGATCCTCCATCTAGGCTATCTTCATCATCACCGCCAAGGAGTGAATCGTTATCCGCACCGCCAAATAAAGTATCACTCCCAAAGCTACCAATCAGGGTATCGTTGCCAGCATTGCCATATAATTCATCATTATCGGCTTCACCTTCTAAGCGATCGCTTCCCACTCCACCATAGAGTTTATCGTTACCAGCACCGCCTAAGAGTGTGTCATCGCCACCACCAGCCAGATCGCCTTCACCTTTGAGGGTGTCTTGTTCTCCACCCCATAAAATGTCATCGCCTTCATTTCCTTCTAAGCGATCGCTTTCTGTGCTACCTACCAAGATATCGTTTTCCGTTCCCCCATAAAGGGAGTCTATTCCCGCACCACCATAAAGGGAGTCTATTCCTTGACTACCAGATAGGGTATCGTTGCCAGTATTACCATATAGTTCATCGTTATCGGCTTCCCCTTCTAGCTTGTCGCTTCCCACTCCACCATAGAGTTTGTCGTTACCTGCACCGCCTAAAAGTGTGTCATCGCCACCAGCAGCGACATCGCCTTCACCTTTGAGGGTGTCTTGTTCTCCACCCCATAATTGATCGTCGCCTTCATTTCCTTCTAAGACATCGTTTTCTGTTCCACCAGCCAGGATATCGTTATCTGTGCCACCATAAAGGCGATCGCTTCCTGCACCTCCCAACAGAGTATCAGTACCGGATTCTGCCCATAATTGGTCGTCATTCTCATTACCTTCCAGGCGATCGTTTCCTGCACCCCCAAAGAGAATATCGTTTTCAGTTCCACCTAAGAGAACATCATTACCACCATCTCCAGAAAGTTGATCTATCCCTTCTCCACCTTCCAAGCGATCGTCTTCACTACCACCAACTAAAACATCATTCCCTTCATTTCCTTTCAGGGTATCGTTTTCAGTTCCACCATCGAGATAATCATCACCAAGACCTCCCTCTAGCGTATCAACACCTGCACCTCCCTGCAAGACATCTTTACCGGTCTCTCCTTTGAGCCAATCATTGCCGGCTTCTCCAACTAATTGATCGTCATTATCACCACCAGAAAGACTGTCATTGCCAACACCGCCGTACAGTTTGTCATCACCAGCAGAACCCAGGAGGTTATCATCTCCAGCATTACCGCTAAGGACATCATTCTCTGTTCCACCATCAAGTTGGTCATTACCTCCTTCACCTTGGAGGTTATCTGCTCCTTGACCACCACTAAGAATATCAGCACCTTCACCCCCTGCTAACTGATCATTATTGTTACCACCAGTTAGGGTATCTATGCCATCTCCTCCAAATAACCGATCTTCCCCGACTCCACCAGTGAGATTATCGTTACCATCACCACCATCTAAAATATTGTTTCCTGCGTCTCCAAAAATAGCATCGTTACCACCACGCCCGAAAAGCAAATCGTTACCATCCCCACCTCTGAGAATGTCATCCCCTGCACCACCAGAAAGGTTATCGTTGCCAATACCGCCATCAAAATTAGCGATTATTGTTAAAGTCTCTGATAGTTCTATGACATCATTACCAGAATCCCCAAGTGCAGAGATTTGGGTAATACCAGCAGCAGTAAATAGTTGTTCTTTACCAAATGCTTTGACATTAATTTGTGAAGAAACTAAGCTGATTTGAAAAGTTTCATTAGTCTCACTTTTGTTAATATTTCTGGATGACGCAGTAGTACCAATATAGAGATTTAAAACACCAGCAGTAGAGGCAGCTAAAAGAGGTTGAAAAGGTGCTTGTGTAGGTGAACTTCCCAGTTTATTGATCTCAATAAGTTTTACTTCTGGTGAACTCCAATCCCATCTCTTTTTGCCAATAAAATAATTAACTTCTGCCCAAGCCTGAACTCCGGCAGAAATATTGGCATTAATATCAAAAAGATTCGATAAATCCGCAGGAATTTCTGAGGGTCTGATTTTGCCATCGTTGTTAGCATCATGGAGGTTAAAATCAACTGTGCCGATAATACTTCCCCCCGCAAATGCTTTAGCCACACCAACACTTGCGCCCCCTTCTATTCTGA
>JANMEE010000080.1:0-4998 GCA_031376645.1 Dolichospermum sp. OTE_75_concoct_329_sub | reverse complement strand
GGCAATATTGTCTGTTTTATAACACTTAAATAAGCTTCCAAAGCCTTTCAGATACTCATTAATTTTTTTTCATCAAATATTTTCATGCTCAAATTTAGTTATAAATATATTCTAAGTTCAGAGTGCCAAAGTAGAATTAGTTATTCTCTAAAATTCATTCAAATAAAAATGAGTTAGTCCAACAAATGATTATTTTTTTGGCACTTCAATCAAACAAACTGTTCAGACAATTAACAATAATATAACTGGTTTATCTATCATTCAGTACAAAGCAGGAAATGCCATTAATTTGACACCGGGCTTTAGGGTAGTATCTCACCCAGGTTCAAGGCAGAAATTGAGCATTATTCTTATTGATTCTATATAATTTCCTCAAAAATCCTTCATTTTGTAAGATTTGAAAGGGTTTTGTTTCGATAATACCGCTCGATAAAAATTCAAATTTTTATCGAATTTTCCAAAAAATAAGATTTAATTTTATAAGAATTTTAACTATCACCTCCTATGAAGAAAATCTCTACCCTCCTATTTTTTCTTTTTCTCTGTATAAATATTTTTGGACAAAAAGGAACACCAACATTCAATGGCGACAAAGAACCGATGCCTGTTGATAATACAGATGTAAGTACGATGCAATTGCCTTTGGCATTAAAACCAAATCTTACACTTTTTCCACAAACTGTTACGGCATTTTCGAGTGCAATGACTTTTATACCAAAAGAAATTGAACCAAATGGCACCTCAGCAACCGCTATGCTACTCAATGGCACTGATGTAAAAATACGAGGAAATTTATTCCCCAATGGCGACATTGATTTTTATTCATTTCAAGCAACTGCCGGCGATAAAGTTTATGCCGCTATAATGACTTCATTTAGTTCGGGAAGCTCTACCGACAGCCAAATAACTTTGCTTGCCTCTGATGGCACAACGGTCATTGAGTTTGATGATGACAATGGTACATTCGCTGGGCTTTCTTCTTCAATTGCAGGGGCAACAATTCCTACTACTGGCACTTATTTCATAAAAGTAAATGACTTTACGGCAGGCACAGCATCTGAACGCTCTTATGATTTATACCTAAAAGTGCAAAGTGGTAGCCCAACTCCCGAAGTTGAAGGCAACGATACTCCTGCAGCTGCTAATGTTTTGCCTAATTCTGGTTGGGTAAGTGGTGCAAGAAACACTGCTGCCTCTACCGAGCAAGATTGGTATTCGGTAACATTAAATGCTGGCGAAACACTTTTTATGAGCCTTGACTTAGACCCTGAACGTGATGGAACAGTTTGGAACGGACGATTGGGAATAGCCTTATTTGGTGATGCTGGCAACCAAATATTAGTTATTGATGATGCAGGAACGGGTGATGTTTTACCAAATCCTAATAAACCTTCCGAAGCATTATTTTTTACAGTAAAAACCACTGGTACTTATTTTGTTTTTGTAGATGCGGCTTCAGCTGCTGTTGGCGGACCAACGGCTACTTATGAACTTTCGGTGTCAAAACTTGATGCTCCAACGGGTTATACAACTTACACCTCTACCGATGTGCCTAAAACCATTGGTCCAGGTACTGGTGTTGTATCTTCTACACTAAACATTCCTGATGCTAAAACAATTAAAGATATTCAAGTGAATGTTGTTTTGAATCATGCTCTAATGCAAGATATTGATGCTATACTGACAAGCCCCGAAGGTAATAAAATAGCATTATTTACAGATATTGGTTCTCCTTCCACAGGCGGACAAACTCAAATGGACGCTAATTTTGGCGATTTCAATGCTCTTCCTCCAAGTTTTACGGTGCTAAAAGGTGTGGCACTCATGCCCGAACTTGGTTCAAAATTTGACCAATTGCGAGGCATGAAATCAAATGGCGTTTGGACTTTAGATTTATTTGATGATACTGCAGGAGCAAATGGTGGAACACTCACCTCATGGTCAATTGATATTTTGGAAGACCCTCTTTCGACACAATCAGCTGCTTATTCAAGTATTTTTAATGCCGATTTTGAAGTTGATGATAATGGCTTTACACACTCAGGCACAGGCGACCAATGGGCAAGAGGTTTACCTGCAACGGTAGCAACTTCTGCCGCAAATCCTGTGGCAGCATTTAATAATGCCAATAGTGGCGTAAATTGTTTTAAAACTAACTTGACAGGAACTTATGCTGCCAGTTCAATTCAAGAATTAAAGTCGCCTGCTATTGACCTTACTGCTGTAACTGCCAATGTAGTGATTCTCAGTTGGGCAATGAAATACCAAATAGAAAGTGCCAGTTTTGACCATTTACGTGTAATTGTTCGAGAAGTGGGTGTTCCAACAAATTCAAAGGAAGTTTTTGTTTGGCTTGGAGCAACACAAACTGTTCAAGCTGGAAATCCAGCTATTAATGTACCCATGTCATCAGGTTGGGGAACTTACTATGTAGATGTGTCCGAATTTAAAGGTAAAATCATTGAGATTGTCTTTCATTTAGATACTGATACTACCATACAGTTAGGTGGCGTGGCTGTGGATGATGTGAGTGTGAAAGTGAGCGAAACTACTCCTGACCCTCCAACAGTTACACCTCCTTCAAGTTTGATAGTTTGCTCACCTTCAACTTTGACTTTAACAGCCACCTGTGCTACTGGAACTGTAACATGGTCGCAAGGAGGTGCAACAGGTTCAACTTTAACACTTTCGGCAGTAGGAACTTACTCCATCACAGCAACTTGCAGTAATAATGTCTATTCGAGTACAGCAAGTTCACCAGTTAGTTTAGAGATAAAAGCATTACCTGCTGCTCCAACGGGCGTAACAGTTAATAATACAAGTATTTGTTTAGGCTCAAGTGTTTCATTGTCTGCTTCATGTGGAGCCCCTGATGCCCCAATATTTCCAACCCAACCATCAGGAAATATATCTCAACAAACTGGTGCTTTACATGGTGGTTTATCAGCAAATTCACCCAATGATGCTGGTGTAATTTGGTACACAGAAGCAAGTGGCGGAACAGCTATCGGCATGGGTTCGCCACTAAATCATGCACCTACCGCCAATACTACCTATTATGCAGCTTGCGTAGATGGTGGTTGTGAAAGTGCAAGAGTGGCTACGAGTGCAGTTACGGTTTTAACACCACCATCTATTCCGACAAATACTGCCAATCAAACTATTTGTATTGGCACAACTGCTTCATTATCAGCCACTTGTGCAACTGGTTTGGTAAAATGGTTTGATGCAAGCGGAACAAACTTATTAGCAACTGGCTCACCTTTTCTAACGCCAACTCTATCAACAGATACAGATTATAAAGTTAGATGTGATGATGGAACTTGTCCAAGTCCTTTTGTAACTGTAAGTGTATTGATGCTTTCAGGAATTGATGCAGGAACTGGCGTAGATGGTGCATATTCTGCTACTTCAAATACTACTTTGGCAGGAGGAACTTATAATTTCACCAATTTTAATATTGATGCTGGCGTAACTGTAACAGTTACTGGAACTCAACCGTTATATATTAAGGCAACTGGTGCTGTAACTATCAACGGAACTTTGCTCGCAAAAGGTAGTGATGGTACAAATGGTGTTACATTTTCAAGTGCTGGTTTAGGTGGAAATGGAATTGCTGGCGGAGCTAATGGAGGAAATGGGATTTTTTCAAGTTCATTAGGTCCACTTGATGGCTTTGATGGTGTAGGTTTGGGTGGAATTGGAAATAAAGGAAAAGCATGGTCAGGTGGTGGTGGTGCAGGATATGCCGCCATTGGAGCAAGTTCAGGAAACTCTGCTGGAGGCTTTGGCGGGGCAATTTATGGTAATGCAAATATCTCAGGCTCAGAAGCTGGCTCTGGTGGTGGCGGTGGCTCTGGTGGATATGATTGTGGTGCAGGTGGCGGTGGTGCAGGTGGTGGTTTTGTTAGAATTTCGGCACAAACCTCTATCAACATTGGTGCAACTGGTGTAATAAATACCAATGGAGGAAATGGTGGTACTGACGGTACAGGAAACTGCGGAGGAGGAGGCGGTGGCTCTGGTGGCTCGCTTTGGTTGGCTTCTCCTTCATTTACACAAAACGGTTCATTATTAGCTCTTGGAGGTACTGGTGGTGCTTCCACTGTAAATTATGCTCCTTATTATGGAACAGGTGCAGATGGCTCAGTAGGTAGAATCAGGTTAGATTATAATGGTAGTTTAGTTGGCTCAGGAACTGCCCAACCTACTGTTGGTGCTACAAATACCATAATTTCGGCAGTTGTTTCTCCACCAACAGGCACATCAAATCCAACCATTTGCAATAACACAACTGCCTCATTATCAGCCACTTGTGCTGCGGGAACAATCAATTGGTATGATGCAGGGGGTACGACTTTGCAAGGTACAGGCTCGCCTTTTGTAACGCCAAATCTTACTTCAAATACAACTTATAAAGTACGTTGCGAAGCGAGTTGTAATAGTACATTTGTTGATGTAACAGTTTCAATAAATCCTGTAACAGCTCCGACGGTTACGCCACCAAGTCAATTAATAGTTTGCTCGCCAAGCACTTTGACTTTAACAGCAACTTGCACAACTGGAAATGTTGTTTGGTCGGATAATTCAACTGGTACAAGTCTAACTTTAAATACTGTCGGAACTTACGCCATTACAGCAAAATGTACGCTAAATGGTTGTGATTCTGACCAAAGTTCAGCAATGAGTTTAGAAATAAAGGCAAAACCAAATGCTCCAAGTATTTCTGCACCAAGTCAATTAGTAGTTTGTTCGCCAACAACTTTGACTTTAACAGCAACTTGTACTACTGGAAATGTACTATGGTCAGACAATTCAACTGGCACAAGTTTGACACTTTCGGCGGTAGGAACTTAATCAATTTCAGCAAAATGTCAATTAAATGGCTGCGATTCTGACCAAAGTTCGGCAACGAATTTAGAAATAAAAGCCAAACCAAATTCGCCAACAGTAACAGCACCTGAAATTACATCAGTTTGTTCGCCAACAACTTTGACT
>JANMEE010000063.1:0-28163 GCA_031376645.1 Dolichospermum sp. OTE_75_concoct_329_sub | reverse complement strand
TAAAGTAATTAGGCAGTAGGGTGTGTTAGGACGAAGTCCGTAACGCACCGTTCTGATATCTCAGTGCCGTACTCTCGTTTTACACACCTTACGTATATTTCAAGAATCAAATATTAGTCTTATAGTTAATTAAAGATTTCTGCTGGATCTACTTTACGCAGTTTATTTGTAGAAAAGAAACCCGAAGTTAAACACATAACAATCACAGAAGTAAATACTAATAATCCCTTACTGACATCCATAACAATTGGTAATTTAGTGGCATCTTTCGCAACATCATATAGTCCTAGAGAGATAGCAAAACCAGGAATATAACCCAAGATTGCTAAAATTATAGCTTGCTGAAATACGACATTCAAAAGATATTTATTTCTAAACCCCATGGCTTTGAGTGTAGCAAATTGGACAAAATGAGTGGATATATTACTATAAAGGATTTGATAAACAACGATTACCCCAACTACAAAACCCATTATTACCATCAAATTAAATACAAATCCAATCGGTGTTCTTAATGTCCAATAACTTTTTTCAAAGTCAATAAAGTCTTGGCGTGTCATCACTGTGACATCTTTCGGTAAACTATTAGATAAGGCTGCTAAAATTGTTTTAATATTAGCATTAGGTTGCAAATGAATTGATCCAATATCTATTTCATTTACTCTGTGTTCTGGAAAGATTTTCAAAAAAGTAGAAGAACTCACAATTAAATTACCATCTACACCAAAGGAGGGACCAAGAGTAAATAATCCGCTAACTTTAACTTTGTAACCAATAGTTCCCAAATAACTAAATATTTCCATGGCTATAGGTTTATTATTTTGAAAATATTCAGCAATTGGACCAAATTCTGGACGTGCAGCCCGGTCAAACAATACTTGGTCAGGAATTTTTAGCAATTGAAAATCCCGTTCAACTTCCGGTAATTTAAAGATAGATTTTACTGGTTCAAATCCCAAAACATAAATAGGATATTTACGGCCATTTATGGGATTTTTGAGTTTAGCAAATTGTACATATAACGGTTCAACTGATTCTATACCATTAAAACCTAATGTTTGATATAAACGACTACGAGGAAAGCTTTGAGTAGAAGTCAAGGATTTATATTGGGAGCTAATTAAAAATAAATCACCTTGAAGATGTTTATGTACTTGAGTAGCACTAGAATAAAGAGCATCTTGAAACCCAATTTGCATAAACATTAACACAGAAATAAAAGCAATACCAGCTAAGGCTACAAAGAAACGGACTTTTTGTTTTACCAATTGTAGCCAAGGCAAGGGGATATTTAAAATCATATTTTTATTCCTATTTTTTAGAATAATTCTCAAGTTTTTTTGACAAATATTAAGTAGTATAAGGTGGGCAATGCCCACCCTACGTGGATTTAAAAAGGGGTCTTATAGTTGAATAAGTGCTTGTACCTGTAAATTAGTTAAGCTAGAAACTCGTTGATTATCTGCTGATTTATCAATGCGGATTTTTACATCAACTATTTTATTATCTGTATCTGAACCGGGATTAGTATTAAAGATATTTTGTCTACCAACTTGTAAACCAATATCTGTAACAGTCCCTTTTAATTTTCCTGTGAAAGCTTCACCTGTGATAGTGACTGATTGACCTAAACGAACTTTTTTAATATCAGTTTCATAGACTTCTGCAACTACATACATTTGTTGAGTTTGTCCTAATTCTAATATGCCTTTGTTGCCAATTATTTCTCCTGTCCAAGTATTAATTTTTAGGACTTGAGCATCAATAGGTGAACGGATAGAACTTAAATTTAGCTCGGCTTGAGCTTGTTGAACAGATGCTATAGCACTTTTTACATTTGCTTGAGCTAGTTGGATATCTGTGGGGCGAATTTCGGCAATACTATTAAGTCTAGCTTGAGATTCAGTTAACTGTTTTTGCAAAGTTTCTATGGTACGTTTCAAATTAGCATTAGCTTCATTAAGCTGTTCTTTGACAGTATCCATGCGTAATCTTTTAGTATCTGCATCAGAAGCAGAAATAGCACCATCTTGATATAATTTCTGATATCGGTTATTTTCGGTTTCTGAATTTTTTAGTTCAGCTTCTAAACGAGCAATTGTGGCTCGTTGAGTAAAAACCGAGCCTCGTAAATCAGCTTCTAAACGGGAAATTGTGGCTTGTTGAGCGGAAATATCACCTCTTTTTGCCCCTGCTTCTACTTGTTGAAGATTTGCTTGACTAACTTCTACTTGTCTTTTTGCTTTTTCTAAGGCTGCAAGATTAGGTATGTAACTATCAAGAATTGCTACTACTTGTCCTTGACGGATTTTGTCTCCTTTTTTAACTAGGAGTTGATTAACTCTTATCCCTGTTTGAGAATTGGGTGCGGAGAGACGAATTACTTCTCCTTGGGGTTCTAAACGTCCTAAAGCAGCAACAGCGGTGATGCTAGGTGTAGCAGTGGTGGTAATAGAAGATATGGGAGAGGCTGATTTAGAAGTTTTCTGAAAATATGAAAGACTATAAATAGATATTACACCAGTAGCTACAATCCCAGTGCTTGCTAACATTATCGGCCACACACTTATAGAATTGGTAAATAAGTGCTTTTCTTTGTGTACCATAATTCTGTTTTTTAAATTAGGGATATGACAGTAATTCTGACTCTAAATAAGAGGCAAAAAAGCCAGCATACCTGATAGCATCTCTTGATAAACTTATGCCTAATACAATATCCAGTAAAATAGAATTAATCAAAACTTTTTTTAGTTTTGAAAACTTGATTATCTACAACTATGTTTCAACTAGTAATGAGAAAAATTATTTATTCATGTTGGTTAACCGCTAGTTATATAAAATATTTAACTAATAAAATTTTGATGGGTAATGGGTAATTAGTTGCTGACTATTACCGATTACCAGTATCAAAGTTTTATTTATTTAGCATGACCTCTTTCTCTTTTTTCTTCCGCACAATTGCTAAGTATTCGTTGCGTGTTCCATCTACTCGATAATGATCACAGATTTGACATAGCTTGAGAAGATCCAAGCGACTGAAGATTTTTTGATGTTCAATAGCGTTGTCATTACGCCACCGCCAAAATGTTGTTCTATCAATTCGGCGATTGCTTTCGGGCCATCTTCTCCGTGATAAAAAATCTACCAATTCATCTTCATGAAATGAGTAACCTTTTGGTAATTTGAGGAGGTCTTCTCGTAACTCATTCAGCGGGATGAGTGGATCTAATTCAGATAGTCTCATGCCAGCAATTCCTTGTAGTTTTTGTAATTCCAATATTGCAGAAGCCAAATAATGCAATAAAGTTTAATTGACTAATTTTATGCTCAAAGACTGTTTAAAATTCACAGTCTAAATTTCCCTGATTTAATAATTTAGAGTAAACTTATTTTTGGGGAATTTCAACCTATATGCAACTAATTGTTTCATAAAACCTTATTTATGGCACTATCTTAGATTTGTAAAAATTGCAAGCCTCAAATTTTTAATTCCTTAAATAGATGAAGAATTACTAATTTTTTATTATCTCAAACTTCGGACTTAAGTTGACAAAAAAATATTTTTTTAACTCCTTAGATACATTTGACTGTGATTAATTTTACAAAGGCAAAAAAATCTTTCTGAGGATAGATGCAAGAATTGACTATTTAGCATTAGAAACCAATAAACAATAATTAAATATTAAAAATAAAGTTTTCAATAAGTTAGGAACGCAAATTTAATAACCTGCAATTCTGAGTTAACGTGGAATGGTGCGTTACGCTGTCGCTAACACACCCTACTTTTGCACTTTATTTAATTCACATTCCTTAGAACCAATAATATGCAATCTATATGCAACTTTAGTCAAAATGGCTAAAACTTAGATAATAATTAGTGTATTGGATAAGCAAAGATATTTCTCAGATAGCTCTATCAATTTTACATTTGCAAGACTTTTATAAAGTTGCACGTAAGTTGCTTATGAGTTGCAATAGAGTTGTCACCAAGCTAAGATTAATGTAGGCGGAAATTTAATTTACATTTAATTTACAGGCTAGATAATTAATCAGCCTATTCATATTAAACCGCCGGAGTATTCATCAAGCACAAAAGTTATATTCTCAGAAATTAATTAGCTTAACAATTCTGATTTAGTAAAAAAAGCTTCTATTCACCTCTGTGTTGCTCGATCAAAAGAGGGAAATATGATCATGGCTGCTTCCAAATTTGAAGCTGCTTTCGCACAGTTGCAAGCGGAAATTAGTAACTGTGAAAAGTCTGTACTCAAAATGATAACGGTGAAAAAAAATATGCCTGATATCACAAATATGAAAAATGAAATTAATGCTAAATTGCGAACTACTAATGTAGCAATTATTGGTATGGCTTCTATTTTTCCCCAGGCGAAAAATTTACAGGAATACTGGGAAAATATTATTCAGAAAGTGGATTGTATTACTGATGTTCCCGCTTCCCGTTGGAATATAGATGATTATTATGATCCTGACCCTAAAGCCCCGGATAAAACCTATTGTAAGCGGGGTGGTTTTTTACCAGATATTGATTTTAATCCCATGGAATTTGGTTTACCTCCTAATATTTTGGAGGTGACAGATATTTCTCAATTACTCGGTTTGGTAGTGGCAAAGGATGCATTAGAAGATGCTGGTTATGGAACATCTCGCCAATTTAATCACGAACGAACAGGGGTAGTATTAGGAGTAGCAATTGGTAGACAATTAGCCGTGCCTTTGGGTGCAAGATTGCAAGATCCACTTTGGAAAAAAGTTCTCAAAAATAGTGGTTTATCAGACGAAGATAGCCAGAAAATTATTGAAAAACTCAAAAGTGGATATGTGCAATGGGAAGAAAATGCCTTTCCTGGAATGTTAGCAAATGTGATTTCTGGACGGATTGCCAACCGTTTGGATTTGGGGGGGATGAACTGCGTAGTTGATGCAGCTTGTGCGAGTTCCTTGGGTGCATTGAGAATGGCTATTAGCGAATTGGTGGAACATCGCGCCGACATGATGATAACTGGTGGTGTGGATACCGATAACTCGATTTTTGCCTATATGTGCTTCAGTAAAACCCCTGCTGTTTCTCCAGGGGATAAGGTGAAACCCTTTGATGCTGATGCTGATGGGATGATGTTGGGTGAAGGTGTGGGAATGTTGGTACTCAAGCGCCTAGAAGATGCCCAACGAGATGGCGATCGCATCTATGCAGTCATTAAAGGTGTCGGCAGTTCTAGCGATGGTAAGTATAAAAGTATCTATGCACCTCGTGTCGAAGGGCAAATCAATTCCTTGGTTCGTGCATATACAGATGCAGGCATTTCTCCTGCTAGTGTGGGATTAATGGAAGCACATGGTACGGGGACGATGATAGGAGATCCCACAGAATTCACGTCTATTACCACCGTTTTTAGCGAAAATAACCCGAAAAAACAGCATATTGCCTTGGGAACTGTTAAATCCCAAATTGGACATACTAAAGCAGCCGCAGGTGCAGCCAGTCTCATTAAAGTGGCTTTAGCACTGCATCACAAAGTCTTACCACCGACAATTAATGTCAGTAAGCCCCATCCTAAACTTAACATTGAGAACTCACCATTTTACTTGAATACTGAAACTAGACCTTGGGTAAGTCATCCTACCCAACCGAGAAGAGCGGGAGTTAGTGCTTTTGGTTTTGGTGGTACAAATTATCATGTTGTACTGGAAGAATACGAGCATGAACATCATCACCCTTACCGTTTACACCATACTCCAGAATCGTTGCTGCTATTTGCTCCTACGGCTTCAGAGTTGTTATCTCGTTGTCAACAAATCCAGCAACAATTACAGACTGAGGGTAAAGAAAAACACTATCAAAAATTAGTTGCTGATGCTCAAACTGAGAAAATTCCCGTTAATTATGCCAGAGTTGGCTTTGTGGCTAATGATTTAGCGCAAGCTAGGGAATTTCTGCAAATTGCGATTGAGAGGCTAAAACAGCAGCCTGAAGCCGAATCCTGGGAACATCCTCACGGGATTTACTACCGCCAAACAGGGATAGATACAACAGGTAAAGTGGTGGCTTTGTTTTCTGGACAAGGTTCACAATACCTAGAAATGGGGCGGGAGTTAGTAATGAATTTTCCCTGCTTGCGCCAAACTTATACTCACATGGATAGCTTACTGTGTGAAGATGGGTTAAAGCCTTTATCAACTGTAGTATTTCCTCAGCCTGTTTTTGATCAAGCACAAAAGCAGATTCAGTTAGCAACATTGCAACAAACTGAATATGCACAACCTGCAATTGGGGTATTTAGTGCGGGATTATATAAAATATTGCAACAAGCTGGATTTAAACCCGATTTTGTCGCCGGTCATAGTTTTGGGGAATTAACAGCTTTGTGGGTTGCTGGTGTGTTAAGTGAAGAGGATTATTTGTTCTTAGCAAAAGCTAGAGGACAAGCTATGGCTGCACCTGCAAATCCTAATTTTGATGCAGGGGGAATGTTAGCTGTTAAAGGAGATATTAGTCAAATAACGGAAGTAATTAAAAACTTTCCTCATATAGCAGTTGCTAATAGAAATTCTCAGCAACAAGTAGTATTAGCTGGGAAGAAAGGGGAAATTAATCAAGTTCAAGATGTTCTCAAAAAGCAAGGCTTTGCTACTTTTTTATTAGGAGTTTCCGCAGCCTTTCATACACCATTAGTATCTCATGCTCAAAAACCTTTTGCCCAAGCTGTGGAAAAGGTAAATTTCAACGAAGCACAAATTCCTGTTTATACTAATGTTACAGGTGGTTGTTATCCTCAAGAACCTCACGTTATCCAAAAAATCCTCAAAGAACAATTGTTAAATCAGGTATTATTTCAACAGGAGATTGAAAATATTTACGCTGCTGGTGGTTGTTGCTTTGTGGAATTTGGTCCTAAAAATGTACTTACCAATTTGGTAAAAGAGATTTTACGTGGTCAACCCCACATAGCTATAGCTGTAAATGCTAATCATACCAAAAATAGCGATCGCACACTCCGAGAAGCCATAGTTCAATTGCAGGTAGCTGGGTTATTTTTGCATAATTTAGACCCCTACCAAGTTGCAACTAAAATTCCTGAAGTTCCTCAACAAAAAGTTTTGAATGTGCAGTTAAATAGTACCAATATTACCGAAAGAACTCAAAAAGCCTTTGCGAAAGCTTTAGAAAATGGTCATCATGTAGAGGTGGTATCTTCCCAACCAACGGTTAATGAAAATAACCTAACTTTACTTAATGGGAATAATCAATTACAGGGTAATTATAAACCTCCAACTTCATTTAATGGGAATCATCAAGTACAGGGTAATTATAAACCTCCAACTTCATTTAATGGGAATCATCAAACACAGGGTAATGAACAGCCTCCAACTTCACTCAACGGTAAATTAGAACAAGTCGAAATTCAGCCACAAAATTATGAAAAAGTTATTCACAGCTTAGAAAATTTCATTACAGAATTTAGCCAGCAACAACGAGATATTATCCACGTTCATGAACAATCTTTACACAATCAAACGGAGTACACAAAAGCATTTTCTCAATTAATGCAACAACAGTATTCATTATTTCCCAATAATGAAGTTACACAGCATCAATCAGAAACTCAACAATTAGCAATTTCCAGTTCTGAACGGAATATGATCCGGTTTCATGATCATCAAGGTGATACTCTCCGCATTCATGAAAAATATCTCAAATATCAACAGGAATATACCCAGCATTATTTTCAACTTCTGCAACAACATTATCATTTATTGATTTCAGAAAATAGAGTCATCAATTATGTAAATAATCCTCAACCTGCTAATTTTGCAGTTAAAGAACCTGTTTTTTCTCCCCAAGTTTCCGAGGAATTAGAGAATGATCAAAAAACCATTACTGTAGTTCCCAAAATCTCCATTAATATAGATAAAGCTACCCTGAGTCAAACTCTGCTAAACGTTGTCAGTGAGAAAACAGGCTACCCAGTAGAAATGTTAGAACTGTCAATGGATATGGAAGCAGATTTGGGAATTGATTCTATCAAACGGGTAGAAATTTTAGGAGGATTATTAGAAATATATCCTGATTTACCTAAACCTAATCCTGAAGAATTGGGAGAATTAAGAACCTTGGAACAAATTGCCGAATATATGCAAACTTTAGTTCCAGATATCTTGAGTCAACAGGTAGAAGTATCAACAGCAATTATGACGACAGAGGTATTAGTAGAAATTCCCCACCCGGAAGTAATAACATTAATACCTGAAGTTAAAGAACAACAATCAGCAGTAGAAATTCCTGAAGATATAAGCGATATTCTCCTCACAGTTGTCAGCGAAAAAACAGGTTATCCGGTAGAAATGCTGGAACTGTCAATGGATATGGAAGCAGATTTGGGAATTGATTCTATCAAACGAGTAGAAATTTTAGGTGGATTATTAGAAATATATCCTGACTTACCTAAACCCAACCCTGAAGAAATTGGAGAATTGAGAACTTTGGGCGAAATTGCCAATTATATGCAGCAGCAGGCACAGGGAATTAATAAGTTATTAACTGAAGACATAGTAGAGATTACAACAACTCAATCTCATCAAAATATCCGCCGCAGTATCGCAAAATTACAGCAACTTCCCACACCAGATAGTTTAGAATTTTCTCTTTCTGAAAATCACATTGCATTAATAACTGATGATGGTTCTTCTACTACTGAAAAATTAGCAGAGTCTTTAACAGCTAAAGGTTGGAAAACTGTAGTTTTAACTTTTTCTGGGATTGAGTCAACTGTCAGCAAAGAAATTAATAGAGTAGTTTTAACTGATTGGAATGAAGACAGTTTACAACAACAGTTAAAACAGATTGCTGATAATTATGGTGCTGTAGCTGCATTTATTCATCTTCACCCAGTTACACCATTAGAAGTAGATAAATCTATTCTTCTTCATGTTTTCTTAATCGCTAAATACCTGAAAGAATCACTCAACCAAGCCGCAAAATTCGGACGTAGTTGTTTTATTACCGTTGCGCGTTTAGATGGAGAATTTGGATTAGGAGAAACACATAACTTTAGTGCAATTGCAGGAGGATTATTCGGACTTAGCAAGAGTATTAATCAAGAATGGGAAAATGTATTTTGTCGTTCCCTGGACTTAAATCCTGACTTAGATCCAGAAACATCTGTAAAACATATCCTCGCTGAAATACATGATCCAAATTTGTTAATTCAAGAAGTAGGATATAGCAGCAAAGGTAGAGTCAATTTAATTGCAGATTTCACCCCATTACCAACTACTAATTCTGCCAGAAAAATTAGCAAAGATCAAGTATTCCTAGTTAGTGGTGGTGCAAAAGGAATCACAGCCCAATGTGTAATTAAAATTGCCCAACAATATCAATGTAAATTTATCCTTTTAGGGCGTTCTAGTGCAGAACCTGAACCAGTTTGGGCGGAAAATTGCCAAAATGAAGCCGAATTAAAACAGCGAATTTTAGAAAACTTCCAAGCCCAAGGGGAAAAAGCAACACCAATAATGGTGCAGAAAAAGTATCAAGTCATTTCCTCACAGCGAGAAATTCAAAATACTCTCAAAGCTATTCAAGAAGCCGGAGGAGAAGCAGAATATTTGAGTGCAGATATTACAGATACGGTATTATTAGAATCAAAACTAGCAGATATAATTGCCCGTTTTGGGGCAGTAACTGGCATAATTCATGGTGCAGGAAACTTGGCTGATAAACGCATTGAAAAAAAATCAATTCAGGATTTTGAAACTGTTTATACAGCTAAAGTTAAAGGTTTAGAAAATCTCCTGCACTGTGTACCAGCAAGTCAATTGCAATATTTAGTTTTGTTTTCTTCCGTAGTAGGATTTTATGGCAATGTGGGACAATCAGATTATGCCATAGCTAATGAAATCCTCAATAAATCCGCCCATTTAATTAAACACAATTACCCTAATTGTCATGTCATAGCTATCAATTGGGGACCATGGGAAAGTGGTATGGTATCAACAGAATTAAAGAAAGCTTTTGCAGACAGAGGAATTGAGGTTATTCCTGTAGAAACAGGAACACAAATATTAATTGATGAACTAACAACCGCTAATGAAGATACAGTTCAGTTAGTAATTGGTAGTCCCTTAATTTATGTTCCTTCAACGTTATCCAATGAGTTGAAAACCTATCGGATTAAACGCCAATTAACATTAGCAGAAAATCCATTTTTACAGGATCATATTATTGCTGGTCGTCCCGTACTTCCCGCTACCTGTGGATTATTATGGATGACTAATGCTTGTGAACAACTCTATCCTGGATTTACAGCCTTTGGTTCTCCAGATTTCAAAGTTTTAAAAGGCATAGTTTTTGAGGAAAACTCAGCAAATGAATATATTTTAGAAATTCAAGAACTTGCGAAACATGAAAATCAGGAAATAGAATTTGCTGCTAAGATTAGTAGTAAGACACCAGACGGAAAAACTCGATATCATTTCAGCACGAATCTGATTCTCAAACGAGAAATTCCCACAGCTCCAAATTACGGAAGTCTGAACTTTAATCAAGATGAAAACTTCTTAAAAACTAATCAAGAATTGTATCAAGTAACTGCTTCTAGCTTATTTCATGGAGTCACCTTTCAAGGGGTAAAATCAGTTCTAAATACTAGCCCTAGTCAGATGACTATTGAATGTTATTTACCAGAACCAACAGCACAGCAGCAGGGACAGTTTCCAGTGCAAACATTTAATCCCTACATAGCAGATGTCCAGATTCATTCTCTCTGGATTTGGACACAACACTTTCATCAAGTTGGATGTTTACCATCAGAAATTAAGAACTTTGAACAATTTGCAAAAGTTCCCTTTGGGGAAACATTTTATGTAACTTGTGAAGTCCAATCAAAAACAGAATCATCAGTAACTACAGATGTGATTACCTATAATCGTCAAGGACAAATTTATAATCGCATGATTGGCGCAAAAGGAACAATTCTACCGAATCAAATAGCCAAATACTAGATGTTTTTACCTGTAGGGGTAATTCATGAATTACCCCTACTCTTATTTCTTTTGTGTCCTCTGTGAACTCTGTGGTTCGTTTCTTAAAAAGGGATAATAATCATGACGGTAATCTCACAAAATCAAAAGTTAGCGATTGTCGGTATGGATTGTTTTGTTAGTAATTCACCAACATTAACTAAATTTGAACGCCTGATTTATGAAAGCAAACAAAATTCAATTACATCTCCAGATTATCAACAAACTCAATTAAGTCGAGAAGTGATGAATTCTGCGCTGAAAGATGCTAAAATTCAACCACAAACAAAAATAGCTTTAATCATCATTTCTCCGATAGAAGATTCCGCCAAATTAGCTAATTATATTTCTGCTGAATTAGCATTTTTTGCGGAAGAGAAATCTATTTTATCAGCTTTGGATGTCAGTCAAAAATTATTAACCACCCAGCAAGTTGAAGCTGTTTTAATTGTAGGGATAGATGAAAATTACCCTATAGAAATTAATACAGGTGTATATACTTTCAGTTATGACGAAAACGCCAAAGATACAATTAAAACAGCAGGTGGAGCCGCAGTAGTATTACAACTGCATGAAACAGCCAAGCAACAAAATCATTGCATCTATGCAGTTATTGATGGGTTGAGTGTGGTGAAACATTCTCCAAATCACCCAGAAACTGTTACCCAAGCTTGTCAGGAAGCATTTCAAATAGCAGATGTTAAAGCCGCAGATATTGGTTATTTAGAAGTTGTTGCTAGTGGGATTCCCAACGCAGATACAGCCGAAATTCAAGGTTTAATATCAGCCTATCAGACTGGGGCAGAAAATCTTAGTTGTGGCATTGGTAGCGTTAAAGCCAATATTGGCAACACACAAGCCACAGCCGGACTATTTAGCCTCATCAAAACCACACTTTGTCTATATCATCGTTATATTCCTGGTATTCCCCAATGGTCTAATCCTAAACAGCCAGAAATTTGGCGCGGAAGTCCCTTTTATGTAGCAGTAGAATCAAAACCTTGGTTTTTAGAACCAGGTGCGACTAAAAGAGTCGCTGCGGTAAATATGATAGCAGAAGATAATATTTATGGACATTTAATTTTGTCAGAAGAAATCAGCCAAGTCGAACACAGTAGTCAGTATTTAGCAGAAATGCCTTATTATTTATTTCCCATTGCGGCTGATGATCGTTCTTCTTTATTAACACAAATTACCGCACTTCAACAAGATATCACAGATGCTTGTTCCCTATCTCAATTGGCTAGTGATTATTTCCAAAAATATCAGCAATATCAACAATCAACCTACGCTTTAGCCATTCTCGCCCGACATCCAGAAGAATTAAAAAAAGAAATTGAAAGGGCAATTCAGGGAGTAAAAATTGCTTTTGCTACTGGTAAAGATTGGCAAACCCCCCTTGGTAGTTATTTTACAGTTAATCCCCAAGGAAAAAAAGGTCATGTTGCCTTTGTTTATCCTGGTTCTTTTACTTCTTATATAGGACTAGGCAGAAATATCTTCCGGCTTTTCCCTCAACTATATGATGATGTCGTCATTAGAAGTGTTTATAATCGAGTTGCCAACATCGAAAAAATTCTCTATCCTCGGAGTATCAACAAATTATCCAGAAGACAACTAGAAAGCATAGAACAAACATTAGTAGATGATCCAGTTTCTATGCTGGAATCAGAAGTTGGTATTGCCGGGTTAATGACAGCAATTCTGAAAAACTACTTCCAGATTCAATCACCCTATGCTTTTGGTTATAGCCTTGGTGAAACTAGCATGATGTTATCCCAAGGTATCTGGACTAGCTTTAAAAGTACCAGTGATTATTTGAATTCATCCCAACTATTTAAAACCCAGCTATCTGGTCCTAAAAATGCAGTTCGTCAGCATTGGGGATTACCTTTAATTTATGAAGGTAAAAGCGAAGAATTTTGGAGTAACTACATTTTAATATGTTCACCTTCAGAAGTACAAGAAGTTCTGAAACATGAAGACCGGGTTTATATGCCTTTAATTAACACACCTGAAGAAGTAGTTATTGCTGGTGAAACCAAAGCTTGCCAAAGAGTTATTGAAACCTTAAAATGTGACGCTTTTCCCACATCAATTAATCATGTAATTCATTGTGAACCAATGCAATCTGAATATGATGAATTAGTGAAAGTTAATACCTTGCCAACTCAATCAGATTCAGACACAATTTTTTATTCTGCTGCCCAATATTCACCAATTAACATTGATAGTCATTTAATTGGCAAAAATATTGCTACAGCCCTTTGTCACCAACTTGATTTTCCTCGCTTAGTTAATCATGTCTATAATGATAATATCCGCATCTTTATTGAAGTTGGTGTTGGTGGTAACTGTAGCCGTTGGATTAGCGAAATTCTCAAACATAAACAACATCTAACTGTATCTGTAAATAGAAGAGGTGTAGATGATCATACCTCTATTATCAAAGCCTTAGCCAAGCTATTTAGTCACAGAGTAGAGTTGGATTTATCACCTTTATATTCTTTAGCAGATATCAAATTTGATCAAGACATTGCATACAAAAATCAGTCATTTTCGCAAAATAATGCTTTGTTAAATTATGAACGCAAAATGAAATCTATCCCTCATTATCAAAGTTTAAATGATAATAATACCCGCCTAGCTAAAGCACACGGCTTTTTATTACAGTCCCGGCAAACATCACTGCAACAACTTAGTCTCTTTCTTCAGCAGCAATTAGATTTGTACAAAAGAATGGTAATAGAAGCGAAAAAGATCAAATAATTAGTAGGGTGGGCAATGCCCACCAAACCCGTGTAAGAGGTTGAAAGAACAAGTCTAATTTGTTACCTTGCCTGGCGACGGTCAGTCGCGGAACCACACAGACAAAACCCACCTATTCCTTCAGTCCCGTAAGGGATACGTGGGTTAAGAAGCTTGATTTTTGATTAGTCCACGCAGGTGGACTTCACTTGTGTAGTAGCGTACCCAACGGGCAAGCAAGCTACGCGGAGCGTGCCGGAGGCATATTTATATTCGCCCAAAACTTTTCAAGCATCCTCTAAAGTATTCCTACTCAATTCATAAAAACCAGAGGTTAAATAACGTGTTTAATTCAGAAAATACATTGAATAAACATCAACAACTACTCAGATTTTCCTCTTCAATGAATAACAATTATCAAGGATGGCAAGGCGATTTAGATACTGTGTCTTTTGATGCTGAAAATATTAAAAATAAACTGATGAATTTGAATTCACCTTGTTATATTCTGAATAAAGAAGGACAAATTGGTATTAGCAATCAAGGCAGTTTATCATATAGTGCCAATGGTAAAACTCAGAAGCTAGAAATGGTTTTAACTGTTCCTGCTATCGGATTTCATCAATTAGGTAATCCGAGTTTTTTAGAGTTTTATGGCGTAAAATATGCCTATATGACTGGAGCAATGGCTCAAGGTATTGCATCTGAAGAAATGGTAATTGCCCTGGGGAAAGCCAACATTTTAAGCTCCTTTGGTGCAGGAGGTTTATCACCTGCCCGGATAGAAACAGCAATTCACAAAATCAAACAAGCTTTACATCACAAATCCTTTGCTTTTAACTTACTTCACAGTCCTAGTGAACCCGCTATTGAACGTCGTTCAATTGACTTATATCTACAACATCAAATTAGAATAATTGAAGCCTCAGCATTCTTAGATTTAAGTGATAATATAGTCTACTATCGAGCCGCTGGACTGAGTTTAAATTCAGCAAATGAAATCGAAATCAAAAATAAAATCATCGCTAAAGTTTCCCGTCGAGAAGTTGCCATTAAATTTCTCGAACCCGCACCCACAAAAATTCTTAACCAATTAGTTCAACAAGGATTAATTACCGAATTGCAAGCTAATCTTGCCGCTAAAATTCCCATGGCTGATGATATTACCGTAGAAGCCGATTCAGGAGGACATACAGATAATCGTCCCTTAGTTTGTTTATTGCCTTCCATTTTAGAATTAAGAGACGAAATTCAACGCAAGTATGGTTATGAAAACCCTGTCAGAATTGGTGTAGCTGGAGGAATTTCTACACCCCAATCAGCACTAGCAGCTTTAATGATGGGTGCGGCTTATATCGTCACTGGTTCTATTAATCAATCTTGCATTGAAGCCGGAACTTCTGAACATACTAAAAAGCTTCTAGCTGAAGCAGAAATGACCGATGTAATGATGGCTCCAGCGGCTGATATGTTTGAAATGGGCGTAAAATTGCAAGTTCTTAAACGGGGAACTCTCTTCCCCCTCCGCGCTCAAAAATTAGGAGAATTATATAAAAATTATAATTCATTTGCTGAAATTCCCCCAGATGAAATAGAAAAGTTAGAAAAACAAATTCTGAGAAAAACAATTGCCGAAATTTGGCAAGAAACATCAAATTATTTATCTCAACGTAACCCCGAAAAATTAAGTAAAGCAGCGAACAATCCTAAATTAAAAATGGCACTGATATTTCGCTGGTATTTAGGATTATCTTCCCGGTGGTCAAATACTGGAGAAAAAGGTCGAGAAATTGATTATCAAATTTGGTGTGGGCCAGCAATGGGAAGCTTTAATAATTGGGTACGTGATTCTTATTTAGCTGATATCAAAAATCGTCGAGTAGTTGATATAGCTGATCAAATTATGACAGGAGCAGCTTATTTATATCGGATTCAAAACCTAAAAATTCAAGGGTTACAAATGCCCGAAGAATTTAGTCAATATCATCCAGTATCCAACAATCCTATAGCGTTTCTCAGTTGAGTGAGATACAAGAACCCCACCCCCAACCCCCCTGACAGGTGTAGGTTTTTAATATTCTCTGTAAAGATAAGACCAGGAAGACAAGGAAGGATAGTAGACAAGGAGGATTTTATCCAAAAAATACTCGGTTTATGGGTTATTTTGTTACCAATCATACATTCCTTCTCCGTTTTCCTCCCTTGTCACCTTGTCTGCCTTGTCCCCCAAGTCTTGCTCTCAAGACAATGTAAAAAACCTACACTTGTCAGCCCCCAACCCCCTCCGGTGCAAGCGATGAGGGGGCTAAGATGTACCTCATAAGAGCGAAAACCGCTGTATGGCTAACGCCACGCTATGCCTCCGGCACACTTCGTGAACGCTATCAAACAGCCTCTAAGTAGATTTTGCTTAATTATCTATAACCATAGGAAATTTATCAAAATGTCTAATTTTAAACTCCCTGATGGACCAAGAACTCATCCTTGGATACAAACATACCAATGGTTAAAAGATCCTTTAGGATATATGGAAGAATGTGCAGAAAAATACGGTGATATTTTCACTTTAAGAGTTGGTCCGGTATTTAAACCACAAGTATTCATTAGCAACCCCCAAGCAATTCAACAAATTTTCACCACTGACACCAAACAATTAGATTCTGGTGCGCCAGCAGGTGTTCAAGCACCGTTGTTAGGAAAAAAATCTCTATTAGCACTAGAAGGGAAACCACACCAACGCCAACGCAAGTTGTTAATGCCACCCTTACATGGGGAGAGAATGTTGTCTTATGGTGATTTAATCCGGGAAATTACAGAAGAAGTTACTAACAAATGGCAGATTGGAGAACCATTTAATATCCTATCTTCCATGCAAGAAATTTCTTTTGAGGTGATTTTAAAAGCTGTATTTGGTTTACGAGAAGGTTCACGTTATGAAGAACTGAAGAAACTGCTACTAAAAATACTCAATCCTGAACAACCTTTTGTGAGAGGACTATTATTAGTTTTCCCATTATTACAAAAAGATTTAGGTGCGTGGAGTCCTTGGGGAAAATTCCTCCGCTTAACAGATCAAATTAATAAACTAATCTATGCAGAAATTAAGGAACGTCAGGAAAATCCAGATCCATCTCGGACTGATATTTTGTCTTTGATGATGGCTACTAAGGATGAAGAAGGTCAACCCATGACTGATGTTGAATTACGAGATGAGTTAATGACTCTATTAGTAGCTGGTCATGAAACTACTGCAACTTCTTTAACTTGGGCTCTTTACTGGATTCACCATTTACCACAGGTACGAGAAAAATTATTGCAAGAATTGGATACTTTGGGTGAAAAGCCTGATGCTAATGAGATTTTCAAATTACCTTATTTAAATGCTGTGTGTTCGGAAACATTGCGAATGTATCCGGTGGCAATGTTAGTTTTAAATAGATTGGTAAAATCACCATTGGAAGTGATGGGTTATAATTTAGAACCTGGAAATTTGGTAGTTCCTTGTATTTATTTAACTCATCATCGAGAAGATTTATATCCTGATTCTAAACAGTTTAAACCTGAGCGTTTTTTAGAACGTCAATTTAGCACTTCTGAGTTTTTACCTTTTGGTGGTGGAAATCGTCGTTGTATTGGTATGGCTTTGGCGCTGTTTGAGATGAAGTTGGTTTTAGCAACTGTCTTGTCTCAATGGGAGATGGAATTGGCTGATACTGAACCTGTACAACCAGCAAGGAAAGGTGCTTTACTCGGTCCTAGTGGCGGTGTGAAGATGGTTGTGAGGGGGAGAAGAGAGCAACAGCAGCGAGTTTTTGAAACTAGCGTTAGTTGAGATGTTTAAAATTAGCTAATGCACGAGTTTTAGTTAATCTAAAATAAATTCTTCATGCCATTGTTTAGCAACTTTATCCCAACCAAAAGAATCTCTGAGAGATAACGCTTCTTGTCTGGGAGTTTCTTGTTTTTGAGGATTTTTCAACAAGTCTATTACTGCGTCAACAAAAACATTATTAGTTTCTTCATCTCCAGCAAGTCCTTTAATTCTAATTCCTGATTTTACAGTTTCTTCTAAACCTGCATAAGTTGTGACTACAGGGATACAACCAGCAGCTTGGGCTTTCCAAGCACTAATACAAAAAGTTTCAGGCGTATGACAAGGATAAACCCAAATACCTGATTTAAATAATTCCTCAACTAACTGTTTATGTCCAATTCTTCCGTGTTCATAAACATTTTTTTGGTCGAACAGTTGCAATAATTTTTGTTTTTGTGCTGGTAAATGTGGAAGTTTATTAATTAATAGCGAATTAATTAAAGCATCAACAACTTGCCAACCATAGAATAGATGAAGTTCTGCATCAGGAACTTCTTTAAGAATCTTAGCCCATTGAGTAAGTAAATTTTCAATACCTCTTGTATAATCACTTATATAAATTAATCGCTTAGGATTTCTATCAATTCCTGTTAGATTGAAATCCTCTAGATTAATACCATTGGTTGTTAAAAAGATTTTCTCTTCAGTTATCCAATCTGGTAGCATAGATTTATGGAAATTTGACAACATAAATATCTTGTCAAAACTTGCTAAAAACTCTGCACGTTGAGATACTTCAATTTCAGGAAATAATTTAGGGTTGTCGTGCATCCAAATAGCAGTTTTCTTAGCCCTTATTTTCATCTGCATTGGTTGTATCCAAGCACGATGGAAAATTAAGATATTAAAATTATCTTCAGGATTAAATTTATCAACATTCTGATAAATTACACCATTATATTCTCCCCCCATATCACCGCATCTGTTAAAAACTGTTACTTGATAACCCAAGTTCGTAAGTTCTTGACTTAAATAAATTACAGACTCTTGACTTCCTCCTATTCCTTTTTCTATTGATATAGGAGACCAATCTTCTACATGAAAGGGAAAATTGGCATAAATTACGACTGAATTTTTATTCCAGTTCATGATAATTTTTAATAATGTCGTTAGATTTTTTTGCTATTTGTCAATTAATTCAGAAATTTTCAATTTAAAACAGGTTTTCCTGTAGATACGGACTGCTCAATAATATCTGCTGCTCTTTTTACACCACCTAATTTTTTGATAGCTGCTTGTAATCTGAGCGCATTTTGTTTATAGGAATTTTCTTTAAGTACCCGCTCAACAGAATTACGTAACTGTTTTACATTTAATTTATCTAAAGTAATCATTTCTCCTGCTCCCGTCCATGCTATACGTGAAGCTACTCCAGGTTGATCATTAGCAACAGGAATTGCTACCATAGGTACACCATTCATCAGGCATTCCATTGTAGTATTCATACCTGCATGAGTAATCATCATAGTTGCTTTTTGCAGCACTTCTAATTGAGGTGCATACTCAACTACTAGGGGTTTACCTGGTAAATTTGGTAAAGCTTCTGGTTTGGCAGAACCACCTAGAGAAATAATTAACTGAGCATCTAATCCTTCACAAGCTGCTGCAATTTTTTCAAAGGTATGAATAAGGCGATTTTGCAAAGTTCCCATTGAAGCGTAAATCAAAGGTTGCCCAGTTAATTTTTCATAAGGAAAAGGTACAGATACCCTACTAGCAGATGAGTGGTATGGACCTGTAAAATGAAACCACTCAGGTAGTCCTTCTCTAGGAAATTCAAATTCAGCAGGTGCTTGACTAAGTTGTGCTAGTTGAGAGTAACGATCATTTGGGTGATTATGTGGCGTTAAGTTCTTTTCTCGACGGTACTCATTAATCACATTGCTAATTGGTTTAGCCGCACTATTAAGTATTGTGTAACCTATTTCATTGCGTAACCTCCCCCACCAAGCAGAACTATACGGCCAAACCGTATTGAAAGGAGGAATTCCAGGTTCCCGATTTAATACCACAGCACTACATACAGTGACAAAAGGAATATCTAAAAAATCTGCAACTGTACCTCCCTCGGAAGCACCTTGATTAACGAGCAAAGCTTCTACACCAATAGCTTTCATGATTTCTGGCGCATCTCTGAGTAGCACTGATGCCATATCAGCAAGAAGATTTACAGTATATTTTAAAGCATTTAATCCCTTAAGTTTTCCCAGTTTAGCAAATGATTTCGCTGCTGTTCCTAACGGAAACTCTTGACCACCTACTGATTGGAATTCTAAACCTGCTGTTAATACTTTTGATTCAATATCTAGTACCCCAAAAACCGTGACACGATGACCACGCTTTTTCATTTCTTGCCCTAATGGTAGCATTGTATTGAGGGGACCAGTTGAGCCGGGACAAATAATTGCAAAATGAGTCATAATTATGTTTTATTTAATGACAATAACGATATATACCAGAAAATCGGCAAATAAAATTACAAAATGCAATAAGGATATATGCTTCGCTCCCTAAAAAACTCAATAGCTTCAGGAGCAGTCAAGATTATGCCACAATAGCGAGATTAGGTAACAGCATTAGGAGTTTTAGTTGTGGAGTCCCCCCAAAAAACGTTATACCAACCAGCCGCAATTGAGGAAAAATGGCAACAAACATGGTTAGAACTTGGCTTAGATAAAACGCCTCAAGATCAAAATAAGCCAAAATTCTACGCCCTTTCCATGTTTCCTTACCCATCTGGTAGCTTGCACATGGGTCACGTCCGTAACTATACCATTACAGATGTAATTGCCCGCCTCAAACGGATGCAAGGGTATCGGGTATTACATCCAATGGGTTGGGATGCTTTCGGACTACCCGCAGAAAATGCCGCCATTGATAGAGGTGTACCCCCGGCTAAATGGACATATCAAAATATTGCCCAAATGCGGCAACAATTACAGCGTCTGGGTTTATCCTTAGATTGGGACTGTGAAGTTGCTACCTGTTCCCCAGATTATTACAAATGGACACAGTGGATTTTTCTGCAATTTTTCCAAGCTGGTTTAGCTTATCAAAGAGAAGCCGCAGTTAATTGGGACCCCATTGATCAAACAGTATTAGCTAACGAACAAGTTGATAATGAAGGACGTTCTTGGCGAAGTGGGGCAATAGTTGAACGTAAATTACTACGTCAATGGTTTTTTAAGATTACCGACTACGCCGAAGAATTATTAAATGATTTGGATAAACTCACAGGTTGGCCTGAACGAGTTAAATTAATGCAAGCTAACTGGATAGGAAAATCTACCGGTGCATATTTAGAATTTCCCATTGTTGGGTTAGATGAAAAAATCGGCGTTTATACCACCCGTCCCGATACCATTTATGGTGTGAGTTACGTTGTTTTAGCCCCAGAACACCCCTTAACTCAGGTTATTACCACATCAGAACAAAAAGCAGCGGTAGCAGCCTTTATTAAGGAAGTCAGCAACCAAAGCGAGTTAGAACGAACAACAGAAGATAAACCAAAACGGGGTATTCCTACTGGTGGGAAGGTTATTAACCCCTTTACTGGGGAAGAAGTACCTGTATGGATTGCAGATTATGTTCTCTATGAATATGGTACAGGTGCGGTAATGGGTGTACCAGCACATGATGTCCGAGATTTCAAATTTGCTAAAGAACAAAATTTAGCTATCAAAGTGGTAATTGTTCCCGAAGTTGGTGCAGAAGAAACTTTAAAATCAGCATATACAGAAGCGGGAATTCTAGTTAATTCTGGTGACTTTAATGGCATAAATTCCATAGATGCAAAAAAAGCTATTATCGAATTTGCCGAAAAACAAAACTTTGGTAAATTAAGAATACAATATCGCCTCAGAGATTGGTTAATTTCTCGACAACGTTATTGGGGCGCACCTATCCCTGTTATTCATTGTCCTGAATGTAGAATTGTGCCAGTACCGGATAAAGATTTACCTGTACAATTGCCAGAAGATATTGAATTAAGTGGTCGGGGTGGTTCACCTTTAGCGCAGTTGGAAAGTTGGGTAAATGTGCCTTGTCCAAGTTGCGGTACTCCTGCAAAACGGGAAACCGATACAATGGATACTTTTATTGATTCTTCGTGGTATTTCTTGCGTTATCCTGATGCAAAAAATGAAGATAAAATATTTGATTCTCACAAAGTAAATGATTGGATGCCGGTTGATCAATATGTGGGGGGAATTGAACACGCAATTTTACATTTATTGTATTCGCGTTTCTTTACCAAAGTATTGAGAGATAGAGGTTTATTTAACTTTGATGAACCATTTCAAAAGTTGTTAACTCAGGGAATGGTACAGGGTTTAACTTACATGAACCCGAATAAAGGTGGTAAGGATAAATGGATTCCTTCTAATTTAGTAGATGCTAATAATCCTGTAGATCCACAAACTGGAGAACCTTTACAACGTCTCTATGCTACCATGTCTAAATCGAAAGGCAATGGTGTTGCGCCGGAAGATGTGATTAATAAATATGGCATTGATACGGCGCGGATGTTCATTTTATTTAAAGCACCTCCTGAAAAAGATTTAGAATGGGATGAGGCAGATGTTGAGGGACAATTCCGCTTTTTAAATCGCGTTTGGCGGTTAGTTACTGATTATGCTGCTGCGGGAGTATGTAAGCAAAAAGCAGAACTGGATAAGTTGAGTAAAGCAGAAAAAGATTTGCGTCGCTTCATTCATATTGCTATTCAAGCAATTACGGAAGATGTGGAAGATGAATATCAATTCAATACTGCAATTTCGGAATTGATGAAGTTAAGTAATGCCTTGACTGATGCAGATTGTCATAATTCCCCAATTTACGCGGAAGGGATTCTAACTTTGGTGATTATGTTAGCGCCTTTTGCCCCGCATATTGGTGATGAATTATGGCAGTTATTGGGGAATAAAAACTCTGTACATACCCAAACTTGGCCAAGTTTTGATCCTACGGCGTTGATAGCTGATGAAATTACTTTGGTGATTCAAATTATGGGTAAAACTCGCGGTTCTATTCAAGTTCCTTCTCAAGCTGATAAAGGGGAGTTGGAAAAATATGCGCGGGAGTCTGAGGTTGCACAGCGTTATATTGAAGGGAAGGAAATCAAGAAGGTGATTGTTGTTCCTGGTAAGTTGGTGAATTTCGTTTTGGGATAGTTTTTGTTTGTAGGTTGAGTTGATGTAAGCAAATCTAACCTACAAACTTAATCATAAATTTGTTATAAAATAAAAATGAAAATATTATAGTCGGCTTCAGCCGACTTTTGCTATTAGACTGGGAATTCATTCCCATGCGTGTGATTGGGTTTTGATAATTCACTCTCACACAGGCTTGAAAATCCCATTCACATCAATCGTTATCCCCAATTCCGCCTCAGAATGAATTCTGAGTCTAATAGCAAAAGTCAGCTAAAGCTGACTAAATATAGATTACATATAAAATTTTTGCGGTGGATTATCATCTTGATTAAAATCTTCTAAAGATTGAATTATTGTACCTTGTGCATGATGTTCCTTTTGATTTTTCACATAAATAACCGCTTGTTCAAGTTGTTTCTTCCCTAACGAAAAAACACCATAGCCTCTTTGCCAAGCAAACATATCTTCTAAGGAAAATACATTATTAATATAATGAGTGCTGCTACCTTTAATTTTTTGCACAAATTCAGAAATAGAAATCTTAGGAGGAATAGAAGCTACTATATGAATATGATTCTCTGTACCATTAATAACATGAATAATGGTTTCAAGTTCATCAGCTTTGCTAATAATATAACTGTAAATTTTTGCTTCTATATCATTGGTAATTAGTGACTGACGCTCTTTTGTTGCCCAAACTAGATGATAATAAAGTCTCCACAAAGCCATAATACACTCTATCAATAATGTTCAATGTTTTCATAATCATCTCTATAATTATATACCAATATTAGATGATTTATAGTATAATGTAATCAAAAACTTTAACCACTATATTGATTTATGCACATACAAAGAATTCAAGTACCTGATTTTCGGGCTTTGAAAAATGTAGATATTACTTTTGAGAAGGAATTTACTCCACGTATTTTCCCCCTTGGTAGTCAAAATGGTGGGGGTAAAAGTACATTATTACAGTTGATTTTTGTGTTGTTACATTGTGCTGGTAATCCTGATAGAGTGGAGTTTATTCAAAATTTACTTTCTGGTTTTCATATTAATGATGAATTGGGTAGTAAAACATTGACTATCATTGATATTTGGGATGGCGGTAACACTATTAGACTTAATTTTTTTGTTTGTAATGAGTATTTTGTTTCTAAGTTCTTAAAAGAAGGTTATGAAGATTCTCTATTTCAATTAATTGAATTAATTAACTATTATAACTTTCATGAAGAAAAATTTATTGATGAAAAAATCTCTCCATTCACAAGTAGAATAACTCAGTTAGAGAGTGATATTTTCTTTGAAGAAGGATCTACATTACAGGAGTTCTCTAAAACAGAAATAAGAAAATTGCAATCCAAGATAGAAGAAGAATATTCTTTGTGTGAGAATTATCGGAAAGTTTTGATTGATTCATTTGCGAATCATAATCTATTATATGTTTGTGATTTTCATCCTAGTGACAATAATTCTTATTTAGAAAAATTAGTTTGTAAAATTGACGGTATAGATATAAGTGAAATCAAAAAAATATTAACTGAGTTATCAAATAAAATATTTTTAACTGCTCATATTTCACAAATATTCCTATTTCTACAAGCAGATAATAGAAAATCACTATTTAAGAAACAAGAAAACAATCAAACTAACTATTACCAACTAATTAAAACAGCTAATTCCAAATTACCTGGATTTTTTACCTATGACTTCCTATCAATAGATATTCTTATTGAAGCCTTCAAAAAAGCACGGGATGATGATTTTAATCAAGCTGTCGAAAAAGGAGGCAATTATGGAAATAATTATGTAAAATTATTAATTGATGAACTCAACAATCTTTTGAGTAATAAAAAAATTAATGTAGAACCAGACTTATCTGGAATTAATTTTAAAATTGATGGTGATGATACAGAACTTTATCCAGAAGATTTAAGTCATGGAGAATTAAAAAGATTATGTATATATATGTGGCTAAAACATAATAAAATAGAAGATGCTATTGTATTAATGGATGAATTAGAAATATCATTTCATCCAGATTGGCAATATCAAATAGTTAGAGATTTAGAAGAATGGGGTGCGACTAATCAATATATTCTTGCAACTCATTCCTATGAATTATGTAATGCAGTTACACCTGCTCATGTTAAGGAATTAGACCCAAAATTACAAGCAAGAACTATTCAATAATCAACCTAATAAAAAATATGAGTTTTAATGAGCAGGAACTAAAAGAACATTGTTTACATATTCTTCTATCCAGCAGAATAAAAAGTAAAATTGTTATTCTCTGTGAAGGTGATATTCAAAGAATAGACGGTAAACTTTCACCTCAATCATACAAGCGAATGGAACAGACACAAGATGCTAAATTTTATAATGATTGTGTCCCTACATGGTGGAATATATATAGACCAAAATTTTTTAATTGTGGAGACAGAAATGATGTCATAAATACATATTTTAAACTTTTAGATTTGCATGATAATGATCATAGTAAATCTCACTTAAGTCCTGATAAACTTTTTGCTATTGTAGATTTAGATGTTCAGTTTGCTGAAATAAAAGAAGATTACAATTTCAATAACACTGATGATATTTTTTATAGTATTTATGATGAAACAAAAATAAATGAAAATCATTTAAACCATCATCGTATATGGATTACTGGTTTAATTCATAAAGAAGCTTATTTTTTAAAACCTGATATTCAAGAAGTTTTTGATAATCAATATATTATTTCTCCTTTATATAAAGAAAATACTGTTAATTTAGAAAATATTTATTTAGATATGGTTAATGATATGACTAATGATGATGATTTACAAATTCATTGGGAAAGAGTCATTAAGAGAATTAGTTACCTTTCTAATTTTGATGATATGGAAATAGATAAATTTCAATATTCTTGGCAAGAAGAGTATCAAAATAATCAGAATTTAGATTATAAAAATAAGTTAATAAATGCGGTATTAATGCTTGTTAAATCTAAAGAATATTGGAAGCAAATTTTACCTAATGATAATTGGCCTCATTCAGAATCCAAATTTAGAGAACAGTTATCTTTAGAAATTGGTAAATTTTATTCAAAACAAGATTGTATTGTTGAAAATCATATTCCTTTTTTCTTTAAGACGCTATACAAATTAATTGAAGAATAAACAATTTTGTAGGTTGGGTTAAATGAAATGCAACCCAACTTATGTATTATTTTTGGTTGATGTTGGGTTTCCTTGCGTCAGCCCAACCTACAGACTATTGCACAGGAAGTAAAAAATTTGACAATTATATGGTTAAGTTATACATTAGAATAACAAGTATTAATACTGAAGTAATAAAAACATGGGAATTAATTCCCAGACGGTTAACCTCCAGAACCTTCTACCACCTGTAATAAACTCAGCAACATCCAGTAAGCACAAGTACCTCCCGGATCTTGATGTCCAATACTGCGATCGCCTAAATAACTCGCTCTCCCCTTTTTTGCTAACATGGGTATAGTCTCTTTTAATCCCTGTTCTGCCGCTATGATAGCTATTCGCAAAGCCGATGCAGTGCTTGAGCTATTCCTGATTGCTTGTTCAAAAGCGATAACGGCAGGAGATAGTACATCTACCATTGTTTTGTCTCCCAACTGTGCTTTACCACGCTCAGTTACACCTTCTAAACCAGATTTTAGTAATTTCAACATATCCTCTTCTGTTAATTCTTCTTTACCATCGGTTGCAACACTAGCTCTTAAAAACCAAGTTCCATACAAAGCACCACTTGCACCACCAATACTGGAAATCAAAGTGATGCTCACAGTGTTGAAAATGCTGCTAATATCTTGATCCGCAAAACTCGGTAAAATATTGGTAATTTTTTTAAAGCCACGATCCATATTAATACCGTGATCAGCATCACCTATGGCTGCATCTAACTCTGTCAAGGTATCTTTATCACGCTCAATCACATCAGCAAACACTTGTAACCATTCAATAATTTGCACTTGATTAACCATTTTAAATTCCTGTTCCTACCCCCAGCGTAAACTTGGCGTTTTGACTGGTGCATCCCAAAGACGGATCATCTCATCATCTAATTTCAGCAGTGTGATAGAGCAACCTTGCATATCTAATGATGTCATGTAGGATCCAATTAGATTCCGCACGATTTCCAGTCCTACCAATTCACAAATTTCTGCGAGTTTGCGATAGACGAGATAGAGTTCCGCAATGGAAGTCCCACCCATACTGTTAACATAAGCTAAGAGGCGATCGCCTTTTTCAAATGGTTTATTGAACAGTTCTAAATCTACCCATTTGCCAATCTTGTCATCCCACTCCCTGACTATCCGACAATAATTTGGATCATTAATAATAGAATTTGCTAAAATATCTGTAATTTCATCACCCGATTTCATGGGTACTTTTTCTTTTCCCTGCTCTCCATGAATACCAATTCCTAATTCTATTTCATCGTCACCCAATGTAAAAGTAGGTATTCCTCTTTCCGGGACTGTACAAGAACTCAAAGCTACACCCATACTCCTACCACTGAGATTCACCTTTCTACACAAATCTGCTAATTGGTGTAAATTATATCCTTGTTCTGCGGCTGCGCCAGAGATTTTTTCTGCTAACACTGTTGTACCTACACCCCGTCGTCCTTGGGTATAAAGACAATCTTTGATAGCGACATCATCATCAATTAAAATATTGACAGCGCGGATACCTTGACTATGAGCTAATTCTATAGCTATTTCAAAGTTCATCACATCGCCGCTGTAATTTTTCACTAGATAAAGAATACCAGCACCACGATTTACCTGTTTTGCGGCTGCTAACATTTGGTCAGGAGTGGGTGAGGTGAAAATTCCTCCAGGACAAGCAGCATCTAGCATTCCTTGACCGACAAAGCCGCTGTGCATGGGTTCATGACCACTACCACCACCGGAGATCATGGCTACCTTTCCCTGTGGGGGTACATCGGCTCTATAGACAAAACTAGGCTCATAGTTAATTCTAATTAAATCCCTATGAGCTAACATCATAAGACCTCGCGGTATGCGGGAAACTCAGTCCCTTTAGGGCTAAGAGGGAAGCGACACGGGCGGTTTTAACCGCATTGAATGTTAAATTTTAGTCAGGTTTTTTGATTGGAAACCTAAAAAACCAACTCCCATTTCTGGGGTAATGTTAGCTAGATGCCTCCGGCACGCTTACGCGAACGACCAGTTATAAGAGCTTGTTTTGCTTGCAACACTGTTCCAGTGACCTTAGAACTGTTTAATCACAAGCGACAGAGCAGGGAACTAGCTATGCCTGACGGCACGCTGGCGCGAACGCATTCCGGGGTGTCGT
>JANMEE010000014.1:0-11955 GCA_031376645.1 Dolichospermum sp. OTE_75_concoct_329_sub | reverse complement strand
TCTGCTGATATTTGAAAAGCTGCAAAATGCTTTACCTACTGGTATCAAAATCGAGTTGGAAATTCTTGCTCAAGCGATGTTTGTTCCCTCTAGAGGAGCTAAGAATTATATTCTCTGGCATGAAGATGGTAAAATTACTACTAAGGGTTCATGGCGGAAAAGAGACCGCTCTCGTCTGGAAAAGGAGTTTCCTTTGAACTACCTGACACAATATCTTCTGTCAAAAACTCAGGCAGAACAATATTACCAGGAATTAACCAAGGTTATTCGTTCTGGTGATTTTCCTGTGGAAAAGTTACAGGTTACTCGGAAAATTAAGAAGGGTGAAAAGGCTCTTTTGGTTCTGGGTAATACTGGGGATGTTGTGACGTTTTATCAAGGAATTAGGGGATTGACTAATTCTGAAGGCTATTCCAGTGGGTATTATTTGGAGTTGATTGCTAAAAAACGAGCTGAGTTACTTTCGGTTGTTGAGCCTCAAGGTGATGTGGGAAAGCAGTTGAGTTTGTTTTGAGTGGGGGGTGATGCTAATGATGAGAGCGATCGCCTATGGGATTTGAGGGGGCGATCGCAATTTTCTTGTGATACTGTGGTGATGTAGCGAAAAAAACAGTATTTTTATATTCAGATCAGTCTTGTGTAAATGCTATTTATATGTATATACTTAATCTCAACATAAATAAGATTATTTTGAGCAACTGTCTTGGGATAGATTTTTATTTATGAAATCTATACCTAATTATTATGGAAAATATAAATTTAACACATGATGATTTTTGCCACATCAATTCACTGAATGAAACTGAATTGAAACAATACATTCAGGATGAAAATTATCGCACGCAATTAATAGCTTATTTTGGCGAAGAGGAATACGAGTCTCTTAAAGAATTGCTTGTTGTCCGACCTCATCTTGCTGGATTAGCAGAAACAGAGATTATTCTCTTACCGGGAATTATGGGTTCTGAATTGGCAGATGAAAGGGGACGAAAGATTTGGGTAAATCTAAGGGGATTAATTATAGATGGTAATTTTCTCCGCCTACCCTGGGAATCCGATGATCAGGAGGTAATTCCAGCTAATAACCTACAACCTATTGGAGTTTATGAAGGGGCTTATCTTAAGACCAAGCTATGGTTAGAAAAGAAAGGCTACACCGTTCACCAATTTCCCTACGATTGGCGCAAACCCATTGACAAAACTGCTAGTAAGCTACACGATTTCGTGGAGGCAAAAGCGGCAGATAAGCGAAACAAGCAGTTTGTTTTCCTTGCTCACAGCATGGGTGGACTGGTAGTGCGAAGATATCTGGATCTCTTCGGAGCGCAAGCAGAAGACAGGCTTGATAAACTGATTATGCTAGGCACTCCCAACAGGGGATCTTATTTACCCTTCATGGCCATGAAAGGTGATTTTCCTATTGTGAAAATTGCTGGTTTCCGTTATGGCGGACCAGAAGTGCGAAAGGTTGTTCAATCATTTCCCGGTCTTTACGAGTTGTGTCCCCAGTCACAAATTTTTGGACAGCCAGACATATATAATGCCAACTACTGGAATGAGGATTCTATCAATGCAGAGTACCTCTATGCTGCTCAACAGTTTCACCAAAATATTAATGCACGTTTACCTGAAAAGATGTTCCTCATCGCTAACCGTTCATTAATGACTATTACCCGTGTTGAACGGGAACAAGATGGCAATAACTGGCGGTATAAGTTTTTGGGAGCAAAGGTTGGTGATGGTACTGTTCCATTTGATTCTGCCTATCTTCAGGATATACCAACCTATGAAACAAAGGCTGATCACGGTTCAATCCAAAAAAACAATGATGTTTTATTTGCTATCCATGAGCTTATTAATACGAGACAAACTGAAAACCTTGATCGCTACAGACCAACCCTCCATTTGGGTTTTACAGAACTTGAAGAAATAGACTCAGATGAGGTTCTATTGGAATTATAGGTAGGTAGAAAAAAATAGTTTATTCCTGCAAAATAAAATTAGGAGAAAAATGACTACGTTTATTAATCTGCGGTTAATTTTAGAGAAGATTGGGGAAACTCGTTATAGAGCTAAGTTAGAACATGAAACACAACCAAATCCACAATCTATAGAGTTCAGTTTCGCTCTCACAGATATAATTAGTGATAACAGAAGTTTTAATTATTATTTTGTTGAACGACTTGGGGAACTAAGAGCAAGAGAAGACGAGTTAGAAATTGTTGGAAAAGCACTCTACAATCTAATATTTCGAGAAGATTTAGGAGCAACATTTCAGGCATGGTATAGGGGTCTTCCACGGGATGAAAGATTTCGTCTACGGTTGGATATCCAAGCCCCTGAATTGGTTGGTATACCGTGGGAACTACTACGAGATGACCAGCAATTTCTGGTACGTCGTGGGGTTTCTATTGTTCGGTTTATTGACAATGCCAGAAAAGACGATGTAAATCTTGATTCTAAGAATATCAAAGTCCTCATTGTTTCAGCATCACCTACAAATAATAGTTTTAATGAAAATGAGTACATACAGCCAATAGAAGAATTCTTTCAGCAATATGGAATACAACCAGACATTCTGAGAGGAAAACAAGCTACAAGGTCAGACTTACAGAAAATATTGTATAAAAATAAATACGACTTGTTTCACTTTGTAGGACATGGAACTTTTGCAAAAGATAATGGTAAAGTTTGGGTACTAAACCAAGAAGGTGATCCAGAGTCGATCAGGGGAAATGATCTAAGTGATTGGCTCTGGGATAGTGGTGTTAAATTTGCTTTCTTTTGCTCATGCCAAACAGGAATAACTAGCCAGGAAAATACATTCAATGGCGTGGCACATAGTCTAGTTGGCAGGGGTATTCCGACAGTAGTAGCAATGCAATACAACTTTCCGCAACAAGAAGCCAAAGTATTTGTAGAATCTTTCTACGACAAGCTTCTAAGAAGTGAAAATATTGATGAAGCAATGAGATTTGCGCGTAACAGGTTGCCACATGGCGAAGTTAGTTGGTGCATTCCCGTACTTTATTCGCAGTTTAATATTGGCAAATTAATAACCAATCCTCAACCTCCAACCCCACCAGATACGGAAGACAGATCCCTGTTAACTAAATCAGATATATCAGAGCTTACAAGACTATTAGTAGCAGGTAAATGCGCTAAACCAGATCAGAGGGAGCAATTATGTAAGGATATTGATATTGACGCAAATGATGTTGATTATATCAATAACCCAAATAACAATACTTTTGCTAAGTCACTACTTGATTACTTATATGAATTATATGAATTAGGTGATACAACTTCTATTATTTTACTATGTGAAAAGCTTCAAAAAATAAGAATATGTATTACGGGAGACAATGGAAAAATATTATTAGATATAAGAACTAAACTTGGTTCTACCAGAGTAGGATAAAAATAATACTAATAAAAATTTTGTTTGACGAATTGTATAACTTGAGTAAAAAATTATGTCTTCCAATTTAACTAAATTAGATATAGCAGAGCTGGCAAGACTATTAGTAGCGGGACAATATGCTAAACTAGATCAAAGAGAGCAATTATGTCAAGATATTAATGTTGACGCAAATAGGGTTGATTTTTTCAATAACCGCAATAACGATACTTTTGCTAAGTCACTACTTGATTACTTATATGAATTATATGAGTTAGGTGATACAACTTCTATTATTTTACTATGTGAAAAGCTTCAAAAAATAAGAATATGTACTACAGGAGATAATGGAGAAATCTTATCAGATATACGAAGTAGACTGCCACCTTCTACTCCTCCAAATGAGGTTAAAAAGAAGGCTTTAAAAATATTGGTTGAGGTATTAAAACGGAATTTAGATAATGATAATAAAATTGATGAAAACAAACCAAAGCCAATTCCACTAATACTACTAGGAGACAACAAAAAAGAACCAGTTAATTTAGATAATATTTTTGAAAAAATCAATGATGTCATAGAAAGTAATATACATAGATACATAATTATTTGGGGAGAATCCGGCTTAGGCAAAACTACTATTTTAAAGCAAGCTAACTATGAATTAATTAAATTAATTACAGGTAATCAAATCAATACTACTTCTTTTCTAATACCTATTTATTTGCAGCTTTCTACGTGGACTAAGGAGAAGCTTTTCAGACTATGGATAAAACAGCAATTATCTGATAGCAGTTTATATAACATTCGAGAAAAATATCATGATGCTTTACTTGACGATAGAAAAACCATTTTGCTGCTAGATGGTTTTGACGAAATAGATGGTTTTGAAGAAGAAGCAACCCAAAAGTATTTTTGTAACACATTAAAAATATTTTTGGAAAAGTACAGTAATTTAACAATTATCCTTACTAGTAAGAAAGTTAAATTTCCCTTAATTTCTGAGTTAGAAAAAGTTCAAAGTGATAGAAAGTATACAATTGAACTTACATTACAGCATCTGAATAAAAAGCAAAAAGACGATTATATCATTCAAGAGTTAAAGCTTAAAAACTTTAAGTTAGATATAAAAGAAATACGTCAATCAACATGGGATTTTTTGACAGCCAAGAACTCTGCTATATTAGCTTTAATAGAAAAACCTTTATTTTTAACCATAGCAATAGATAATTTCAAAGCAATTCCAGAACATCAAAAAATAATTAAGCAATTAATCAGTGCTAACAATGAGAAAGAGTATGCTGAAATAGCGCAAATAAATATTCCAACTTTTCATGGTGAGTTACTAAAAGTCTATTGTGATCGTAAATTAGAGAAGCTAAAAAAATATACTGAGTATCGAGAAAATATAAGTTGGTTAGCGCAGTTTCCAAGAGGAAGCAATTTTTCTGCCTAACAAATTCAACCACAAGTATTATCTTCAAAAAATAATGAACGGCTATTCTATTATCTTTTAGTTGGACTAATTGTAGGAATATTATGTGGTTTATCAACAGGATTACTTTCCGAAATATTAACTTACGAAATATCAACTAACAATAATGATAAATTGAATTTACCTATTGCCCAATATGTAATTTTTGGATTAATATCTGGATTAATATCTGGATTAATATCTTTTTCACATCTTTATGCAGAGCGAATATTTGAATCATTATTTAAATATTTCCGATTTGAAAAAGGTAACTCAAGAATTCAAGAAATCAAAAATACAATAATAGAATGGCTCAATAAAGACACAGAATATAAACTAAAATCTACTATCATTGGATTCGTCTCTGTAATTATACGTTCGTTTAGTTGGAAATCAATGCAAGAGAACATACAGCTTTTAGATATAATTATATTTGGCATAATTTTTGGTTTTATATTTTATTTTATTAACTTTGAAAAAATAGAAGCACTTAATGAAATTAAATGGTCTTTTAAGAAAGCTATAAAATATTTTAGAATTGGAATGGTATCGGCAGCCTTTTGTGGGATTTGTATGTGGATAATAGCAATTATAAGTGGTATTTTTAGTTTTGAGGTAAATTTTCAAAACAAGTGGCTAGAGAATTTTAGAAAAATTGTACTTAGCAATAGCAATCCAGATATAATAACAAAAGAGGGTATAGTTACGAGTATAATAGGATTATTAGTGTTTATTGCCATCCATTATTGTTTATTTTTTGAAATCAAAAATACAGATGATATTCATGATCAAACTCCCGGAGTAAATAGAGGTAGATATAAATATTTTAAATATTTTGTCTTATCTTGTGTTACTCTGATGATTATTTTGATTATTTATTGCTTACTTTGGGATTCCAGGAACGCAGAAGTTACAAAGATACTTATTTCCAATTTTTATATAAAGATTAAGGATTTTTATTGGGGTATTTTATGTTTAGAAGTTTTTGTTGGGTTAATGATAGGAATAATTTTTGGATTTGAATCTAAAAAGGATGAATATGAAAAGGAAAAGCTAGATTCTAGCTTAGATAAAAACAAAAGCAATATTATTGAAAATAATATTAATAATTTCATAAAAAAAATTAAAAATATAAATTTAATAAAACGGGGAAAAAATATTTATATAAAAAAATCTCTTGAAATTTCTATCGTATCTGGAATTATTGGTTTAATATCTTTCATAATATGTTGGATATTTTGGAAAGCTTTCTCAGAAGATCCTCAATCTGTATGGTGGATTTATTATAGAAGGGACGAAGCTGGGGGAATATTATTTGGTATTTGTATAGGCTTAATGATTGGTATTTTAAGTGGGATCGTTAATGGAGACAAGTCAGGTTTACATTGTGTTAAATATTTCGCCCTGCGTTTGATTCTTTGGATATACAAACATATCCCTTGGAACTATGGTCAGTTCTTAGAAGACGCTATGAAAGAAGATTTGTTGAAACAAGAAGGAGATAACTATCAATTTAGACATGAAAAAATAAGACAATATTTAGATAAAATTGACCATAAAAAACAGGGTAATAATATTTAAATATTATTACAACATATCGCTAGCAAGGTAAATTAACCGTGATTTTAAATATCTTTTTACTTTTTTGTTTGATTAATTCAAGTGTCTATTTAGTTTATATGCAACGCAAAATAGAAAAAATGTCTCAATTATGTGTATCAAATTCTAAAATACCAGATAAATTACTTAATTCTGGGTTTCATAAAGTTTCCGTAATTGTCCCGGCTTATAATGAGACAGATAATATTCAAGATTGTGTTATGTCTATTTTGTCTAATACAAACTTAACCTCTGATCAAATTGAACTATGGGTAATAGACGATAAATCAACTGATGACACACTTATTATTCTTAATAAACTTAAGGAAGAAATTAATGATTCACGACTAAAAATTTTACAAGGATTACCTCGACCATCTCAACAATTATGGAAAGGTAAAAACTGGGCTTGTGTTCAAGCCGCTGAATCTGCTGATGGAGATTTTTTGCTGTTCATTGATGCTGATGTACGACTAAAGCACGGAGCAATTGAAACAGTAATTCAACTAGCAAAATTAGAAAATGTGGATTTGCTCAATTGTGTCCCTGCATTGATTTGTGGCTCTTTATCAGAATGGTTAGTACAGCCATTAATGTTCATTAACCTAGTAGTTTCTTTAAATTCATCCGTAGTAAAAAACCCAAGGACAAAAACAGCTTTTGCTTTTGGTTCTTTTATGTTATTCTCTCGCTCATCATACAAACAGATTGGAGGACATAGAGCAGTCGCTAGTGAAGTTGCAGAAGATGTGGCTTTAGCCCGACTTATAAAACACAATGGTTTAAAGTTAAAATATGCACTAGGAGCAAATTTAGCAGAAATACGAATGTACCGTACTTGGGCAGCACTCTGGGAAGGTTGGACTAAAGTTTTATATTCAGGCTCACAACGTAGTTGGGTATTGATGGTATCTTTAGCTTTAGTAATGCTAAATATTTACTCAGTTCCTTGGCTAATATTAATTATTGTGGGTATTAAGGGTATTTTAATTGGTTGGCAGATAGTTGATTTTCTCGCAATTTGTTTAGCTGTAATAGCGATTCTACTCCAATACAATTTGCGGGTAATAGCAGCAAGAGCATTTTATAGCTCTACAAAATATTGGTGGCTGCATGGTTTAGGGGGTCTGATAGTTGCCATAATTGCCCTTACCTCAGTTATTAAAACTGAAACAGGTTGGGGGTGGACTTGGAGAGGACGTTCACTTAAGTAAACTAGCCCAAAAGCAAAAGAGTATAAATCTTTTATTAATCTTATTAATTAACACCATGAGTCAGGATAATAAATCACCACAAATCACTAAAATCTATAACTTACCAACAATCTTTTTTAGCCTATTCATCATTCTACAATTATTGGTTGGTGTATATATTATCTTTTGTCCCTCACCCGATCAGATTATAATTAGTTATGGTCAAGAAAATTTGTTTCCAAACTTAAATAAGGAACAATCTAAATATCTTCCAGAATACAGCGAATATAAAAATAAAAAACCGCTAGCAATTCAAAATATAAAGAATGATTCTTGGCAACAAGCTAAGACTAATTTAGAACTGGCTTTATTTGATTCAGTGGAGACAGAGTGTTCAGACAAGAAAAAAATGATCAATGATCCAGAAGCATTGATTTATCTTAACAACGCCAAAATAAAAGTAGCGAACCCAAATGAAAAGAAAACTTATACTATCGCTGTAGCTGTACCAATTTCCAAACAACCGAATGAATCTTTAGAAATTTTGCGCGGAGTAGCTCAAGCTCAAAATGAATTTAATTGTTTTTCTTCGAAGAACTCTAATAAAGACTTCTCTTTAAAGGTATCAATTACAGAAGATAATGATAACAAAGATTATGCTAAAGAAGTTGCTAAGGCATTAGCGAAAGAACCTAATATTCTTGGTGTAGTTGGTCATTATTCGAGTGATGTTACTTTAGCAGCAAGAGATATTTATAATGATAAAGAGCTTGTAGCAATTACTCCTGTTAGTACCGCTGTTAACTTATCAGAAAACACAAAGTCAAAAAATTACGTTTTTCGCACAGTTCCTAGTGATAACTTAGCTGCAAACGCACTAGCAAAATATATGTTGAAAACATTAAAGAAGACAAAAGCAGCAGTTTTATATAATGATAAAATCACATACGGCAAATCTCTTAAGGAAGAATTTGAAAAATCTTTACCTGGTAATCAAAAAAAAGACAAGGAATACGATGAGTTTAATTTATCTAACCCGTCTTTTAGTCCAGTTAATAGCATGAAGCAAGCTATTAAAGAAGGTGCGGAAGTATTAATGTTAGTACCTCATGATGAGGATACGATAAATAAAGCTCTACTACTAATTTATCAGAACAAGAAAAAATTAAATATCTTGGGAGGAGATGTTGTTTTCAACCCCAACATTTTCCAAAAAGACTCAGAGTGGCTAGATCTAATAAATGAAATGGTAGTAGCAATTCCTTGGCATATTGAAGCAAATCGTGACTCAGATTTCGTTAAAAAATCGGAGAAGCTTTGGGGTGGTGATGTAAGCTGGCGGACTGCCCTAGCTTATGATGCAACAAAGGCTTTGATAGAAGCCATTAAGAAAGATCCAACTCGAAGTGGAGTACGAAAAGCTCTCCTTTCAAATTCGATTGATGGTGCTTCAGGTAAGGTTCAGTTTGAGGAGGATGGCGATCGCAAAGGTACGTCTGTACAATTGGTAAAAATTGTTTGTGTTGATCAAAGAAATCAAAGAAATCAAAGTAAATGCAATATTAGGTTTCAACCAATTCCAATTCCTAAAAACTAGAAATAGTTGATGTTAGTCCAAGATGTAAACGAAAACAGGTTTCGCGTTATCCTAATGAATACACATATAGCGATTTGCTGTAGAATGAAATTCCGACAGTGAGTTTAGAGCTAACGCTCATGTACGGCAATTGTATTGCTGTACTACCATGCCAACAAACTTATACTTTGGTGAAAACGAATTCTTTCTAACTCGCGCCATCAAACAACTAAAAACCCACACTCTAGATCAACAATGGGCAAACTTTAACTATACAGAATACCCTCCAGAATCTAAAGAAACCATTCCTCAAGCATTATCCGATATCATGACACCACCTGTTGGGAGTGGAGGACGATTAGTACATTTGCCCAACAGCACATTACTGAGAGTTTGTTCAAAAGAAATTTTGTTGCAGTTGGAGTCCATTCTCCCCAAAATTCCCTCAATAAATACCCTCCTTATCACCAACACTCACAAACCTGACGTGAGAAATAAATCAGTCAAACTCCTACTGGAGTACGCACAGGTACAAGAATTTTCTCTCATTCCCCAATGGCAAACCCAAGCATTAATACGGCAAGCTCGTACTTTAGCTGATGAAGTAAGTGTAACACTCACCACCGATGCTTACACAGTATTGATTGATTACACAGGCAATCGTACACGACTGATATTCACCGAACTAGAAAAGCTCAAAACCTATGCTTTGGGTAAAACAGTCAATGGGGATATGGTGAAAGAATTAGTCTCCGAAAGTGCTGCTAATAGTTTACAACTAGCCAACGCCATTCGCTTGGGTAACATTGCTCAAGCATTAGAATTTATTGAACGCTTAATTAACTGTAACGAACCAGCTTTAAAGATTACCGCTACCCTGACTACTACCTTTCGCACTTGGCTAACAGTCAAACAGATAATCATCACCGGGTGTCAAGACGACAATAAAATAGCCCAATTTGCAGACGTGAAAAATCCCAAACGCTTGTATTACATCCGCCAAGAGGTTGCTAATTGTTGTGTAAACAAGCTGAAAAATAGTTTGAAAATGCTGTTGGAACTAGAGCTAATGCTCAAATCTGGTGTAGATGAAAAACTCGCCTTGCAAACTCAAATTATCAAACTTTGCTCGTAGGTACTACTTCTTGCAAATGCAATAGCCACCTCGGAAATTTAACCTAAAATGCTCCGGTTGTTGGAGGGAGATTAAATTTCTGGAGATGTCTAATTAACAATTTCCAAAACTCAAAAAATGAAGCAACTTGATCTACTTCATCTCACAACAGACCTTTCTGTTTGTGAACCTTCTCAAAGTATAGATTGCGAATCTACACAACCAATTGCAGAAAACTGGCAGTTATCAAAAATAATTGGTCAAAATTTAGCGGTATCTTTACTCAAAAGTGCAATTACACACAACCGAATTGTCCCTGCATACTTGTTTGCTGGAGCAGACGGAGTAGGAAAATCCTTAGCTGCTAAATGCTTTATCGCTGAAATTTTCAACATCCAAAACATAGCTAACTGTCCTGATATTTTATGGGTTGAACCAACATACCTACACCAAAAACAGTTGTTAAGTGAAAGTGAAATAGCAGCTTCTAGGGGACTGCGAAAATCTCCATCCCAAATTAGAATTGAGCAGATTCGAGAAATCACCCAATTTCTAGCTACCTCCCCCCTAATTGCACCTTACAAAATTGTCGTGGTAGAAAATGCTGACAGAATGCAACCCACTGCTGCTAATGCACTGCTGAAAACCTTGGAAGAGCCAATATCCGGCACAATTATCCTTATTTCATCCCAACCCCAAAGGTTACTTGCTACAATTACCAGCCGTTGTCAACTCGTTCCTTTCCAGCGACTAAACAACGCCCAAATGACCACAGTTTTAGAAAATGTGGGACGTTCTGAAATTCTCAATCACCCCAATGTTATACAGTTTGCGGGTGGTTCTCCAGGGATAGCGATCGCTTACCATGATCAACTTCAATCTATCCCACAATCAATTTTGCAACAACTAATTCAACCACCTAACAATCTGTTAACAGCGTTAAGTATTGCCAAAGATATTGAGGCTCAATTAGATTTTCATCAACAACTATGGCTGATAGATTACCTGCAATATTGCTGGAAGGCATTTCTCAGTGATCACAATTGGCTGTTGAAACTGGAAGATGCCAAAAACTCTCTGTTAAAAATGGCCTCTCCTCGATTGGTATGGGAAGTTTTGCTGTTTCCTGACTAACACCAAAAACTACATTTTCAACGCAATCTGTCTAAACATCATCAAAGATACCAAAAACGTTTTTAGATAAAAGGATTGCGCTATGCGCTCTTGTGGTGAACTAAATCAAACAAAAAACCATGAGTGCCATTATCAATAATTACCGTCAATTGGATGTAGCATTTCTCCTACTCAATGACTTGACAACAAAACTCCGCACGGCTGGAGCAAGAATCTCAGTTAGGAAAGTGGGAAATTTCCACAGAATTACTGTGTTGAAAGAACCGACTGTAGCCAGTATTGAGCAAATTCTCAGTTACACCAGTGGGGAAACAGAAACTCCTAACCTCAGCAGTAATACTTCACCCTCTGAAAGCACTCCGTCACCAGATGAAACTTTTAGTGAGGCTGGTGGTAATACAGTGCTTACCGTAAACGAAGATATTGAGGATAATTCAGTAAAAGATGCGATCACTCCCTCGATATCAC
>JANMEE010000008.1:0-25292 GCA_031376645.1 Dolichospermum sp. OTE_75_concoct_329_sub | reverse complement strand
AAAAAAATCTTTAGTCCACTTCAGTAGACTTTGGTTATTAGCCGTTTTTAGTATATCAACGCTTTTGCTGTCTTTTATGCAATCCCTATTTAATCACTTTGTTGGCCAACTAATCATTGGATCTATAGCTAGTTTTTTTGATACCTCATAAGCACCATAGCGATTGAGGTGACTAGGATCAGAAAAGTAATCATTTGCTTTTGGCCATAGCTGACTTAAATCACGATATATAAAGTGAGAATTGCTAGTAAAGCTTAATAAATACTCTTGAAATTGCTGTTCATACTTTGTGCGTACAGGATCTAAATAATCCGAGGTAAGGGGCATATTAACAAAGACAAGGGAGATATTATTCTTTTTAGTAAACTCTAACATTGACTGGAATGCCTGATTTTGTTTACCTGCTAGTTGAAAAGATTTATAATCATTGTCATAATCTCCAGAAACTTTGGGATGTTTTTGATAATAGGTGGTGGGATTAAAGCGAATAGATAAAGGTAAGAATCCATCAAAATCAACTCCTTCCACAGAAGAATTATCTATCTCAGAATCATGAGTGAGATGAATTTTTGATTTTACTGAGGGATGTTGATGACTAAAAGGTAGATATTGAAGTTGTTTTTGGAGAAGAGTTTTAATTTGATCACGGTTTTTATAACTAGCAGATAAATTAGCTCCAGACTCATTTAACCAATCGTTAGCTACTTGATAGATACTAGGATCTGCTATCTTCGGTTTACTACTAATTTTTTCGGTTGTATCTTCTTCGTTTTGAGTAACTCCATTAGTTTTGACTGTTGTTTTAGCGTTTTGTAATATTTGTTTGTATCCTGCTGAGGTTTCAATTGCATTGAAAGTGATATCTTCTCTGCCATTATTAAAGGCGCGAGAACCATCTGCCCATAAAATCACTTTTGGCAGTTCTTCAGGTGCTAAAACTTGACGAATAAGAACATCAACAACTTGGGCTGTTGCTCCATTAATTCCAAAGTTGAATATATCAATATTGCTATGATTCTGGTTGACTAAAGCTTTAGAAAGAGCGACAGGATCAACTCCTCTCAAGGCGCGAGAAGAACCAATAATCAAAACATCTGGTGGGCGTTTTTTAGTGTTTAAACGTTGTTTATATAAAGCCAATTGTTCATCTAATTGCCTAGCATTAAAACTGGGCATTTGTGATCTAGCTGCCAATAAAATAGCTGTAGCTGTAGCTTTTTCTTTTAATGGCGCGGCTGGCAAATTTCCTGATTTCAAATTATTATCGTTAATAAATCCAGAAGCATTAAAAGCAGACTGATTATTATTAGGTAATTCGCTTGTTCCTGGTTGATTTAGAAACGATGTTTTCTGATTATTTTGCAATGGTAAAGATGCCTGAACTTCTGAGGATAAGGGCAAAACAATATTATTAGCAGCTTTTGGCAAATTCTGAGCCGTACGCGCTACAACATAGCCTAACATAAAATCACTTTGCAAGGTAAGAAGTAATCCTAGCATCAACCAAATCATCCCACTGCCAATTCCTTGATGATCAGGATTTTCGTCGGTTTCCTGATTAGATGGTGTAAATAATTGGCTGTTTAAAAGTAAATTCCTGATGAATTTATTGGTATTTGCTACCCAATTATTTGCTATTTCTTTAATAAAATTTTGTACTTCTGCATTTGTTAAATCGGGACGCAAAATCTCTTCACTATTTTCACCGATCATTAGAGAATTTACATATTCTGATGTAGCAGCAAATTCTGGTGTTGCTTCGGGAACTAATCGAGAACGTTCTTCTAGATCAACTCCATGATGCCATACAGGTTCTTTATCACCAGCACGACGACCGTAAATACGGACACCAGTAATACCAGAAATTTTTAATTGACGGATAAATTGAGTCACTTTACTAGAAACTTGATGGCGTGTAGGACAAACGGGAGCATCACACATAATGTGTAATAAATCTTCTTTGTAAACTAGTAATACCCGGATGCCACCTGTTTTCAATCGCCAATCTAGGTCAGGATTGAGTAACCGCTCTAGTAAAAAAATAATTGCGGGCTGATCACCTACACGGGCAAGATCCAATGCGGATGCAACTAGAGCGGGATGCTGTGATGCTGGTAAAGATATCCAATCTATCCAAATTGGTTTTTTGTCCGCTGTTTTTTGCCCATATATAGCGGCTGAGATAATAGCTTGAGGAGCAATAGTTTCCAGTAGGGGGACAATTGCTTGTAGTGCGGTTTCTTTGTTTGGTGCAGGGGCGATTTCTAAGGGGTCAAAGGCTGGAGTACAGAATATATGTAAGGTGGATTCTTTGAGAGAAGTTTGCAATGCTATTTTAAAGCCTAACAATTCCTCAGTTAATATTCTAGCGATCGCTTGCACATCTCCCCAGCGAGCCCATTCTTTTAACATCACATCCGGAGGTGTCAAATCTACGCGTAAATGCCAATCTGGCTCTGTTTCTCCCTTAACTTGTGCAACAATGATGGCATCCTGATAACCAACAAGCTGCAAATGTCTCAGCTTTTGGGCTACCGTTTCTGCCAATAATGATGAATCAGGGCTATAGCTAGACTGACAAAATACCCAAAGACGATTAACAACAATTTGAGAATGATTTTTCGCCGGAGAGGGTTTAATTTTTACCTGTATATCTATACCTAAATGACTGAGATGTTCGCTTAAATAGCGAGCGATCGCATCTACATTTCCCTGGCGTGCCAAACTCTCATTAGAGATAATCAGCGAACCACCAACGCCTACAGGTGTTTCTGACTGTGCTAATAGTGACTGTTCTACCTGTTCTAAATGTCGTTCTATTTGATTTAAGTAGACCCGATGACACCATTCAGGACGATGTTCCCCTTGTCTTCGACCATAAATTAATACTTGGTATATTGAGGGTTGTTCGTCATTAGTGAGGGTATCTACATCAGTTTGCTGTAGTGCTTGCAGTAATTCTGACAGAGTTTGCCAACGCTGTGGACATTCAACGCTTTCACAGAGAATATGTAGGTCATTACCTAGCAATCGGACTTTTACTCCGAAAGTATTTATGCCTGTTGCTTGGCTTACCCATTGCACTAGGGATTTTTGACGATTAAATAATACTGTTTTCATCATGCAGTGGAATTTAACAGCAAGGGTATATTGGAGTATTTTGCCTACATTTGTAAACTAGAATCATAGAATTATCACATTTTGCCGTTTTTTTTTAACAATTTTGTTACCTTCGCAGCTTGCAAAATTGACAAAAATAGTGTTACGGAAGAATTTAGGAGGTAGGGGCGCAGGGCTTGCGCCCATTCAGGAGTCAGGAGGAAAAAGAAGGAGGAAGGAGTTAATACCTACCGCAAGGGATACATAATACATAACTAATGGCATGAGGTGCTATCAGACACTAAAATACTTTTAACCTTTTTCTCTGTTTCCTGCTATATATTTCTGCTGTTAACATTGATGTAATATACCGTAGACATAGCTTTTACTTGTGTACTAATTACTAATAATTACAATGCCACCTGTAAACCAACAGTTCTTTTCTCAATCTGGATTAAATTTAATTGCGTTCACTATTTCCCCATCTTGTCTTTTACAAGTTGGTACAGTACCTATACTGATGCTACTCATAGCTCAAAAAGTTACGGCTGAGGCATTAGTTAGCCTAGGTGAGGCAAGTGAAGAATTACTTCGAGGCGATCGCTTACCTGTTCTCAATTTCCCAGAGGATCACAAATTAGACAAGGATTAAAAATTTATACATAAAATCAAAGCGTATTTCCATGATGAATACCCAAAATATAACCCAATTACCGATTCCTTCCCACTTCAACCCCGCAAAAGTCGGAGAAATCTGGCGTGTACCTTATCAACAACGTGCCGCTGACGCTGAAACTTATGCCAAACAACAAAACATCCCAGCAGCAGCTTTAGATAAAAACCGCATTTGTCTATTATTAATAGATGTCCAAAATACCTTTTGTATTCCTGATTTTGAATTATTCGTAAGTGGACAAACGGGAAATGGAGCAGTTGCAGATAATCAAAGACTGTGCGAATTTATTTATCGTAATTTAGGAATAATTACTAAAATTATTCCCACGCTAGATACTCATACAGCAATGCAAATCTTTCATCCTATATTCTGGATAAATTCCCAAGGAGAACACCCAACCCCAGCCGCAACCAATATCACAATCGCAGATATTGAAAAAGGTATTTGGCAAGTTAACCCAGTCGTTGCTAATAGTATAACCAATGGTGATTATGACTTATTAGCAAAACAGGCTTTTCATTATGTTCAACAACTTAGCCAAGATGGAAAATACCCCTTAACAGTTTGGCCTTATCATTCCATGTTAGGGGGAATTGGTCATGCTTTGGTTGCATCAGTAGAAGAAGCTATATTTTTTCATAGTATCGCCCGTCAAAGTCAAACCCAATTTGAATTAAAAGGGGAAAATCCCTTCACAGAAAATTATTCTATTTTACGTCCCGAAGTTTTAACAGGATTTGATGAACAGCCAATTGCCCAAAAAAATACAAGTTTAATCAAACAACTTTTAGAATACGATGCGGTGATTATTGCTGGACAGGCTAAAAGTCATTGTGTTGCTTGGACAATTGATGATTTATTAACAGAAATCAAACAGGTAGATAGTAACCTAACAAAGAAAATTTATCTTTTAGAAGATTGCACTTCTCCTGTTGTTGTTCATGGTGTGGTTGACTATACAGAACAGGCTAATAACACATTTGCTAGATTTGCAGCAGCGGGAATGCACGTTATTCAATCAACTGAAGAATTGGTGATTACTAAATAATATAAACTGTCAGAATCAGGATATCCAAGATTTAAGGATGTACAGGATGTTTGTTTTACCTGATTATTCTCAGTAGATCAATCTTTTGAGGTTGGATGATAACCGTAGACACCCAACTTCTTTAAGAAATCGGGGATCTAGGTACTTGCACTAAAAATAACGTACAAACACAAACATAAACTTTAATTGCTTAAAAACTCTTTTGGATTTTTAGCTTGCCAACCAAGGGGAGCATTAGAACGCATTTCAAAATGAAGGTGGGGTTGAGTGGAAGTTGGTTGTCCGCTAGTTCCCACTGCTCCTATAATATCGCCCTTATTGACTCTTTGACCGAGAGTAACTTTGATGCTGTCAAGTTGGGCGTAACGGCTTTGTAAGCCATCTGCGTGGTTAATAATCACTAATTTGCCATAACTGCCCTGAAATGCGGCAAATACGACAATTCCAGGAGCGATCGCCGCCACAGGAGTATTCACTGGTGCTAACAAATCTACGCCACTATGAAAAAAAACATCTCCTGTAATTGGGTGAATTTGCCAACCATAGGCTAATGCTGTACTTGTGGCATTGGGTAAAGGATAACCAGTAATATTTCCAGTTGGTGTAGTGGGAGTGGGTGTAGAAGATGAGGTGATTATTTGAGATTTAGCAGTTACCCCTGGAAGTGTCGGTAAAAAGACAAATTTAGGTTTTTTCTGACAACCATTAATTTCAAATACTGTATCTGGACGGACTTTATACTTAGACGCTATTTGTTGCCAGCTTTGATTGGGAAGGACTTCTACTACAATTCCATTAAAAGGAAGAATTTGTAGTTCTGTTCCCGGACTTACCACCCCATTCTTAACAAATGGATTAATACCAGTAATTGTTTCTGGTGCTAGATTATAGCGATTAGCTATAGTTGCTAAAGTTTCACCACTATTAACTTGATGACGTTGAACGCGAGCTAAAACGGGAATAGGACATTTCCCTGGACTAGCGTTGACCCTTTGTGATTGTAGAAGTGTGGAGAATAACCCTAAAGTGCTAAATAAACTCAAAAAACTTAGTGAACAATAGAAAATTTTCATGTAAATAAGTCCAGAAACCGCTAATTTTTAGATTTTAGTGGGGAATAGTTAAAGATAGGATAAAGTTTTTCGGTAAGAATTCAGGAGTCACCGAGTCACCGAGTCAGGAGAAAGAAAGAAGATTTGATGTAGAATTATGGCAATTTATTCTGATTTCGTGTTTCCTTGGCTTGGTGATTTCTTCTCTTCTATTGTATTTATTCTGACTCGATGACTCCTTTGCTCCTGAATCCTTACGTTTTTCCTTTATCTTTCTACTACCTATTTTGAGTAAATTCATGATGAAATCTCAGAACTAGATATGATCCCCGAATATGCTGACAAATTTCTGATATTTATATCTCAAATGATCTGTTCACTGAACGTTTGTTTGACTACACTAAAGAGATAAGCTTCCATCTGTCCTTGAGCGCCATTATTGTTAATAATTATGAAGGTATCTTTGAAGCAACTGGCTGTTTATCTAGGTTTGGTTGTAATTGGCGGAGGTGGTGGTGTAGTTGCTAGTCGTTATTTTTGGACACACAATCTTTCATTTCAAGAGTTAAAAAATGTTGGCGTAACTTTACCTGCTGAATCTGTTGTTCCCCAACCTGTCAATGGCATACTTAACTCTCCCGGAGGTGATAATGTGAATTTTATCGCCACTGCTGTTGGTAAAGTTGGTCCTGCCGTCGTGCGAATTAATGCAGTTCGGAAAATATCAAATCCGATGACTGAAGCTTTTAAAAATCCTTTGTTTCGTCATTTTTTCAAAGAAGATGAACAATTAATGCCCTCAAACAAAATTGAGCGGGGGACAGGTTCAGGATTTATTTTAACAGAAGATGGTAAGTTACTAACTAATGCTCATGTGGTAGAAGATACAGATACGGTTCAAGTTACTCTCAAAGATGGGCGCACTTTTGAAGGGAAGGTAGTAGGAATTGATCCGGTGACAGATATAGCCGCAGTCAAAATTTCCGCCCATAACTTGCCGATAGTTAAGTTAGGTAATTCACAAAATTTAATTCCTGGACAATGGGCGATCGCTATTGGCAATCCTTTAGGCTTAGATAATACCGTCACTATTGGCATTATCAGTGCCACAGATAGAACTAGCGCTCAAGTAGGTGTGCCTAATAAGCGCGTGAGTTTTATCCAAACAGATGCAGCTATTAACCCTGGCAATTCTGGAGGACCGCTCTTAAATGCTCAAGGACAAGTTATTGGTATGAATACCGCTATCCGTGCTGATGCTCAAGGACTCGGTTTTGCTATCCCCATTGAAACCGCTTTTCGTGTAGCCAATGAACTGTTTACCACAGGAGAAGTTGCTCATCCCTTTTTAGGAATTGAGATGATAGACATTTCTACAACTACAAAACAGCGGCTGAAGGAGGAAGATAAACTAAACATTCAGCCAGACGTGGGAATTGTTATCAGAAAAGTCCTGGAAAAATCTCCAGCACAAATAGGAGGATTGCTTCCTGGTGACGTGATTCAAAAGATTAATGGTAAACAAATTAAAATTTCTGCTCAAGTCCAAAAGATAGTTGAATCAAGTACCGTTGGGGACATTCTCGCAATAGAAGTCAACCGCAATGGTAAAACTGAAGTCTTTAAAGTTCGTTCTGGGAATTATCCCCAATAAATTAGGCTTGTTTCTAGAGTTTGATATTCTTGATACTCCCCGCTCTAAAGAGACGGGGATTCTTAAGACCAAATAAATAATCTTAACGGCGATATCAATGCGCCTCTACTGATTCCACTAGAATTTAATCCTAGCTTTACCGCTACTTTTCTAAAAATATTGCTTGCACCATTGCAATCTGCATTTATTTTTGTACCATCCTGAGAATGATACAAACCCCGACTAACTCTTTTCCCTGACTCTTTCCACCCTTTGGGTTTTTCGCCAAACGTAGGTAGAAAATCATTATCTAAGAATGATGCTTTTGAGGTATAAGATTCCTCGGTTTCAATAAATTTAATTCCGTATTGCTCACACAGTTGAGCAATGCGGTATTTTAGTTTTGCGGTAGGGATTTGAACAAACTTTTGATTAGTTTTAGAGCCAAGATTTATGGAATCTTTCTGACCGACATTCCAGCCAAAAATGACAGTACCAATCTTGTTTTCAAGGCAATGATTTACAACTACTCTAGCAGCTTTATTAACTGCATCCCTCATTTGGCGATTACGCTTTTCAGTTATTGCTGCCAATTGCTTAGACCAAAAACCTTGAGGTTGATTCTCTTTAAGGACGGATACTCGTTTGTTATACCACTGATTCAATGATTTTAACTTGCGCCCGTCAATTAAAAATGATGTGCCAACATTACTAACGCAGGTTAACCAATTATTCAAGCCGTGGTCAATTGATAAAACATTCTCAATATTTACGTCGGGCTTGTGAGAAGTTACTTTATAAACTAACTCCAAATAAAATTCATTATTTCTTGGCAGGATTCGATATTCTTTGATGTCCTTATGTTCTAAATTAGAGGGCATGGGAACATAAAAAGCGTCAAGCCCAAACCAAACTTTTACTTTAGTCCCTAATGGAAATCTTAGCTTACCGTCCTTTAATTTAATAGCTTGTCCAGGAAAAGTTACGAGATTTAATCCAGGTTTTCTGTATCCAGGTAGCTTAGGTTTTTGGGTGACTGTACCGTTTTTAATCCCTTTCAAAAGTCCAATATACGACTTGAAAGATTCCGCCACAGTTGTTAAACATTGCTGTGCAGTTTGAGAATACATCGCCCCAAAATGTGAATTACTTGCTAACTCACGATGCAAGTCAAACTTACTAGGAATTTTACCCGTCTTAAAAAACAATTGTCTAGCGTAATAAGTCCCACAATTAGCAAGTTTATTTGACTCCCCACATAAGAACTCAAGAATCGCTCCTAATTCCTTGTTGGGATTGATTAAAATTTGTTGACATCCATACATTGCGTTTGTCTCCCTTTGTTTTATAATAACACAATGTACTAACAACCGCAAGGCATTATGAAAGATAAAACAGTATCAGTCCGACTCTCAGAACGCAGAAAACATAAGCTGTTTTTATATGCAGCGCAAAGAGATAAAACCATCACCGCATTGATAGAAGATTGGGTAGATAGTTTAAAGTTGCAAGAGAATAAGGATAATATTGAAGGCGGTTAAAACCGCCCGTGTCGTTTTTCATCCCCTGTCTGTTCGCCCTTGGCGTTCCCGAAGGGTAGCACGAAAGACGGAACTAGCGTTCCTGTTTCTCAGGGGCTTTCAAACTTCCCAGTTTTTCTTGTAAAATTAAAAAACAGAACAGGAGACATCATGAGTAATCCACAATCATTAGAAGATATCACCCTTAGGCTTGATGATGTTGACAGTAGATTGGATCAACTTGGAGATGAAATTGATCTAGTTCGGACTATTCAAGAAGGTGTAAGACGGGAAACTCGTTCTAATAGTCAAGCCCTGGCCCGATTGGAAAGAACTGTTACTAATTTGGCAGATATTGCACGTTTGCACCAACAAAGCTTGAGGCAATCTGAAAGGCAATTCCAGGAATTTCAACGGAACAACATTGAATTTCAGCGAAATAACATTGAGTTTCAACGAACCACAAATGCTGCTTTAGAACGAATTGACAGGATTGTAGACTATCTGCTGAAGCAGTCAGGTAGTCAAGAACAAAGTTAGATAACAAACCAATGTCAATTCAGGCATGATTGATCACGCCTGTATAATTGACTATTGATTGGATAAATTTTCCAACTGCATCCTCTGTTCCATTTGACGGAGAAAATAACCCGTCATCATTGCGGATGCTAATAATCCTGCTAGATTATCCCGGTCTGTTGTAATTTGCACATGAAAGTGTTCTGTCGGTACCACTCCCACCAGTCCTTGGACATTCTGGGAAATGATTTGTTTAATTTCGGGGCTGACAGCTTGGGCGACACGGGCTAAAACTTCAGGAGATTGATGCTGTAAATATTTAAGTAATTGATTGGGGTTATCCCCAAAGTGATCATTCAGAAGTTGATTAGGGTGTTGCGGGGAGTCGTCATGTAAAAAGTCAGGATCAAACACCATTGGCGATTTATATTAGCTTAATTGCTAATTCTACTCTAAACCATATTTATAGACTAGCGCATTTTCTACAAGGAACAGGGAATAGGGAACAGGGAATAGGGAATAGTTTTTTAAGTTTTAATTGCTTCTTCCCCTGCTTCCACTGTGTCTAACTCTAGTTCTAGTTGTTGTTCCTTTTCTGGAATTGCCAAAATTTGGGGTAGTTGTTCGATTTGGAAATACTGATGAAATTTTGGTGTTATTTGTAGAGCAAAGGAGCGAGAATCACTCTCTCGGCGTTTGCGAACAAAACCAGATTCTACCAATTCTTGAACGTGCTGATAAGCTCCTGAACCCCGTAAATTAATCAATTCGCTTTGCAATATGGGATTATGGAGGGCGATCGCGGCTAATGTCCGTAAAGCCCCCACACCGAATTCTACGGGTATCAGAACTTGGACTAAATCATGGAAATCTGAACGTAGTTGTAAGCTATAGCCATTTTCAGTTTCTACAACTTCTAAAGCAGTATCTCTACGGGCATAATTCTCAATTAATTCGATAATTCCTTCTTCTGCTGTTAGGCGATCGCACTTCGCATATTCAGCAATTTCACTGATAGATAAGGGTTTACCCTTTAAATAAAGAATCGCTTCTATTTTGCCGACTACAGGTATATTCTTTGGCATTAGTTATTAGTCATTAGTCATTAGTCATTAGTCATTAGCTATTCTCTATAACTAAGTATAAATTCTGCGATCGCTAAATCTTGAGGAGTAGTAATTTTCAAATTAGTCTCTTCTCCGGGAACTATTCTCACTTCCATACCGCATTTTTCAAACAAAGCCGCATCATCAGTCACTTCCCAACATTGACGGACACCTTCAGCATGGCACTGTTTTAACAATTTGACATCGAACCCTTGAGGGGTTTGGGCTGCCCAAAGTTGTTTACGCTCTGGTGTATTCTTAATTATGCCATTTTCATCAACGACTTTAATTGTATCTTTAACGGGTACAGCCGCAATTAAACCAGAACAATTCAGAATTGCCTCTGAACAGGCATTAAATAAATTTGGTGTTGCCAAACAACGAGCGCCATCATGAATTAAGACTTGTGCTGCATTAGTTGGCAATGCCTGCAAACCATTATAAACTGACTCTTGACGGGTAGAACCACCAGGAATTAATTCTATTGTTTTTTTCAGCTTTAAGTCAGCGATAATGGCCTTGAAGTCATCCCAATCTGGAGGTTGAGAAACAATTCCTATCCAAGTAATAGAACTTGCAGCTTCTGCTGCTAACAAAGTCCAAGCGATCAAGGGTTTTGAACGTACCTGTAATAAAAGTTTATTACGGTCAGCACCCATTCTTTTGCCACTTCCGGCTGCGGGAATTAATAAATGCACAACTTTTCCTTAATCTTTAACTAAAACTAAATAAATTCAAAACTCAAAAACTATTGATTTTTAAACTTCTAAACTTCTGACTGATAATTCTTAATACCAATATTCTCCTAAAATATAAAACAATAAGCGTTAATAAATATTATGCGTGTAGTAGCCCTTGTACCTGGTTCAATTGATAACCAAATTCTTTTTTTTGCCACCCTTGATGATCTAAAGCGTTATTACCCCCACGCGCAAATAGATGTGATTGTAGAACCCCAATCAAAGGCTGCTTACCGAGTCAGCAAGTCAGTTCATGATGTATTAACCTTTGATTACAAAGATCGTAATAGTCTAGCTGATTGGGGTAACTTAGTCGGCATGATCCGAGATCGGGAGTATGATGTCGCTATTATTGTTGGACAAAGTTGGTTAGTAGGTTTACTAATGTGGTTAACAGGAATCCGCACACGCATTGGCTACCAGGGACAAGGTGCGGTTTTTTTGACTAATCCCATTACACCTAACCTATCCCAATATGTGGTAAAAATGTACCATGACTTACTCAAACCTTTAAAAATAGATACTCCTTGTCCAGCATTAACCGTAAATGTGCCTAAAGTAGATATTGAATGGGCGCAAGGAGAACAAAAACGTCTAGGAGTAAATGAAACAGGTTTTATTCTCATCAATGCTGGGGGAACTACAATAGACACAACCTATCCTGTAGAAAATTGGCAACAAATCATTGCAGCTTGTCAAGAAAAACAACCAGATTTACCTGTTGTTGTCATTAGAGAAGCCAATAATGACGCTTTTGTGCGATCGCTTTTAGAACATTGTCACAATATTAAAGTTACTTCCCCCGATGATATTGGCAAATTAACCGCTATCATTGGTGGTGCTAGTTTAATGTTGTCTGTGGAAAATAGTCTGCTTCAACTGGGTATAGCAGTAGAAACATATACAATTACTTTGCTAAGTTCTACGGATGCAGAAAAATTATTACCTATAAGTGAGAAGGTCTTAGCTATTACTTCACCAACTGGAAAGTTAGCGGACATTTTACCCCAAACAGTCTTAGAAAAAATTTGGGGAGGCTGAAGATTAATTTTGGATTTTGGATTTTGGATTTTAGATTGTTAGATTCAAAATCCCAAATCATCAAATAACCTTCAGCCGGATTATCTTTCTGTTCCCTGTTCCCTTCCCCCTTACAAATTACCTTTTTCAATCATTTCAAAGAAAGCATCATCCAATTCATAACCCAGAATTTGCGCCAAAGATTTAAGTCGAGACGGACTAGCAATATTTTGTCTTTGTAGCCAATCACTTAAAACAAAAATTTTGTGCATCAAAAATATTTCTAAAGCTTCGGGGTTATATTGAATACCTTCTTTAACACTAAACTGATGAGGCACTAGCATTGCTGCGTACCTAGCTAATTCTCCTGCTTTCCAGTCTAGTAAAAATGGTAACCAAGGATACTTAGCATCAAGACGCACAAACCACAGTCTTACCTCTGGAATTTCCGATAGTTCCCGCGGATCATTTTCTTCCTGTTCATAATTAATTTCTAGACGTAGTTGCTGTTCATGGGAAGAAATGCTTCCTGCTTGCAGCAGTGGTTCAATCACCGTTAGGGCAGGTGAAACATCTAAACTATCAATAAAGTTGTTGTTGAGGGTGATTGTGATTGTCATGGACTGATAGCTACTTACTTACTCAACAGTGTTGCGAATCCACAGTAGCAGTTTTTTAACCCCTTTAGGTAGACATTTAGAGGAATTTTAAGATAAAGTGGTTATGAGTTTGTTTTAGATTAAAAATATTATGAGTTAGTAAACAGGCAAAAAGCAAAAGTTTTCTTTAATTTTGCACAAGTAAGTCCTGTAGTGAGGATATTTTGAATTGAGTTGTCCCCAATTTCTAAAATTCACAAACAGCAAATATGTACAAGCAAGCGAGTTCTCCTAAACCTATTCGTTCATTACAAGATGCTTTGGATAGGTGTCAAATGTTGGGAATGCGTGTCAGTCGTCAGCGCCGTTTTGTATTGGAGTTGCTTTGGCAAGCTCAGGAACATCTTTCTGCTAGGGAGATTTATGATCGACTTAATAAACAAGGTAAGGAAATTGGACATACTTCAGTATATCAAAATCTAGAAGCTTTATCTAGCCAAAGTATTATAGAGTGTATTGAACATGGTGATGGGCGATTATATGGAAATAACAGTGATTCCCATAGTCATGTTAACTGTATGGATACAAATCAAATTTTAGATGTGCATATAGAATTACCTGAAGAGTTGTTACGTCAAGTAGAAGCACAAACAGGGATAAAGATTTCTGAATATACTATTAACTTTTATGGTTATCGTCAGGAAGTAAGTGTAAATGATTAGAAATTCAAAATTTTAAATAGCCTAAAAAATCAGGAATCTACTATTTTGTAAAAATGAGCGATCGCCTTTTACAATTCTTATTAATTGACCCAGATCCAATTTTCCGTTTAGGACTAAAGGTAACACTCGAAGCTATTCCTAATTTACAAGTAATAGCAGACGTTGCCACAGAGACTGCTGCTTTACAGGTTTTATCAGAAATAAATTCTCGGCAAATTAAATTAATCATCTTAGAATTAGATAATGAACAGCTAGAGTTGCAATTCTGTAAACAACTAAAAGCTTTATATCCCCACATACCTATATTACTTCTAAGTTCCAAACCTCAAACAAAATTGGTCATTGCTGCAAAAGCGATAGGAATAAATGGTTATTGTCCTAAAGGTATCTCAATTTCTCAATTAGTCCCCATTATTCAAGAAGTAGCTAATGGTGGTTATTATTGGTTTGTAGATCCAGTAATTATCAATTCTCGATTACCATTTGTTAAATTGCGAAATAATTTACAAAATTCAGGAATTAACAATATTGATCAAGTTCTTTTTCAAGTCACAGAACAATTAAAATTACCAGGAAAAACTCTATTAAATAAAGCAATTTTAGCAGGACAACGACGGGAACTTTTAGCGGCTCGCTGGGTTGTTAATAACTTATTAGCAACCGAGGAAGAAAGACAAAAACTACTTGGTAGTCAAATAATTTTCCAATCAGATTTACAACCATTGATCAATATACCACCTGTAGTCAGTTCTCAAAAACTGCAATCTGAATTATTAACATTATGTTTAAGTAAGCTGCAATTTCCTTTACACAATATTAGTAATACACCTTTAGAAATTGATATTCTTCGAGAAGATAAAAAGCGAGAGTTGCTTTATATTATTCTGCAAAAATTTTCTCAGCAATTGGATGAAATTCATGCTTTTAATTTTGATAAAAATCAACTATTTAATTTAACAGATAAGATTTTAATGGATTTATGGCAATTTACTATTACCAAATTTTTTGGTAATTATTCCCAAATTAGTTTAGATAAACAAGAGATAAATGTAGTTAAGTTTTTATTAGATAAAACCACAGATTCACAAACAGAAATAATCAAAAAAGTCCCTTTGTTTTTTGAATTGTTATCTTATTTGCTATTATTCACAGATTTATATATTGATAATATCTCTTACCCTGCTGGTAGTAAAGAAGCCCAATCTCAAGCATTAGTAATTTTAGAAAATTTATTTATTCACATTGCTAATACTGTAATTCAACCTTTATTAAATTATTTAGCAGATGTAGAAACCATTAAACAAAATTTTTATAATCGGCAAATGATTTCCACTAGGGAAATTGAGAAATTTAGAAATAACTTATCTTGGAAATATCAATTACATCAATATATAACTGAAGCGCAAACAATTTTTGAAAGTCGCTATGAATTATTTATTTTTTCTCCTCGGGGAATTGCTAAAATATCAATTTATTCTCCTCGTAATCAGGAATTAGCTCAACTGTCAGGTATTCCTCTGGGAGTAACATTAATACTAGAATTTCGGGATGCCATTTCCCCACGCATACAATCATTAGTAGGGTTTTTAGGAACTGGTATTGTTTTCGTGCTTACTCAAGTAATTGGTAAGGGTTTAGGTTTAGTTGGTAGAGGTATTTTACAAGGAATTGGTAGCGTTTCTTTAACAGAAAAAGGACAACGAAAGAATAAGTAATTGTGAAAAATGGGAAACGAGCGCGTAATTTAGAAGATATATGAAAACTTTTTTCTGTAGTATTTTTCCCATTCCCAGTCAAAGACTAGGAACGAGGTAATAGAGAGGCTTTTTGATGTTTAAGGGACTTCTAATTAAAAAAATACCCAAAAATTTCTTGTAGTGCGGGCATCTTGCCCGCTAATCATCAAGGACGGGCAAGATGCCCATCCCACAAAATTGGGTAATTTATTTTTTGGTGTTCCCTAATGCTGGTGTTCTTTTTCGTGATTTTTACAACCACCTTTGCCATGATCATGATTGTGTCCATTAGCGCAGCCTTGGAGGTCTTGCTGCATGAGTTTTTCACTCATTTCTTTAAAAGAATCATCTACAGCTTTTAAGCCTATCCATGCGTCAATTTTCTCAACATCAAAACCTACTTCTCTTTTATCCCCTAATTGGATTAAGGGACGATGAATTAATAAGGGATCTCTCAGCATCATGACTAAAGCATTTTCAGCGTTGATGTTTTCAGGATTCACCTCTCCTGATTTTACTCTAGGTGCGGCTTTATTAAACCATTCTATCACTGGGCGATCGCCAAAAAATGATCGCAATTTTTCCACTGTCCAAAGGTTCTGTTAATAGGTTATATACTACTACTTCATGACCTGCGGCTGTGAGCAAAACTTTTTGCTTTATACCACCTTTACAGCCTGGTTTTTCATAGAAAATTACTCTGGCTATTGCGATTTCTCCTATAAGGTTATGGTTTGATTTATGGATAGGAAATAATTAAACGCGGATAAACGCAGATAAACGCAGATATTATTATATTTATCACAATAATCTGTTATTGATATTTTTGCCATTACTTTTAAAATTTTTTAGCAATGTGGTTAATTACGTAACGATTCATTTTTGTACCTGTCGCTGTTGCTGAAAACGATCCAAAATTTGATTTACAAATGTTTCACCGTCAATAGGTGCTGTGTGTTCTGAAATCGCAATAGCAGCATCAATTTTTTCGCGCACTTCCTTAACCCATGCTGTCTCAGAACGATCATACTCATCTAGCAACTTGAGAGCGATTTCTAGAACTTCTTCTACAGAATGGTATTTTCCAGTTTGCAGCTTTGTTTCAATAAAGCGTTCTTGCTTAGGTGTGAGACTGATACTCATAATAATTTTGGTTAAGTTGGTTGTACATAATAATTATTGTAATATGATTCCAAAAATTTAATTATTCTCAAGGCGTTGTCAGAACCCGTACAGTAGAGCAAGAAGTTTTAGATTTGTTAGATGAACCCTAAACTTACTACTTACACTGTCACTATTGACTTTGCTAAATCAGGAGATGTTGGCTCAAAATGCAAAACCATAATTTGCTCTGAAGTTAAAGCAGCAAATTCGTAGGCTTGTCCATTACTATCGCTAAATTCCACTTCAAATACAGTACCATCTGCTAGTAATTCCACTATTGTACCAACTTGACCACGTAACAACTTATATTCAGGTAGATCAACTGTTAGTGCTACTACATCTAATAACTTCGGTGTAATTTTAGTCATTTTTTATAACCTTCAAATACTACAACTTAATATAGCAACTTGTTAATCTTGGAAAATCAGAACCAGGCTCGATAATCCAACAACTACGAATGGTTGCACTTCTATTTTGCCTTTGCAAAGTAAAATATAGTAACGTTGTCCATGTTGATCTCTTGTATTTGAGCAAGCTTCTTTAATTTTAACTTTTTCCAAAATAATCTGGCGTAATTCCTCAGCATTTTCAGCAGTCATGCCTAAAATTGATGAAAAGAGACGGGCTTTATCCTTTCCTTTAGGATGATCTCGGTTAAGGGAGTAGTCACGTAGTTTACGAATGTCAATAACTGCATTTTCTACATTTGGAAGTAGATTGACTGAATTAGAGTTGTCTCCCTTAATTATCTGTCTCAGTTTCAGTAAAGCACTTAGAGCATCAATATTTGGATTCCTTACAATCTCTTCTTCACCAGCAGCACAATCATACACCACATAAGTCCTTATCCCTGGATCACTTGCTTCTGCACTTTCACCTTCATAGAAAATGATTGTACTATCTTCATCACACTCGTAGTAGGCAGAGTAGATGTCTTCCCAATCTAAATTTGAATTCCTCCGTACATCTTGAATGACATCCAGTACACCATCAATATGGTTTACTTGACTTTCTATCTGTACTAGACGTTGTTTCGATAAAATGTAATTGTGTAACTCAATAGTCATTAAAACTGAATCCTTGTAATCGCTCCCAACTCTACACCAAAAATGCGATATTACCCAATAATTAAGGCTGTGACCGCAACCAACCTAAAAAATCTCCCGTCTTTACAAAATATCTTATACCTGCTTCCTGTAATATTTCTTTAATCTCTGGTGTACCAAAGTCTGTATGATTTCCACTTAAAAAAACTTTTTGCTCATTTGCAGATGTTTTGGCATGATCAAGAATACAATGTAAAATTAAGTTATCTGTAGGATCAGCAATAAATTCGTTTTCCAGACTTGTATTGAGTATATCTGGTTTTAATTGTATTAATTCTACATTATTAGTAGCCCATTCTAAAACATCAAAAAGACGAGTGTTAATCTCATTAATTCTCTCATTATTCTTAATTAGGGCTTGTTCTAGACATTGTTTAATTTCTCTAGAGTATTGAGAGTTAACATCTCCTTTGAGTTTTTTTACTTCATTCTTTAAGTTATCCCCAAACCGATTACTTCTGTTTCGCTCACTTTCTAGTACAGAAAGAGATTCCATACAACAAATTGCAGGAGTTGCTATATTAAGTATTGCTGTTGCTTCCGGATCTTGGGGATAGACTAACTTCTCAGTTTTTTGATCTTGATTTTTGGCAAAATCAATAAAAAAATTAGTTTCTATATAAAGCGTAATCATTAAATTTTCTAACCTTTATTGTGCTGCATCAGCAATTTTATCTACAAAGCCTATCTGAGTTAGTTCTTCTGATTTTGGTGGATTATCTGTTTTCCAATTATCAGCCAAATCTCTCAACCATCCTTCAACTAATGTTTCCAGATAGTATTCAAAAATCCTCTTTTTATGACTAAATTCTGGATCATATTCAGACAAAACTTCATGAGTTGGGAAGGTGTAGACATTTTCTAACTTTTCACCATCCCATTGAAAAATCTTAATTTCTTCACGGGTAGCTGTCATAGCATAAGGAATTATAACTTTATTATGTTCATACTCAAACTTGAGGATATCTTCGACTTTGGCAGTAATATCTTCTACAATATTTCTAGCTCTAACTTTTGATACTAAAAGTTTATTTCCGTTTTTATCCCAAGCTGTAATGTCAGATAGTTCTATTGTTTTGTTACTAAGTTGTGTAACGTCCATTTTTTTAATCCTCGTGACATTGACTATTGCAATATCTTCATTATAAATTATAATCGCTCCTAACTCTACATCAGAAATGCGATTCCTACGGAGCGCTTCGCTATCGCTCCCAACTCTACATCAGAAATGTGATTCCTACGGAGCGCTTCGCTATCGCTATTTACTCTAACATCAGATAATGCGATCGCACTTTACCCTATATCTATAAAATGCGATCTCTTTACTCTACATTAAAAGTGCAATTTTTTTAGACATTCTTGTTCTCATAACTCATACAATAGAGCAGGAGATTTTATATTTATGAAATGAAACCGGAAGGCTGTGAACGTTTGAAAAACTGTATGTTTTCACAGACGTTACAAGAAATAGCCTCGAAACCAATTGAGCAGTTATTGGAAATTTGTAGAAAATCAGAGCGGAACGATTCATAAGTACCTTCACCACAAAAACGACATTGTGAACCAACTTTATTAGGATAGAAATGTTCATAGATTAAGCGTCTAACTGTTTCGGCAAATTCTTTCAACTCAGAAACAGAACTACGCTTACTGGGCTGTTCAACGACTGATTTAGCTAATATTCTTTGTGTTATGTAGTCGAGTTGAGGATTGCTACATACTGTTGATAAGTTATTAAGGTCGTTATAGTTTTCTCTGGCAAATATTTTACCAGTCAGCAAAAAATACAAGATTTTGCCTAATGCGTATGAATCAACAGCATCAGTTACTTGATCAGTGCGTCCATTTTCTAATTCAGGTGCAATATAATATCGAGAGCCGACTTGCTCCATAGTCTGAGTGAAACGGTTATTTTCATCTATAAAGTAGCAAATACCAAAGTCAAGAATTATAGGATTATGATCTTGATCAAGAATTATATTGTCGGGTTTTAAGTCACGATGTACTATACCATTTTTATGTGCATATACTACTGGTTCACATATTTTTATAAAGACTGTCAGTGCTTTGATCGCTTCTAATGGACCATCATTCTCTACAACATTAGTTAAAGTATGACCTTGATAGTATTTAGTTACAAAATAATAAGGCTCAGTTTCTAGATTTTTATCTAGAATTGGGGGAATCTGAGGATGATTCAATTCTGTTCCTGCCTTAACTTCCTGGTCAAATCTGCCAATTCGTTTGGGATTTATCAATCTTTTCAAAATACAGACTTCAGTAAATTCATCTGATAAATCCTTGACACGATACACCAAAGATTGCCCACCTTTACCATATGAATTACCATCTGGATCAATATTTTCCCATCTATCACCAAACTTTGTTCTTTTTGCCATATTTTTTGAATTACCTAAACTTTATCTTTACTTGTAGCATAATCAAAACAATTCAACCAGTATATCCATGAAAATGCTGAGGTATTTCCGAATATTTACAAAATTTAAAAAACCGCAAATTCCGTATATTTCCGAACTTCAGGCGCTTTAAACCCTAAAATAATATGTGCTTTTGGTATTCCCGCAGCAACCAAATCATTAGCAATTCCCTCCTCAGTACCATCATGTTGAATCCAAACTTTATCAGCGATTAAATCAAGATGTAATAAACTTCCATAAATACGATAACCATTTTTCCAACCAGTTTCTACTAATAAATAACGATCATTTTTTTCATCTAACACAATTCAACTTTAACTTGTTCATCATTGCCAAGAAAATCAGCATATTCTTCAAGAATTTTTTTAATGATTTGACGATATTGATTAGTTAAGGAATCCATTTGACAATTACCTCCTGTTCAGCATCAAAACTAAATAAACGAATTACACCATCTTCAATTAAAGTTTGACCAACTTCTTCTTCAAAAACTGTTTTACAAGTGCTTTCACTTACAGCCAGAAATAACTTATATTCAGGATAATAACGTGCTAATAAATGATCATACAAAACAAATTGACCATACTGCAAACGGTTCATAGTTTAACCAAATATGAAACTCCTCTTGTAAACTTCTCCCCGCACCCCTCCCTGACCCTCCCCTACAAGGGCTACCGTGTACACACAAGTGATTGAATCGCCCCCTAACCCCCAAAATTGTTGTTCCCCCAATTTTGGGGGTTAGGGGGCGAAATAGGCCGAAACGAAGACGGATAGGACTTGTGTGTACACCGTAGCGGAGATGTGGAAATTTAGATAATAACGAAACAATTAGTCGGTTTTAACCGACTTTAGCTATTAGACAGGGAATTGATTCCCTGTCTAATAGAATGGCTGATACAACGTTCGAGATATGGATTTAAAAACTTTTTACGGTATTGTTCTAGCTTATCCATTGGCTATAAATTCCAATCACGACGATAATTAAAGAAACTTAGTAATAATTCTTGTAAAATATGATTTTTATTAATTCTGTGTCTATTCCATTCTCGCGCTGTTTCTATGAGAACTTCGGAAAAGCTGGGATAAATAGGCGATAATTTGGCTAAATGCTGAACTTTAATATTTTGTGATATTGCTAAACTAATTGAATTAATTAATTCTCCTGCTTCTATTCCTAATATGGAACAGCCTAAAATTTTGCCATTGTCTAAAACTATTAATTTACAAATACCTGTAATTTCTCCTTGGATTTGTGCGGCTTTAGCTGTTTTAAAATATTGCTTTAAAACTAAAACTTGATTTTGGGGATATTGATTTTTAGCTTGAATTTCTGTTAAACCAACTTGGGCTACCATTGGCTGAGAATATATTCCCCAAGGAACAGATTGATAATTAACTTTCAGTCTGGGAAAAAATAAAGCATTTTCTACGGCAATATTAGCTTCATAATTACCAATATTCTGAATATCATAACCGCCTAACATATCACCACAAGCATAAATACGATGATTTGTTGTTTGCAATTTTTCATTGACAACTAAACGATGTTGATGCTGTTTTACTCCTACTGCTGGTAAATTCAGATATTCTAAATTTGGCTTTTGTCCAGTAGCAATCAAAATTTCATCAGTTTCAATAGCTAAATTTCCGGCTTGCACCCATTTTTTATTGTCTATTTGTCGGATTTGAGTGACTTGGGTTTGTGTTAAAACACGCACACCATCAACTTCTAATTGTGCTGTTAGTAATTGGGCTATTTCTGGATCAAGATCAGATAAAATATGAGAATATTTAACTATTAATGTAACTTTACAACCGAATCTGGCTAAAATTTGAGCAATTTCTATACTTTGAGGAATACCACCAATAATTACCCAATTTTCTAGTAATGTTGTTCTTTCCAAAGATGCCCAAATATTAGCTAGAGTCAGATATTCAATCATATCTAATCCCGGAATTTTAGGAATTAATGGACTAGAACCATTAGCGAGTAAGTAAGTGCGACTATATAATCGTCTTTCATTAACTGTAAAACTTAATTTGGGAGTAGATTGAAATTGACCATTACCAACGATAATATCAACACCTTGAGCAGCTAAATTAGTCAAAGAATTTATTTGATTAATATTTTTTAAGACAGCATTTGCATAAGACAATCCTTTTGTCCAAGTAAGAGGTGCTATGTTTAGGTTAATATTTGTTTCGTAAATTCCTAAATTTGTTAGGTTATGAAATTTATGGGAAATTTGATTAATTTCACTAAGTACATATTGATAATTTAAATTATAGTTATGAGAAAAATCCGCACTAATAATCAAACCTACTTTAGCGTGTAGCTGAGTAGCAGTTAAAGCAGCCTGGTATCCAGTGATACTGTCACCAATAATAACGATATCATAATCAATATTGGTCATTAGTCAGTAGGGGCGCAGGGCCTGCGCCCAGTCATTAGTTTTTCTAAATTCTCACTTCTAAATTCTCTTAGTCCGGTTAATAGACGTTGGTTATCAGATTCGGTACGGACTGCGACGCGGAAATAGCGATCGCCTAATTCCTTAAAGCTTAAACAATCACGAATTAAAATCTGGTGTTGCTGAAGTAATTGCTGTTGTAACTGGGAAGTAGATTGTTGGGACTCTACCAATAAGTAGTTAACAGTGCTTTCTAGGGGAGTTAAACCGGGAATTGAGGCTAGACCTTGAAATAGTTTATTTCTCGCCTCTGGTAGCCATTTCCAGGTGTCGTTTTGGAATTGTGTATCTTTGAGAGCGGCGATCGCTGCGGCTGCGGCTAAAGTATTGACAGGCCAGGGATCTCGCCATAATTTCCAATTTGCCAATCGGTGAGGGTGAGCGATGGCATATCCTAATCTTAGCCCTGGTAAACTGTAAAATTTGGTGAGCGATCGTAAAATCACTAAATTTTCGTATTCCTGCACCAACCCAATGAGACTTTGTTCCTCTTCCGGTGGCAAAAAATCCATAAACGCTTCATCCACCACCACTAAAGCAAACTTTTCTAAATACGGTAAGACAGATTCTCGTGAAAATAATTTTCCCGTCGGGTTGTGTGGATTATTCAGCAGTAACCCAAATTCTGAAGTTTCAAGGCTGAAATCTGGCAATAGGGCAATATTTTCCTTTTTTGTGGACAAATCTACAGGAAACTCCAGCAATCTAGCGTTATCAACCGCAAGGGTGCGGTAATAGTCACCAAAAGCTGGAGTTAGCAAAACTGTTGCTGCTAATTGTCCTAATTCCCTACCCACTAGAGTTAATAATTCTGCTGAACCATTACCTGGCAAAATCCACTCCAAAGGTATTTGATGAAAATGACTCAGAGCTAGTCTTAAGTCACGATACTCTGGGTCAGGATAATTTCTCAAATTGCCCAGTTGGGACACAATCGCAGCGATAACGCTGTTTGGTGGTCCCAACGGGTTAATACTGGCAGAAAAATCCACAATAGCATCAGGGGAACAGCCAACCAGTGTTGCTGCCCAAGCTAAGTTTCCCCCGTGTGCTTGTTGTGGCATCAAAAATATCCTTCCTATGACTGAACTTACTCTTTTGGCTCTTTTGGCTCTTTTGGAGGTGCTACTCTTTCTCTAAACAGTTTCCCAGCCGAGAAAGCGGGAACTCTGGTAGCGGGAATTTCCATTTTTTCGTTGGTTTTGGGGTTGCGTCCTTCACGGGCTTTGCGTTCCCGTGATTCAAAAGAACCAAATCCTACCAATGTTACCTTATCACCGGAAGAAACTGCTTCAACAATGGTTTCTATGGCAGCGCTCAGAACTTGGTCAGCCTGTTTCTTGGTAACGTTAGCCTTTTCAGCTACTGCATCAACTAATTCGCCCTTGTTCATATCAAACTCCTAAAGTTTTATCAGAGATTATTTAAAGATGCACCATTAAAGCACACTTACCTAAATCTCTGTTTGTAGAAATACAAAAATCGTTCCTTGAGAGTATTTACACTCAAAACCGCTGTAAATCTCATTGACTCGACTTTTCAATGAATCATTCTAAGGCGTTGTAGCCCTAAGTGGATAGATGAAACTATTAATTTATATAGATTTCAGGATTTTTGTGATTTTTTGCCTCTTTTTTGTAGTTAAAACACTCTATTTTTAGAAATAAATACTTAGTTGCCAGTGGTCGGTTGTTAATTATCCTCTGTGTGTATTGATGACCTTGCCCCTGGCTTTAAGAATTCTGCGGAGTCGGTCAGCGCTTAAGTGAACTTGTCGCTCAGATGCTAGTTTTTTGGCTAGTTGTTTAGAACTATAAGTCTGAGGTTCTTCTAGGAGACATTTTTCTAGATAGTCTAAATCATCTTCTGAATAACGGGGTTTTCCTCCTCGACCTGGAGCATCCCATAATCCTGCTAAACCCATTTTTTCCCAACGATGTAGGGTCTGACGGACTGTAGAAATTGCCCAGTTTAAACCTTGAGCAATTTCCTCATTTTTTAATCCCCTAGCGTTCAATAGCAAAACTTGAGCGCGGTCTTTAGTGCGTTGAGGAACGTCCTTAGCCTTTCTCAACTCTTCTATCGTTAATTTTTCCTCATCAGTTAACAAAATTCTCAGTCGGCATCCCATAGACTTTTAACTCTGATTAATTTACTTAGTATAATTTTAATTACAGGGTATAATAGCTACATTCTATTTCAATTGATTACTTAGAATATATTGGTTTCACTGTAGTCTTATAGCCGTAAATATTATTTGAACTATTTTTTAATCTTGTCAAGTGTATCCATCTTCAGAAATCCTAAATAATTTCTGATAGCTTGCGTGGCGAAGCCATAAAATAGTAAGTAGTGTAGGCAATGTTCAGTCAAACCTATATCCGGTGGGCAATGCCCACCCTACGAATAGTTAGAGAACTCCATAGAATGATTGATCCTGTTTTCATGTCATTCCCCTGAAGAGGGGAATCCAGAAATTATTTATGTTCCATAGGACAATCTGGATTCCCGCTTTTGCGGGAATGACATTGAAAATGGTTTGTGGAAATTTTCACGCTTACTATGGGATAGCGAACGCGAGAGCGTCCCGGAGGGAACTAGCGCTGCTGCAAGCAGTTCATGTTTTTTGTGGAGTTCTCT
>JANMEE010000006.1:0-24091 GCA_031376645.1 Dolichospermum sp. OTE_75_concoct_329_sub | reverse complement strand
CGCTATCCCATAGTAAGCGTGAAAATTTCCACAAACCATTTTCAATGTCATTCCCGCAAAAGCGGGAATCCAGATTGTCTTATGGAACATAAATAATTTCTGGATTCCCCTCTTCAGGGGAATGACATGAAAACAGGATCAATCATTCTATGGAGTTCTCTAATTAATTATTTGGCACTATTTTTTAATTCTTTCCATGCTTTGACAACTTCATCTAATTTGTCTGGTAGTTGAGATTGAGAAATATCATTGTATTGTGTTGTGGCTTTTTGACTTGTTAGGGTATAGGTAATATAATCTGCTGAACCTTTAGATGCTGGGAAACTTAATTTGTTGAATTTTTCAAATTTGGCTTGGTTTAGTAAGCGTTCAAATTGTCTGATTTTTTCGGTGGAAACTCTCAAGACACTACGTTGTGAGTCGTTAGGATCTCCTATTGATACTCGTATTAGTCTACCGTCATTAAGTAAAACGGTTTGATAGGTTCTCCCTGCTATTCCCCCACTAGCAATTTCTCTAAATACTGTTTCTTGGGTTAAAGGTTCTGGTAATTGATTATTAGGAATTACTACAGGTTCGATTTTATTACTTTTTTTGTTTTGATGATATTGGTGGCTGGGATTAGCTATTGTAGGAATAGACGGGAAAGTGATGACACTACCTAAAGATAGAATTGTGGTTAATACAAGGATGTTTTTCATTATTTATTGGTCAAGAATACAAGGATGATCAATCATTATTGACGTTGGGTAATTGGGAATTGTTTCCTTGTTGTCTAAATCAGGATTTACAGGATGTCATATCATTGCTCATAAATCATGCAACAGTGTAGAAATCATGGTTAATTATTCTGGAAATACTTTAAATAAATTTAAAACTAAATCAGGGAAAGATGGTAATTTAACAGACTCATTAGGCAATAAAATCAATTTACAACGATAATCAAAGTTACCTTGTGAATCTTGATATGGCTGACTATAACACTCTAGACAATATTTGATTAAATTAAAGATCCAATAATCAGAAATACCTGCTTCTGCATAAAGAGGTAATTTTACTTCTCGATCATATTTTAAGGTGGAATTAGAAATTTCAATTACAAGTAATATATCAGATGGTTTAGGGTGACTTGAAAGATAGTTATCCTTGATATTGCGAACAATGGTTAAATCAGGTTCTGGTTCGCTATGATCACGGATAATAATAGGTTGTTGTCCTCTGACCATAGCACGGTCTAGTAAAAGTCTAATTAATTCCCTGAATAACAGCGTTTCACAAACACAATGCGGTGTACCTTTTGCAGCCATCTGAATTATTTCACCTTTAATTAATTCTACTCGTTCATCTTCTTCAAAGAAGCCGAGTTCCGCTAGACGGTGATATTCAGTGACGGTAAAGCGTTTAGCAGTAGCTACGGTCATAAAAGTTACAGAATTACAGAACTATTTTTATATTAACTCTTGACAGTAAAAATGGGTGAATAAGATTTGATTTCTTTCACAGGATTTCCAGGATTTAAGGATTTTCAGGATTTAAATGTTGTCTGAATTAGGATTCACCGGATTTAAGAAAATGTCTGAATCAGGATTTCTAGGATTTAAGGATTTTCAGGATTTAGATGTTGTCTGAATTAGGATTCACCGGATTTAAGAAAATGTCTGAATCAGGATTTCCAGGATTTAAGGATTTTCAGGATGTTAGCTTGTGATTGATCTATTGATGATACAATGTAACTAATGTATGGCAATCGTAGGCTACTTTACGGACTATAATTGAATACTAAATCATCTAAATGTATAATTTATGATATTGATCTATTTTCTTAATTTATACAGCATACTGAGTAACAAGCATAGCTTTCTAATTTGATTTTTTTGTAATTTCTATCTATGGAAGAAACAGTTCACGACAACTTTTTCAAAAACTTTACTGTAGTAACGGCGACTATATCGGCTGCAGATACTCTTCCTGAAACATCAGGTATTTATGCTTTCTACCATGCGTTTGATTTTTTAGAAAACAACTTGTCTGAGTATATAGATATTCGTATAAAAAATACGGTCTTTAAAACGAAGTTCTCTGAAAAAGATAATAGAAGTAAGTTTATTGTCGATACTTGTGGAGAGTCAGTTGGTTTGTCCCCAAACATGGATCAATTTATCAAAGCTGTTTCTCAACCAGAAATGGGTTAATTTAAAGCTATATAAGAATGTAGCTAGAATTGTAATTGATGGTCAACATAGACTTCTTTCATTAAGGAGACATTGGAATGCTCGTACTGGAAAAGAGCCTTTAAGCACTCAACAAATAAAGGAAAATTTCAGTTGCTTAGATACCTTTGACATACCGGTCGTTTATCTAGTGTTTGGAAATCTTGGTAGGGTTGGTCATTCAGACCTAAGCGAAACTGTAAGAGATGAGATAATTAAAGCAACTCGCAATATATTTACAGTTATAAACAAGACTGCAAAATCAATTGATAAACAAACTCAACTATTACTTGATGACAGTAAAATATCAGCATTGATTCCTAGAAAACTTTTAGAGGAAGGAGTTCTTGAAGATAGATTCGTTAAATGATCTTCTAAATCAAGAAATTTAACTCAATCGGAACCTTATCTAACAACTCTAGATTTGGTTAGCCAATGTACTATTGAACTATTGAAAGATTATCCAAAGCAAGCTTTAAAGAAATCATTCAATTCACAAACTGAGCGTAATATTGCTCTGGATACTTATTATGAATCTCATCCTAAACTTAATCAAATAGGTACAAAAGCATTGCTTAAGTGGTTTTTCACTGAACTTCAGCCATTCAAGGATTGGGTATCTCAGATCAGCTATGTTGGTATAAATATTCCTATTCAACCGGAGCAACCTCGATTAAGTGCAAGTCAAAAAGTAAGTCTAAAAAAATTACGAGAGTCCAGCATTTTGTATACTGTTCTAGGACAAAAAATTCTCTTTTTTGCTATTTCACGTTTCTTGCTTGGAAAGTTAAGCACAGAATATCGTATTCCAGAAACTCTTAACGCCATTTTCCTGAGTATTACTAAAATGGATAAAGATAGTTTTTTCGGACGAGATCAACGTCATTGGTCTCATGTTCAAGTTGGAACAAATGAAAACCTAAGCATAATAACTAGAGGATCTGGATACGAGAAATGTATAGACCTTATTAGAATGATATTATCTAATTCTTCTGATGGCGTAAGAGAATTAATAAAGCGTACGAAAGAAGATGTAAGTAATGAGGTTAACTGGAATGAAAATCAGATTTCTACCTGGAGGAAAGATTTTCATGTGATATTACCTCAAGTTGAATTTATTAATGAGGAGATAAAGGAATCTTCTGAATCAGATGACTCCTTTGCTGAAGTTCGAGAGTTACTTGACTCTTCTGAGGAAGAGGAGGAAGAATCCGATGAAATTGAAGATGATGAGGATATTTTCAAAGAAATTGAGGAAGTAAAAAATTAAGCTGTTAATCTGAAGAAAAAAGTTCCTTACATCAAAAATAAGTGAATGATGGTTTATCTATTTCACCTTAACAACTTAACTCAAATGATTCTCTAACAAAGAGGCGATCGCTTCTGGATGAACTTTCTTGTATTGCTTTTTCCCTAACATCAAAACACAATTGGGGGCGCTACTACAGCGTTTTTGACAATCCGTATGTTCAATTGTGACTTGATCAGATAAACCGAGATCGCCCAAAGTTTTTTCTAAGTCTGATAATAACCCCTTGCCACCGCGTTTCATACAACCTGGTTTTTGACAAACCATAATCTTAGGTTTAGGTTGAGAAAGTGGATTTTTAAGCAAGCAAAAACCAACTGCTTGAATTTGATAAGGTTCGAGTTTCAGTTTATTGGTGCGAGGATTTAATTTACTCATAGCATCTATGCTAATTTGTTCACCAGGGACTAAAGATGAACCTAGAGAGCAACGTAAATTTTTAGGAATTTTAACTTTAATTTTTCCATTCGCAATTCCTAACCGTAAATGTTTATATTTCTCGGTTTTATTGCCCACAAATCCTAAAAACTGGCCTTCAATATTCAATTCCGATAATGCCAAATATTTTTCACCCATTTTCGATAACCTAATTTTAGAAATATAAATTAAATCGGCGGTTAGAAACCGCAACTACACAGGCAAAACCCACCTCCGTGGGTTGAAAACAAGTCCACCTGCGTGGACTTTGTTTGTGTGGTTCCGCGATTTATAATCGCCAGGATTTGTTTTAAGGAAGACGTTTACCTTCTACAGTAAAGGGCAAACAGCTTTTATCTGGAAAATCACTAAATTCTAATTCCCAACCATTAGCTAAAGTGAGAATTTTACCTGCTGCACCGTCTGTTTCTTTGACTACTTCTTCTTCTAAATCTTTTTTGGGAACGTAGACAGTTAAAGTACCAGCATCATTCAGTCGGAGCATTACTTTCATGTTTTTCCTCAGCAGATTCTAGTTCTCTTTTTCGACAACCGATGATGTACCCTGTTTCCAAAAAATGTACAGCATAGATATAATAAGCTTGCAAAAATGTGCCAATGCTGGAGACATAACCAACATCACCAATTTTTGCTAAAACTTCCCCAATTTCTTTACCTGCAAATGTGCCATCGTTTTTGATTAGTTTCTTAACTCGGACTTTTTGACCAATTTCAAAAATGGGTTGCGAGTCCAGTTCTATTTCATCACGTTGCATGGGAATACCTTTTTTCGCTGACTAAATTTAATAATTCTTCTGTAGTGAGACTGCGTTTTTTGAGGATTGATTGCTGACGGACTACATCTAAAACGGCTTGAATTTCTTGAGAATCAAGAAAGATTCCATGCTGTTCTAATAAGTTAGACAATGAATGCCGACCAGAATGTTTACCTATGACTAAACGCCGTTCCCAACCCACATCTTCAGGAGCATAAGGTTCATAAGTAACGGGGTTTTGCAATACACCATGAGCATGAATACCAGACTCATGAGCAAAAGTATTTTCACCCACAATTGCTTTCCAAGGTTGAACGTTAGCACCAGAAGCTTTAGCGACTAATTGAGATAGTTTTAACAAATGTTGAGTTTGAATTCCTAAATCAACACCGTAAATACATTTAAGAGCCATAATTACTTCTTCTAAAGCTGCATTTCCGGCTCTTTCTCCTAGTCCATTAACGGTAGTATTTACAGATACAGCACCTGCTTTGATTCCAGCTAAGGCGTTAGCAGTTGCTAGTCCAAAATCATTATGGGTGTGAATCTCAATTGGAATTGATAGGGTTGATACTAAATGCTTAACTTTAAGGTGAGTGCTGAAGGGATCAAGTACCCCAACTGTATCACAAAACCGAAAACGTGATGCTCCCCATTCTTGGGATAACATAGCAACATCTTGGAGAAAATTTTCATCGGCTCTAGAAGAATCTTCACCACCAACTGATACCCAAAGACCTTGATCTAAGGCAAAGCTAATACAGTCTTTTAGTTTTTGTAAACTGACTCGCCATTGTCCATGAAATTTAGCGGCAATTTGCACTCCAGAGACGGGAATAGCAATATGTACTCGCTCTAATCCACAGGCTATAGAAGCTTTAATATCTGATAATACAGCCCGATTCCAACCTAATAATTTAGCTCGTAAATTTAAGTTACGAATGGCAACAATTGCCCGAATTTCTTCTTGCCCCATTGCCGGAATTCCTACCTCTAATTCGTGGACACCAATGGCATCTAGGAATTGAGCGATCGCTACTTTCTCTTCTAGGTTAAAAGCAACACCTGCTGCTTGTTCACCATCACGTAATGTCGTATCATTAATCATGATTTGATACATTTTCAGCATCCCTCTAGCGGAGTTTTCTATAATATCCTTGTTCGCTACAATTCTTCATAGTGGTAGATGTACAATAAATACTTAATTGAGCGAATAAATCATGAATTATGATTTACGATCCTTAATTATTAATCAAATATTTCTGTTGCATCTGTATGACAGGAAACAAAAATTAAGTATAATTTATCCAATATTTTTGATGGTATTATTTATAGATTTTGTTAGTAGCCAATAACCCATATAAAGATTAATAAATCCTGTGAAAAATAACATACTCATACCAGCAATTAAGCTAGTAAACATAATTTTAATCCCATGTTTTTACTGGTAATTTTTCATCTACCTTCACTAAGAGTGTTCTGCAAGCCAATCAAAAATTCTGTCTAGTTGTTGTAAATCCACTAAACCATATTGCCAAAGCAGCATCGGTAAAGGTCCATGATTGAACTCAGGATGTCGCGTTGCTACAGCAATATCAGCCGTGGAAAGTGCTAGTTCTTTTTGAAGAAATTGCAGTAACTTCTTATCAATACTATTGATCACCATAATTGGACATTGACAATTGAAATCAACATAAAGTACAAGTTATTCCCATTAGCAATTACTAATTATTTTAGTTTTCGCAAACTGGGTGAACCTAAGTTTATGTGAATTATCTTAGATATGCAAGATAGTTTGTTAGTGAACAATGACTTGAGATAAATTCAGACTTGCATCAAGAATTAAGATTTGATATGCTTTTAATTAGACATTCTCAAAATCATTAATTGTCATCAGTTATACTATTCGTCTCTATACTCAAAACGGCTTAGTTATTTAAGTATGCGGGTAGGGGTAAAGCAAGAGCTTCATTAGTGTCAACTTAACGTAAAACCCATAGACCCCCTGGGAATGAATTCCCAGTCTAATAGCAAAAGTTGTCTTTTGATGACTGAATATCCTGAAAATCTTTAGTCTACTTTAGTAGACTTTAGTTATTAGCCCTGATAGCGAAGCGTGGCGTAAGCCATAATTCATTTCTGGACGGGTGTGGAAGCCAACAGATCAGGCATTTTTAACTTAAGTTGACACCTATGAAGCTCTTGCTTTCCCCCTACAAATCTAGGTTTTTCGTAATTTCATAAAAGTCCATGTATCAACCGTTTTGAGTATATATCCCTCCAGGACGCTCTGCGAACGTGGTTCATTAACTCCTGTAGGGGCAATGGTCATTCGCCCCTACTGACTCCTAACCCTAACGAAAAGACTTTTATGGCTTACGCTACGCTATTAGTAAACCCTAATTCAAAAAAACATTATTGTTTTCAGTCGTCTTTACTCAATACCATTACACAAACAATGCTCTAACCATGTTACCAATTGATGACGAGAAGCAAAAAATTGCATCAATGTACTGCGAAAAAGAATCGCTTCTTGCAAGTTATTAATTTGTACGCGCAAAGATCCGTCCGGGGGACAAGAACAGGAAATCATCAACTCTTGCAACCGATGATAAATACACCATCTATCACCTAAAGGAATCTGCAAAACTTGTTCACCGATAGTTAAAAAATTACAATTTTGTGACATCAGTAATTCAAAACTTATAAATTTGACATTATTTATCATCTTCGTGATGATTTTTGAGAGTTTGTACTTGTTGTTCTAGTTGTTCAATCCGGGAGAGCAAAGAACGAATTACATCTGCTTCTATATCAGGTAATTTGCCATGTTCTAAGGGCGAAATGCGGTTACTAGACTTAGGAGAGATAATTCGTCCAGGAATGCCGACTACAGTGGCATCTGGAGGCACATCACGCAAAACAATTGAACCTGCACCGATACGAACGCGATCGCTAATTTGAATATTTCCTAATACTTTTGCACCCGCACCGACTATCACATTATTACCCAAGGTAGGATGACGTTTACCGCTTTCTTTCCCTGTTCCCCCTAATGTTACACCCTGATAAATAAGAGTATAATCTCCCACAATAGCAGTTTCACCAATCACAACACCCATGCCATGATCAATGAATACACCCTTGCCAATTTTTGCCCCTGGGTGAATTTCAATTCCTGTAAAAAAACGTCCTAAATGGGAAATAAACCGGGGAATAAAGCTTACTTTATGGAGGTGTAACCAATGTGCAAAACGATGTAAACAAAGAGCATGAAATCCAGGGTAGCAAAAGATTATCTCTAACCAATTACGTGCTGCTGGATCACGCTCAAAAATAATTTGAAAATCACTGATTAATGGGGCTAAAAAAAATCTAGAACGTTCATTTTTTCCTAGCTTGGTATTGACAGTTGCAGTTTTACTGACACTGTTTAAAGACTGGTGCATTGATCTTATCAGGTGAAAATAGCCTGTGCTGTTTTTATGCTTATATCAGATAACTCCCAAGCAGACAAAATTAGCACCGCAGATTAGATTTATTAAATTTATTACGATTGTACTCAATAGGTTTAAACCCTTATTTAATATAACTTTACATTTTCTATGGGGGTAGGGGTACTAGCTTTTTATTACAGGGGTACTGATATTTTGGGTTTAGGGATGCAGCTTTTTTGTACTCAAAACAAATCTCTTAATCTGTGAGGCTTTGCAGCTATTTAGGTTAGATATTTTCAGATATTTTAAGTTGTACTCATTTTCTGATAAACGTTGCTTTGATGACAGTAAATATAAATTTTATGTATTACTGATTACTAACATTATCTTATAGTTTTGGTAGTTGAAAGGTGAACTTCTTTATTTTGTTTTAGGCTTTGTTTGCTGTACGTGGGAATTTAATGGGAATTTAAAATTAAAACAGAAAGAATAAAAGTTGAGAAATTATAAATTTTTGTCTGGTGATTTTTGCTGTATTGTGTTATAATCGAGACATTAATTATAAAATGTTTGTGAAAACAAAATTAACACCATAAGAATTTTTTCTTACTGCTGAGGCAACTATGCAATCTTTTACCCTCATCAATCCCTTAGACGATTTTCTTCAGCAACCCAATATTGAAGCCTCTCCTGCCTGGGAGTTTATCCAAGGAAAAGCCCAGCAAAAACCCATGCCAACGCTGTTTCATTCCCGTCTCCAACGTAACCTTGTTAATGCAATCAACAGCCAAACTAATTCCTACGAAGCTATCCAAGAACTCCGCTGTATCGTACCTCCGATGTCTCCCGTACCGGATATTGCTGTTATTAAGAGCGAGCGTCTTTCTAATGAAGATGGACCGCTACAAGGTCCACCAGACTGGTTAATTGAAATTCGCTCCCCAGACCAAAGTACCTTAGATATACAAAACAAAATTCTGCACTGCTTGAGTAACGGAACACAGCTTGCTTGGCTTATTGATATTGGACGAAAGCAAATCTGGGTTTGGGAAAATAAAGAGTTACCACTTGTTTATGCTGGCACGGACCTACTCCCCACTCTTGGCAACATTTCAGAATTGACTGTCGCAACCGTAATCGCAATGACTCAGCAACGATGATTTATGAGTAAGTGTTGAAGACTCCCAGCTAAAACCGGATTTTAGCGGTAGAGCCATAATATCTAAATCAGTCCATAGTCCAAAATCCTTATTCTTCGGGCTTTCTCAAAAAAAAGAAGGTATTTTTATTTACTTTAGATTATGATAAATTCTCTGTGTGTTGATCATTGTTATAACAATTCTAGTTTAATTGTCACAGGACTATAATTATGAAAATGTCTTCTGCTTATCAGCATTTAAGTCTGCATACTGTACTTGCTTTAATAACCGTAACTTTGAGTTTGTCTATTGGTAGCCTTAATGCTTTTGCTCAAGAAAAGCCTAAAATTTCAGTACCAGACTTCAAGAATGAAACTAACTCAAACTGGTGGTGGTGGAACACTAATACATCTCAGCAGTTGGCAGATGCTCTTAGCAATGAATTAACATCAACAGGAAAATTCACCGTTGTTGAGCGACAAAAGCTAGGAGCTGTCCTTTCCGAACAAGAGCTTGCTGAAGCTGGATTAGTTCGCAAGGAAACCGGTGCAAAGAAGGGAGAACTGACTGGAGCAAAATATATTATTCTGGGCAAAGTCACTGCTTATGAGGAAGGGGTTAATAAGGAATCTGGTGGATTAGGGATAAGCGGGATTAGAATAGGTGGCTTTGGTCTAGGTGGTGGCAACAGGAAAAGTAAAGAAAAAGCTTATGTTGCTATTGACCTACGTGTTGTGGATTCCAGTAATGGAGAAGTAGTTTATTCCCGTACTGTTGAAGGGCTTGCCACTAGTGAATCTAAGGGCAATTCTGGTGGTATAAGTTTTTCTGGTATCAATATTGGTGGGAATAATGAGAAGACAACCAAAGCCCCTGTCGGTAAAGCACTTCGTGCAGGATTGGTCGAAATAACGAATTATCTAAGCTGTGTGATGGTTGATAAAGGTAGCTGTGTAGCTGATTTTGAAAAGAAAGAACAGCGTCGTCGTGATAATACTCAAAAAGTTTTAGAATTAGAATAAATGCAGATGGGGAAGAGCGAATAACTACATAGTGGATCGCAATTTTCCCCAATGCTTGCTTATCTTCATTTGGGCGTTGCTAAATTCATATTGCTATGATGCAACGCCAACATTTCAATTAAGGATTCACAAAGTATTTTAACTCAATCTCAATATCAGTATTAACACCTTCTACTGCAACAGCAGAGTCATTAAACTTAGGTGGTCCTGTGAGAACTAACGGATTTTTGGAAAAGCCAAAACCTTCTGTGGGCATACCAAAAGAATTACTATTGAGCTTACCATCTCCATTGGCATCATGAAATAATGCCACAGCATAATTATCTGGTTTTAAGTTCTTGAAAATTAGTTTTTGAGGTGTTTCTGCAACTTCAATACACTCGGATTGCAAAGCTTTTTTACTATCGCTAGGAAATCCTTTACTCTCAGAAAAAAGACTGGCGCAAATTTTTCCAGATTGTTTTTTTATTCCAGCCACATCAATTGTCAGATTACTCGTTGAATCGGCTCTAGCACTCGCTAAAAATAGAAAATGTCCTAAAAAAAGAGGGAGTAGTAATATTATCCCTCGGCTTGAAGCTGCTCGTAATGCAATTTTTAACTGCTCTTTCATTAATTTACCCTTTATTAAATACCACTAATATGTTAACCAGCAAGGTTATCAAGTGAGATTTTTTGATCACTTAACAGACGCGGAAATCTCACTTTTGTCAATATAACAGAAAGTAACAAAAATTTTTAAAACTATACGTAGGGTGGGCATTGCCCACCAAAACCCTAGCATCGTAGGCAATACCCACCAAAACCCTAGCATCGTGGGCATTGCCCACCCTACGTATCAAAAATCAAATATTAGTTCTATATATAAACACGCGTCAATTCAGCCGCCAAAATGCCCACACAGCCCGAAGCACTATAAATCAATACCCTTAGAGCTAATTTGATATTACCCAAGTCTCGCAGGGCTTGGAGAGCCGCTAACGCAGGTAAAGCAAAGGTGACTGCTTCACAATTAGGCGTTGCATAAGTGCGGGATGTTTTTTGAGTGTAGAGACGTTCCATGGAACGTCTCTACAAGGGTTTTGAATGTATGCAAAATTGTTGTCATCCCAAAAATCAGCAACGCCCAAAATTACCATAACGACGCAGAACAATAGCTTTCATTACATTTATCCTGATTAGATTTGTTTACTATATTTATAGTGCAGTAATGATTAAAGGTTCATGGTTAACAAAACTATCAAGAATCACGAATAAATAATGATCAAAAAGTTAAATTTTTTGAAAATAATCTGCATTAATATAGATATTCTAGCAAAGATGTATTCCTTATACAGCAAGAGATAGAGCCACTTTTTTTATCATTAATAATTGAAATCTTAAAAAAATATGAATTGCACTTTTACCATAAAAAAAATGATAGGTTGTATACAGAATTGAATTTCGCCCGAATCTGGAATTGTCGAATTAATCTTACTTCAGCTTTTTACCCTTAAATCCTTGACAAACAAGAGTTTTAGGGATAATTTACTAAAAAATTGAGTACAGTTAAATCTAAAGAAAACCCGATCAAAATATAGCTGAACCCATTACAGGCATTGAGTTTGAGATGAGTACAAAGAAATCCTGAACCCCTAACTATAAATACTCGTACCCCTAACTATAAATACTCGTACCCCAACCCAAAAAAATCTTTTTAAATTTTTGTATCGTTGCAATGCAAGGATTTAAGGATTTGAGTACAAACATAATAAATCCAATAAGTTCTATCCTGGTGTAAACCAAGGGGGGCAAAAAAAAGGGCTGCTATAAATCATTTATCGCCAATCACTTAACGCTCCTTAACAAAACAAAGTTAATAGGCAACAGTGAGTGGAGGGATGAGATTAGCACAATGTCTAAATTATTTTAGACATTGGCAGTAGTAACAGCATCTCCCACAGTGGCTATCAAGTCCACCCACATTGCGAAATTCAATGACACTACCTGCTACAGATATTCTCACCTCCGACTTTCAGAATGCCATTATCACCCCCGCTACATCTGCTGCTTGTGGTTGCGACAGCAGCACAACTCCAGAAATGGATCAAAAAATGATAGAGCGGATTTCTAAACACCCTTGCTATAGTGAAGAAGCTCATCATCACTATGCACGGATGCACGTTGCCGTTGCTCCAGCTTGCAATATTCAATGTAACTATTGTAACCGCAAGTATGACTGCGCTAACGAAAGTCGTCCTGGAGTAGTGAGCGAATTGCTCACACCTGAAGAAGCTGCACACAAAGTGTTAGTAATTGCGGGTAAAATTCCCCAAATGACTGTATTAGGAGTTGCGGGTCCTGGTGATCCTTTGGCTAATCCAGAAAAAACTTTTCGGACTTTTGAATTAATTGCAGACAAAGCTCCAGATATTAAACTGTGCTTATCTACTAACGGTTTGATGCTGACAGAATATATTGATCGGATCAAACAATTAAATATAGATCACGTTACTATCACTCTTAACACTATTGACCCCGAAATAGGCGCACAAATCTATTCTTGGGTTCACTATAAACGCAAACGTTACAGAGGTATTGAAGGAGCAAAAATTCTCCTAGAAAAACAGTTGGAAGGATTGCAAGCTCTCAGAGAAGCTGATATCTTATGCAAAGTTAATTCCGTGATGATTCCCGGAGTTAATGATCAACATTTGGTAGAAGTTAATAAGGCTATTCGGGAAAGAGGTGCATTTTTACACAACATCATGCCGCTCATTTCTGCACCAGAACATGGTACACATTTCGGTTTAACTGGTCAACGTGGACCTACAGGAAAAGAACTGAAAGAAGTCCAAGACAATTGCTCTGGTAATATGAAAATGATGCGCCACTGTCGCCAGTGTCGAGCAGATGCGGTAGGATTATTAGGAGAAGATCGTAGCCAAGAATTTACTAAAGATAAGTTCATGGAAATGGCTCCAGAATATAACTTTGAAACTCGTCAAGAAGTTCACGAAGGGATTGAGAAATTTAGAGAAGAAATTAAAGCAGCTAAAGACAAAGCAAAATCAAATGCTGTGGAGTCTCTAGAAAATAAACCCAAAATTTTGATTGCAGTAGCAACAAAAGGTGGTGGATTAGTTAACCAACATTTCGGACACGCGAAGGAATTTCAAGTGTATGAAGTTGATGGTAATGAAGTTCGTTTTGTTAGTCACCGCAAGATTGATCAATATTGTCAAGGTGGTTACAGCGAAGAAGCTACCGCAGATAATATAATGAAAGCAATCGCGGATTGTAAAGCAGTTTTGGTATCGAAAATAGGCAATTGTCCCAAGGAAAAATTAGAAGCAGCAGGAATAAAAACTGTTGAAGCCTATGACGTAATTGAAAAGGTTGCTTTAGAATTTTACGAGCAATATGTTAAGGCTAATAGGTAATAGGTAATTGGTAATGGGTATTACGTTCCAATCACCTTTTTCTCAACAACTAACCACCTATTACCTTTTACCTCTTCACCAATTTACACAAAGGTAAATAATCATGGCTTACGAAATTACTAGCCAGTGTATTTCCTGCAAGTTGTGTTTACCTGTTTGTCCTACCGGCGCAATTCAAGAAGTTGACGGTAATTATTGGATTGACTCTAAACTTTGCACAAATTGCGCTGGTAGTATTCACACTGTAGCTCAATGTAAAGCCAGTTGTCCTACTGTTGATGGTTGCGTTAAACAACCTAGTGATTATTGGGAAAGTTGGTTTGCTACTTACAGCCGTGTTTTAGCAAAGTTAACCAATAAACAAGACTACTGGGAGAATTGGTACAAATCTTATTCTCAGAAGTTTTCCGAACAATTGCAAAAGCAGCAGGGACAAGTAGTTATATAGGTGACAGGGAACAGGTGACAGCTAACAGTTAAGAAGAAATAGGGAATATTTATATTTATTTTTCTTCTTAACTCCTGACCCCTTCTTTACCACTTTATACTTTTATATGGAAAATCATGCAAAATAATTGTATCTATCTTGATAATAATGCCACCACTAAAATAGATCCTCAAGTTGTTGAGGCTATGATGCCTTATTTGACGGACTACTATGCTAATCCTTCTAGTATGCACACTTTTGGTGGACAACTTGGGAAAGCTGTAAAAGCAGCCAGAGAACAAGTTGCTGCTTTACTCGGAGCAGAAGAATCAGAAATTGTTTTTACCAGTTGCGGAACTGAAGGTGATAATGCTGCTATTCATGCTGCATTATTAGCTCAACCCGAAAAACGCCACATCATCACTTCCCAAGTAGAACATCCCGCAGTTTTAAGTGTCTGCAAACAATTAGAATCTAAAGGTTATCAAGTTACCTATTTGTCAGTAAATGCTAAGGGACAAATAGATTTGAATGAGTTAGAAGCTGCTCTAACTGGTAATACAGCTTTGGTAACAATGATGTATGCCAATAATGAAACCGGCACTATTTTTCCCATTGAAGAAATTGGTGTTAGAGTTAAAGAATATGGAGCAATCTTCCACGTTGATGCAGTCCAAGCGGTAGGTAAAATACCCTTGAATATGAAGACCAGCACAATAGATATGTTAACTATATCTGGTCACAAAATTCATGCTCCTAAAGGTATTGGTGCTTTGTATGTTAAACGTGGGGTTCGTTTCCGTCCTCTATTAGTTGGTGGACATCAAGAAAGAGGACGCAGAGCAGGTACAGAGAATGTTCCCGGAATTATCGCTTTAGGAAAAGCTGCAGAATTGGAACTTTCACATTTAGAAGAGGCAACTACTAAAGAAAGAAAGTTGCGTGATTATTTGGAAAAGTCTCTTCTAGCTAAAATTGCCGATTGTGAAGTAAATGGTGATATCAAAAATAGATTGCCAAATACTACAAATATCGGTTTCAAATATATTGAAGGTGAAGCGATTTTACTCTCCTTAAACAAGTACGGTATTTGTGCTTCTTCTGGTTCTGCTTGTACTTCTGGTTCTCTAGAAGCTTCCCACGTTTTACGAGCTATGGGTTTACCCTACACTACTTTACATGGTTCAATTCGCTTCAGTCTTTCTCGCTACACTACAGAAGCTGAAATTGAGCAAGTAATTGCAGTCATGCCGGAAATTGTTGACCGTCTTCGAGCTTTATCTCCTTTCAAAAATGATAATGCCGATTGGTTACAACAGCAAGCACAGACTTTAGTAAATAAGTAAATTAGGTGACCGTAAAAAAGTTAATTCCTAAATCCTGAATATTGTAAGGGTTTAGCAATGCTAAACCCCTACCCAATCATCAATCTAAGATCAAAAATCTAACATCCAAAATCCGAAATTAACTATGTGGGACTACACTGATAAAGTATTAGAGTTATTTTACGATCCTAAAAACCAAGGCGCAATTGAAGAAACTGGCGAGGCTGGTGTTAAGCTGGCAACTGGTGAAGTGGGAAGTATTGCTTGTGGTGATGCTTTAAGATTACATTTGAAAGTTGAAGAAGCAACAGATAAAATTCTTGATGCTCGGTTTCAAACTTTTGGTTGTACCAGTGCGATCGCTTCTTCTAGTGCTTTAACTGAAATGGTTAAAGGTTTGACTTTAGATGAAGCTTTAGGAGTAACAAATAAGGAAATCGCTGATTATTTAGGTGGTTTACCTGAAGCGAAAATGCACTGTTCTGTTATGGGTCAAGAAGCTTTAGAAGCTGCGATTTATAATTATCGTGGTATTCCTTTAGAGGCACATGACGATGAAGAAGGTGTCCTCATCTGTAGTTGTTTTGGAATAACTGATGCTAAGATAAAGAAAGCAGTTGCACAAAACAATCTCTTCAGTGCAGAGCAAGTAACAAATTATGTAAAAGCTGGTGGCGGATGCGGTTCCTGTTTAACGAAGATTGATGATATAATAAGAGAAGTAAAGCAGGAAGCCGCCAACAAAAATCTCTACAGCTACATGGCGAACGCTAAAACAGAAATTCCTAGTCCAGAGCAACAAAGACCATTAACTACAGTTCAAAAAATTGCCCTGATTCAAAAAGTATTAGATGAAGAAGTCCGACCCGTTTTAATCGCCGACGGGGGAGATGTAGAACTTTATGATGTAGAAGGCGATAAAATTAAAGTCATTCTGAAAGGTGCTTGCGGTTCATGTTCTAGCAGCACAGCTACTTTAAAGATTGCGATTGAAGCGAGATTACGCGATCGCATTAGTAAAGAAATCATCGTCGAAGCAGTTTAGAAATAACAGCTAATAGTCAGGGTTTAGCATTGCTAAACCCCTACAACTAACAAAAGAAAAAATCCTTACAACCTCATAAATACCATGAACACTACTCTATTTTCTGTAGAGCGATCGCCTCCATAGCGACGTTCTACAAACGCTCACCGCCGTAGAACTTGGCCGTGAGAACCAAAGACAAAAAACACCCAATCAACTAATTCTAGGAAACACGAACAATGACTGAAGAAAAAATTAGACAGATAGCTTTCTACGGCAAGGGCGGTATCGGTAAATCTACCACTTCTCAAAATACTTTAGCCGCTATGGCTGAAATGGGTCAACGCATCATGATCGTAGGTTGCGATCCTAAAGCTGACTCTACTCGTTTGATGCTTCACTCTAAGGCTCAAACCACAGTTCTTTCCTTGGCTGCTGAAAGAGGATCTGTTGAAGATCTAGAACTTCATGAAGTCATGTTGACCGGTTTCCGCGATGTTAAATGCGTGGAATCTGGTGGTCCAGAACCCGGTGTAGGTTGCGCCGGTCGTGGTATTATCACCGCTATTAACTTCCTTGAAGAAAACGGTGCTTACACAGATTTAGATTTCGTATCTTATGACGTACTAGGTGACGTTGTATGCGGTGGTTTTGCTATGCCTATCCGTGAAGGTAAAGCACAAGAAATCTACATCGTTACATCAGGTGAAATGATGGCGATGTACGCTGCAAACAACATCGCTCGTGGTGTACTTAAATATGCTCACTCCGGTGGAGTACGTTTAGGTGGTTTGATCTGTAACAGCCGTAACACTGACCGAGAAATCGAATTAATCGAAACCTTGGCAAAACGTTTGAACACTCAAATGATTCACTACGTTCCCCGCGACAACATAGTTCAACACGCTGAACTACGTCGTATGACAGTGAACGAGTATGCACCTGATAGCAAACAAGCTAACGAATACCGCGAATTAGCTAAGAAGATCATTAACAACAAACACCTCACCATCCCTACACCTATCGAAATGGAAGAGTTGGAAGAATTGTTAATCGAATTCGGTATTCTTGAAAGCGAAGAAAATGCTGCAAAATTGCTTGCTAAATAAGCATAATTCGCTACGAAGAAAGAATTTCTAGTAATAGGAAAAAGGCAGAGAGCATCACATCAAAAGCTCTCACCTTTGACCAACATTTCCTCTATCACAATAGGGGACTTAATGTCCCCAAACACCTCAACCTCATCCCTAATTCCGTTCCTTTAGGAGCAAGAGAGACTAATAATGACTCCTCCAGACGACAAGAAGATTGTTGAACAAAGAAAAGAACTAGTTAAAGAAGTTCTCAAAGCTTACCCCGAAAAAGCTGCTAAGAAGCGTGAGAAGCATTTAAATGTATATGAAGAAGGTAAGGCTGATTGTGGTGTTAAATCTAACATCAAATCTTTACCTGGTGTAATGACCGCTCGTGGTTGTGCTTACGCAGGTTCTAAAGGTGTGGTTTGGGGTCCTATCAAGGACATGATTCACATCAGTCATGGTCCTGTAGGTTGCGGTTACTGGTCTTGGTCTGGTCGTCGTAACTACTACTTAGGTACAACAGGTATTGATACCTTTGGTACTATGAACTTCACCTCCGACTTCCAAGAACGCGACATCGTGTTTGGTGGTGACAAGAAACTCACTAAATTAATTGAAGAATTAGACGTATTATTCCCTTTAAACCGTGGGGTTTCTATTCAATCTGAATGTCCTATCGGTTTGATTGGGGATGACATCGAAGCAGTAGCTAGAAAAACATCCAAAACCATCGGTAAGCCAGTTATTCCTGTCCGTTGCGAAGGTTTCCGTGGTGTGTCTCAGTCTTTAGGACACCACATCGCTAATGACATGATTCGTGATTGGGTATTCCCCAGAGCAGATCAAGCCAAGAAAGACGGTACATTGAAGTTTGAAGGCACTCCTTATGACGTAGCCATCATTGGTGACTACAACATCGGTGGTGATGCTTGGGCGAGCCGGATTTTGTTAGAAGAAATCGGTTTACGCGTTGTTGCTCAATGGTCTGGTGACGGTACAATCAACGAAATGTTGATGACCCCCAACGTGAAGATGAACCTTATCCACTGTTACCGCTCGATGAACTACATCAGCAGACACATGGAAGAGGCTTATGGTATACCCTGGTTAGAATATAATTTCTTTGGACCTACCAAGATTGCAGCATCTTTACGTGAAATCGCTTCTAAGTTTGATGCGAAGATTCAAGCAAATGCTGAAAAAGTAATTGCTAAATACCAACCCACAATGGATGCGATTGTTGGTCAATATCGCCCCCGTTTGGAAGGTAAGACAGTTGCAATGATGGTTGGTGGTTTACGTCCCCGTCACGTTGTTCCCGCTTTTCAAGATTTAGGAATGAAGATGATTGGTACAGGTTATGAGTTCGCTCATAATGACGACTATAAACGTACTACCAACTACATCGAAAACGGAACAATCGTTTATGACGACGTTACCGCGTATGAGTTTGAAGAATTTATCAAAGCATTGAAGCCTGACTTAGTTGCTTCCGGTGTGAAAGAGAAGTATGTTTTCCAAAAAATGGGTCTTCCTTTCCGTCAAATGCACTCTTGGGATTACTCCGAACTTGGTCATGTTGGTGGAAAGGTGCGTTGAATTGAGGTCTTTTGGTTGAGGAATTAAGAGAGTTGAATTTTTAGACTAAATGTAATTTATTATGTTTAACAATAACATTGTTTGTGGATAACTGCAAGTAGTAAAGGTCTGATTCTGTTTGATTTTGAGATGGTTGTGAATTTGTGATGTTTGGTGATTTGGTTAAATGGGATAACTTTTTTAATTTTAATTTTTTAGACTAAATAGTAGGGTGCGTCAGACAGATGAACCTAGTAAAAAAAAGATAAAGTAAAAATCTGACGCACCCTACAAATAGTGCGTCAGACAGATAACCTAGTAAAAAAAGATAAAGTAAAAATCTGACGCACCCTACAAATAGTGCGTCAGACAGATAACCTAGTAAAAAAAGATAAATTAAAAATCTGACGCACCCTACAAATAGTGCGTCAGACAGATGAACCTAGTAAAAAAAGATAAATTAAAAATCTGACGCACCCTACAAATAGATTTATATTATTCATGTCCAATATTTTCAGGAATATTTAAAGATTCATTTGCACCCCAATCCTGAGGATAAATCCCTTTTTTCACAAAACGATGAAAACTAGAAAATTGCCAACTTTTAGGCGATTCACATAAACCATGTTTTACTGGATTATAATGAATGTAATCACAGTGATTACTAAAATCTTTTTCATCTCTGATTAAATGCTCCCAATAACGTCTTTGCCATAAATTCTTTTCTTGACGGTTTTTACGAGATAAGCTAATTTCTGTGGAAATTTGTAGTTTATGTCCACAACTTCGAGTAACAAAACTTTTTAAATAACGCCAACGAATGGGATAGTTACTATCACCTTCGGGAAGACTCCAGATACAATGAAAATGATCGGGTAAAAGTACAATTGCATCAATAGAAAACGGATATAATTTTTGTGTTCTTTGTAAACCTTTGCGTAAAGTCTCCCGTCCAATATCAGTATATAACCAAGATATTCTTTTATAGGTTACTTGGGTAAAAAATAATTTGCTCTACCAAAGCTGTACCAGAACGGGGCATCCCAAAAATAAACACAGGTAGTTCCGATTCACTGCCAAAATGAGGATGTTGAGCAAAAAACTCTCGCTTAAAGAAAGACATTAAAATAGAAGTAATCTTGGCTTGAGTTTCCGGATCATAAGCCTCTTTGCGGTGATCAATATTATTACCTTGTTCAAAATGGGGAAAAGCCTTTTCATAATCTTTTTTAGCGTCATAGTATTTCGCTAAAGTAAAATGGATGCTACTGCGATCTTCTTCGTTGGTGTTTTTGTTTAATAACAACCGTTCTAAATTTTGGATTTCATCAGGAGTAACTTCTTTACTCAAAGCCTTTCCTAAACGATTAAAATAAGCAGATAAATGATTAGGATTATATTTCAAAGCTTCAGTTAAATGCTGTTCTGCTTCTTCTAAAAATCCCAAACTTCTTAACAGATTAGAATAATTATTATGCACTGATGAATCTCTAGGATTTATTTCTAATAATTGGCGATAAATTGCGATTGCTTCATCAATTTTTCCTTCGTGTTCTAGGGCATTAGCTAAACTAAATTTAGCTTCATAATAATCCTCTTTCAATGCTATAGATTTACGAATCAAAGGAATTGCTTCTTTGTAACGTTCTAAGCTAGTTAACATTACACCTAAATAGTGATAAGCCGGGGCAAAATCAGGATATAACTTAATCAAAAACTGAAACCGAGTGATTGCTTGTTGATGACGTTTAAGTTCAATTAATGTATTAGCTAATCCTAAATGGGCTTTGGGAAAATTAGGATCAACCAATAATGCTTCCTGAAAATAAGCTAATACCTCTTGATTTTGTCCATTTCGACGGAGTGCTTCTGCCAAGTTAGTGTAGAAGTTCACATTAGTGGTAACTTTGGCAAGAGAACGTTTAAATTTATCAATTGCTTGGGGATAATTCTGACGCATATAATCAATTAATCCCAGAGTGTGAAGTAAAAAAGGATCATCTTTTTTCTCCTGCTCAATTTGTTTACATAGAGCTTCTGCTTCTTCCAGTTTATTTACGCCAATCAGTTGGGTAGCGCGATTAATTCGAGAATCAATGGGAATATTTGTTTGTTCGCTGGAAATCATAATTAAGAAAATTAGGTTAAAAAAAGTAAGTCTGTAGGGATAATTCATAAATTACCCCTACTAAATTAGGATGATCAAATCTAGCTGCGTAACAGCTTAGAGACTTCCACAAAAAACATGAACTGCTTGCAGCAGCGCTAGTTCCTGAATCAGAGATCAAAAGCCTGCAACGTTCACTAGCAAAAACTAACAAATCGTTAATGGAATTTGAAACAAAATATCAAATTTCATCTGAGTTTTTCTTCACTCATTGGACAGCAGAAGACCTGGAAGGAGGGGACGAAGAATATGTCAATTGGTCTGGAGAGATAAAAATAAAGAAAAAATGGCGTTGCTGATTTTAGGGATGAAAATAATTTTGCATATGTTCAAGACCTTTGTAGAGACGTTCCATGGAACGTCTCTACATCTAAATTCATACTTGGTTTCAGCAACGCCATATTTCGCTACGATAATGCAAAACACAAACCTGACTTGGGTTATGCAGATCATAAGCATATTCAAGATCAAATCATCCCATCTAAAATTCCGGATATTGAGCAAGTAATTTTAGAAATTATCACTGATCACTTAAATAATATAAAATCATAAATAAAATCCTGTAAATCCTTACATCCTGAATATCCTGATAGCGAAGCGTGGCGTAAGCCATTTCTGACAATTAATGCTACAATGAACAAATAATTACTTGGTATCATATCATGATGATTACTCAAGCACTGGAATTACAAACTAACACCTTAGAAGATATATCAGAAGATATCATTTTTCCACCCAGTGACCTATATAGTGATGAACCTCCCGTGGAAACAGAACTGCATCTCGAACAAATAATGCTCTTAATAAAATCACTCAAATGGTTATGGAAAGAGAGAACTGATTTTTATGCTGTAGGAAACCTAAGTATTTACTATAGTCCTCATCAAAAGAAATCAGAAGATGTGAGAGGTCCAGATTTTTTCGTGGTTTTAGGAACAGAAAGAAAAACTAGAAAAAGTTGGGTAGTGTGGGAAGAAAATGGCAAATATCCTCATGTCATTGTCGAAATTCTGTCACCAACTACAGCTAAAACTGATAGAGAAACTAAAAAACTACTTTATCAAGATACTTTCCGTACACCTGATTATTTTTGGTTTGATCCTTATACATTAGAATTTGCAGGATTTAATTTAATCAGTGGCAAATATCAACCCTTAAAACCTAACGAAAAAGGACATTTATGGAGTCAAGAATTGGGGTTATATTTAGGAATTTATGAGGGTTTATTAAGATATTTTACATCATCAGCAGTTTTAGTTCCTACACCGGAAGAAAGCGCAGATATGGAAGCAATAAGAGCAGCAATAGAAGCAGAAAGAGCGAAAATATCAAATGAAAAATCTCAAAGGTTAGCCGCAAAATTGAGAGAGTTAAATATTGATCCAGATACAATTTAATGAAATTTAAAATCAAATTGTGTTTGTTTTAATTACCCAAACTTTGTATATTAGGAGGATGATTTTATGTTAATTATGACAATCAAAGATGTAGAACAAGTCCAAACCGCTTTTAGTGAAGCTGGTTTAGATTACGATGTTGAATTAACAAACGGGAGAATTTCTATCGTGGGTCCTTCGGATATTGTCTCTAGTGAAATTAGCAGTCGTTTAATTGCTTTTCTCTTCGCTTGGGTAAATCCCCGTCGTTTAGGAAGAGTATTTGATTCTGCTGGTGGTTTCATTTTACCTGATAGCAACCTCACTGCACCAGATGTTTCTTTTGTTCGGGCTGCACGTCTGCGTCAAAGTCCCCGTTATTTTGGCGAACTTGTACCAGATTTAGTAGTAGAAATTAAATCTCAAAGTGATAGAATTAAACCTTTAGTTACTAAAATTCTCAACTTTGTAGAGTTAGGTGCAATTGTTGGAATTTTAATTGATCCTGATGAAGAAACAGTAACAGTTTATCGTCATCAAGGTGAACCAACTGTTTTGATCAATGGCGATATTTTAACTTTACCAGAACTTTTTCCTGGTTGGGAATTAGCTGTTTCTGAATTATGGCCTCCTATTTTTACGGAAGAAGAAACACAAGATTAGTTTGTTTGATCAGATTAGTTTTTCTGTGGAGTTCTTTCATGAGAAACAGGGAATTTTACCTGAAGATAGCGGTATGCGGAGAAACCTCCGCACTAAATCCTTGATTTTATTCGTGGATAGTCACTTTGATCATTTTAACAGGTGTTTTGGGGCGATCACCTGATCCCGTTGGGGTAGTTTCAATGGCTTTTAATACATCGCTCATCTTGAATGCACCCATCAGGACTATTACCTGTTCCCGCACGAGGAGAGCTAGGATCTTTACTGTGAGGACAACCAAACTGCACCATGAAATTTTTAATTACACGATGGAAATGCAGACCATCATAAAACCCACTTTTGTCCAATTTGATGAAATTTCCCGCTGTTATCGGCATAACGTCGGTGAATAGCTCAAGAGTGATAGTACCAAGGGAAGTTTCTAGAGTTGCGGTGGGATTTATTGATTAATAATGAGGGTGTGATGATTTCCCCTTATGCAAAAACTACAGACGGTTTTGAATTACAATTTGGAACTAATCATCTCGGACATTTTGCTTTGACGGGACAACTTTTAGAACTTTTGATTAGCACCAAAGCTTCACGAATTGTCAATGTTTCCAGCGGCGCACATAATTTTGGCAAAATAGATTTTGATGATTTGAATTGGGAAAAGAGAAATTATGCCCAATGGACGGCTTACGGTGATAGCAAACTTGCTAATCTTTATTTTACCTACGA
>JANMEE010000005.1:0-4164 GCA_031376645.1 Dolichospermum sp. OTE_75_concoct_329_sub | reverse complement strand
CTTCGGCACGCTGCGCTAACGTAGGGAAGGGGGGTAGGGGGGTTAAGTTTTTGGAGATTATTGGTTTTATTGAATACTTTTCAAACATCCTCTTAGATACCCGACTCTTGAAAGAAATCGGGTATCTTTTTTCAATACCTTGTCCATTTCCTGCTTTGTTGGGTTAAGCGACAGCGCAACCCAACGCTTATGTTGGGTTTCATGCTAATTGCTCCGCAACGCTAACGCGAACAACCCAGTCTTGTATCTTAGAGGTATGTTAGAAGAAGTGGTAGACTGTCCCAACCTGGGTCGTTTTCAGCCTAGTCTCTTATAAAGCCAAGAGTTCGTTGTTTTTTTGTGAATTTAGAATATGTCACATAAGTGAGTTAAGGTATGTGTTACAAAAAGATTATTTATAACTAAAAGATCACGGTTGTGTTTATAAATAACACATCTTACCATCATATACATACTTAACCTGTTTGGATAAGAATTTGTAAAGGTTTAGCATTGCTCAATAGTGTCAAATACCTTCAAGCCAGGGAATAAATTCCCTGTCTAATAGCTCAAGTCGGTTTCAACCCACTATTTTGGCGGTATTTATTCGAGAAATAGGATAATTTTTGATTTCGATGTCATCAGAGACTTGAGCCAGGGAATAAATTCCCTGTCTAATAGCTCAAGTCGGTTAAAACCGACTATTTTGGCGGTATTTTTTCGAGAAATAGGATAATTTTTGATTTCAATGTCATCAGAGTGCGTTTCAACGCACTTTTCCGGGCGGGTGTGAAAGCTTATTTACCAAGTGAAAAGAAAAAAAATATGTTTAGCAACTCTTTTCTCAGTCAAACCGCGACAACTCTTGTCTTTATTGATGCTTCTGTTTCCGACTATCAAACCCTACGGACGGGAGTTATTGAAGGTGTAGAAACGGTTATTCTTTCCCCAAATCAAAACGGAATTGAGGAAATTACGGACTTTTTACAACAACATCCCCAAATTACCAGCATTCACATCGTTTCTCACGGTTCTCCGGGATGTTTGTATTTAGGAAATGGTCAACTGAATTTAGATAATATCAGTGAATATGCTGAATTATTGCAGCGTTGGCAAAGCGAGAATATTTTACTCTATGGTTGTAACGTCGCTGCGGGGGATGCTGGGGAAGAGTTTATTCGTAAGTTACATGAGATTACCAACGCAACTATTAGCGCGTCTGCAACAAAAACGGGAAATGCAGCTTTAGGGGGAAACTGGGAGTTAGAGGTTAATATTCCTGAAAATCATGGGACTTCTCTTGTTTTTTATGCAAACACCTTAAACACCTACCAAGGAGTATTTGCACCCACATTAGTGGGAATGTATGATACTTCTGGCTATGCTTTTGGTGTACAAGTAGTAGGCAACTACGCCTATGTTGCTGATTATGATTCAGGACTGCAAATCATCGACATTAGCAACCCTTTAACACCCACTCTCAAGGGCAATTATAACACTTCTGCCTTGGCTCAAGATGTGCAAGTAGTAGGCAACTATGCCTATATTGCTGATAGTGATTCAGGACTGCAAATCATCGACATCAGCAACCCTTTAACGCCCACTCTCAAGGGCAATTATAATACTCCTGGCTATGCTCTAGATGTACAATTAGTAGGCAACTACGCTTATGTAGCTGATGGTGGTTCAGGACTGCAAATCATAGATATCAGCAACCCTTTAACACCCACTCTCAAGGTCAATTATTTTACTTCCGTTTCTGCTTCTAGTGTGCAAATAATAGGCAACTACGCTTATGTTGCTGGTGGTTCAGGACTGCAAATAATCGACATCAGCAACCCTTTAACACCCACTCCCAAGGGCAATTACAATACTTCTGGCTATGCTCAAGATGTGCAAGTAGTAGGCAACTACGCTTATGTTGCTAATGAGGGTTCAGGACTGCAAATAATCGACATTAGCAACCCTTTAACACCCACTCTCAAGGGCAATTATAATACTTCTGGCTGGGCTACAGGTGTGCAAGTAGTAGGCAACTACGTTTATGTAGCTGATGGTGATTCAGGACTACAAATAATCGACATCAGCAACCCTTTAACACCCACTCTCAAGGGCAATTATGATACTTCTGGCAATGCTACAGGTGTGCAAGTAGTAGGCAACTACGCTTATGTTGCTGATTTTAGTGGTGGCTTAAAGATTATTGATGTGAGTGAATTTACTAATTTACCCACTAATCAAGCACCTACAAACCTCACTTTATCTAACAGCAATATTGCCGAAAACCAACCTATTAATGAAATTGTTGGCAATTTGACCTCCACAGATCCAGATACAGGAAACACCTTTACCTATAGCTTAGTTACAGGAACAGGTGCAACGGATAATAGTTTATTTTCCATTACCAATAATCAACTCACAACCAATTCTGTATTTGACTACGAAACCAAAAACAGTTACAGCGTTCGCGTCAAAACCACAGACCAAGGTGGGTTATCCTTTGAGAAACAATTTACCATCAACATCAATGACCTAGATAACATCATCACAGGGACAGTCAATAACGAAAACTTCACCACCACACCCGAAAAAGACATCATAGATGCTCAAGGTGGCAATGACAACATCACCAGCACCTTTACCAACCTGCAACAAAACGACACCCTCAAAGGTAATACAGGAATTGACAAACTCATAATCACCGATGGGACAGTTGATGATAGTATCGTCATTACTCCCAACGATGGCATCAATCAATTAAATAATCTTCCTGGAACAACTGCAATCGGTTTTGAACAGTTTGATTTAAGTCTATTTAATGGCACAGTCAGTTTTTACGCCACATCTGGCAATAATTGGATTAAATCAGGAAATGGAGAAGATGATTTAACCGGAGGTAGTGGTAATGATTATCTCAATGGTGGTGCAGGTATAGATTTATTAATTGGTGGTGGTGGCAATGACACTTATGTGGTAGACAATGTTGGTGATGTCATTGCTGAAAGTTTCAATCAAGGTATTGATACGGTTGAATCTTCCATCACTTGGACTTTAAAAGCCAATCTGGAAAACCTCACCTTAACCGGCACAACTGCAATTAATGGCACTGGCAACACCTTAAATAATACCCTCACGGGCAATAGCGGTAATAACATCCTTAATGGTAAAGCAGGTGCTGATACCATGATTGGTGGTTTGGGTAATGACTCCTATTATGTGGATAATGCCCTAGATAGCATCACTGAAGCTGCTAGTGCCGGAACTGATATTGTTTTCAGCACCATCACTTACACATTAGGCAATAATCTAGAAAACCTGACTTTACAAGAGACAACTGCCATTAATGGTACTGGTAACACTCTCAATAATACCCTCACAGGTAATACCGCCGCTAATATCCTGACTGGTGGGTTAGGCAATGATAACCTCAACGGTGGTGCAGGTGCAGATACCCTCATTGGTGGTCTTGGTAACGATAAACTGTATTTAGGTTTAAATGATGCGGCTGTGGATATCGTTAACTATGCTTCTGGTGATGGTGCAGACACACTTTATCAATTTGTGCGTGGTGTCGGTGGCGATAAACTGAATTTCACAGGTATTACTAACCTTGATGTGATCACATCAGGCACTTTTACATTAGTACGAGTTAGTGATGGTATTGGTGGCAATACTGGTTTTGCAACTGGTCAGTTATTAGTGACTTTATCAGGTACAACTGGCTTTATTGCTGCTGATGTGAATTTAAACCTCTTTGGTGGTAATTTCTTGTTCAATTAAAACGAACTTTAGCTGGAAGACAGGGAATCAATTCTCTGTCTTCCTAATTTATACTAAACACGGTTGAGACATGGACTTTTACAAAATTACGAAAAACCTAGATTTGTAGGGGTTTAGCACTGCTCATTGGTGTCAACTTAACGTAAAACCCATAGCCCGCCTGGGAATGAATTCCCAGTCTAATAGCAAAAGTCATCTGAAGATGACTGAATATCCCGAAAATCTTTAGTCTACTTTAGAGAACTCCATAGAATGATTGATCCTGTTTTCATGTCATTCCCCTGAAGCTTGTCCCCGTGAAAACGGGGAAGGGGAATCCAGAAATTATTTATGTTCCATAAGACAATATGCATTCCCGCAAAAGCGGGAATGACATTGAAAATGGTTTGTGGAAATTTTCACGCT